>JAQVMG010000107.1 GCA_028703755.1 Thermoplasmata archaeon | reverse complement strand
CATGATTTTGTTTATGTTATGGGGGGGACTAGCATATTGGAAGACAATAAAATTCATATTTGTGCGAAAGAGGACATGACTGTTATTGATACAATTGATATTAGTCCCCTATTGCCGGAACCAGTAACTGATATCTATTGGGATGAAGAAAGAAACTGGCTTTACATAGGTTCACACTCTGGCCTGGGTATTTATGACCCGTATTATATTGAACAACAACCAACAATCTCTGTTTCAGAGTACCTTGATACAGACGGAAATCATACAATCTCATGGAAACAGGTGTCTGAAGCAGATTGGTATATTTTAGAACGCTCATATATAGTTGATTTTTCAATCTCGATAACAATTTATGAAGGAAATGAAACACAACATCTCATTACAAACATGTCCGAAGGTTTATACTGGTATCGGACCAAAGCAAATAATAGTGTAAGAACCACTGAATGGAGTGGCGCGCATTCTGTAATGGTGGTCTATGTCCCAATTGCGCCAGATATATCTCAGCTTTTGTCTCCGAACACAGATGGCAACTATACAATTTCATGGTCTGTTGTGAATAATGCAAATAACTATACTTTGGAAGAATCTAATATATCTGATTTTTCTGCCTATACTACGATTTACATTGGTGGAAACACTTCATTTGACATGATAGATAAACCGAATGGCCAATATTACTATCGGGTTAAGGCCACCAATCTAGCTGGAGATAGTAGTTGGAGCAATGTTGAAACTATCACGGTTTCTATCGAGACTAATCGGTTTAATCCGCAAACATACATCTTACCCATTGCCTTAACAATCATGGTATTGCTATCAATCTTATATTCTTCAATTCGGAATCAGAAGAAGAAAAACCCGAATAAAGAAAAAAATGATGAGAACTTGGAGGAAGAAACATGAAATCCGCAAAAACAATAGCTTGGACTGCACCCCTTTTCATGGACACTTAGAATAGTTAGTAAACATTTGAGGTGAGTTATGACAAAAGCTAGAATCAATTACACAAAAGAGTTCAAATTAGCTATTTTGTCCCAAGTTGAGTCAGGAATTCCAGTGGCCCAGGTAGCCCGCGAGAACGGGCTACATTCCGCACTGGTATTTCGGTGGAAGAAGGAATTCAAGGACAGTCCGGAGAAGGCATTTGCCGGCTCCGGACATCCGTACAAAGAGCAGGCCAGGATAGCAGAGTACGAGCGAACGATTGGCCGCCTGTATGCAGAGAATGAATTTCTAAAAAAAACCTTGGAGACTATGAACGAGCGTCGAGAAGAGGCAGTTTTGAAGTCCAAACGCAGGAGAGATACGGAATGATCTGGGATAATCAACGCTCTCCCGCGCCCATGCCAGTTTCCGCTTCCGCGCGCTTGCTGGAAGTCAGCAAGAGCGGCTATTATGCCTGGGCCAAGCACAATGGGCATGATAGCCGCAAAGCCAGGGACAAACCGATTGTCGAGGAGATAATGAAAGTGATCCTTCAGTACCCTGGCTATGGGTACAGACGGATTGCGAAGGAACTGAGAAGACAGAGCCAGGTTGTTAATCACAAGCGCGTTCTGCGCCTGATGCAGGAGAACAACCTGCAGTTCAGGCGCAAGAAATTCAACCCGATTACGACGGATTCCTCGCACAACAATCCAGTGTACCCAAACCTGCTTCGCGGCCTACCGATTGAGAGGCCGAATCAGGTCTGGGCAGCTGATTTCACTTACATCCAGCTGAAGAAGGAATTCGTGTACCTGGCTGTAGAGCTGGACCTATACACGAGGAAATGTATCGGTTGGTCTCTGAGCTACGGACTTGACACTGAAACAGCGCTGGATGCCTTACAAATGGCGCTGTACGAGCATCAGGACCAGGACCTCAGCGGCCTGGTCCATCACTCGGACAGGGGAACGCAATACACTTCGTTTGCGTTCACCCAGTGCCTCAGAAATCACGGCATACAGATATCGAACAGCCGGAAAGGAAATCCGTACGATAATGCGTACGTGGAGAGCTTCTTCAAGACGCTCAAATACGAGGAGGTTTACTTGAACGAATACGAAACATTTGAGGATGCCTGGGACAACATCCAGGCATTCATTGAAGATGTGCACAACAGCAAAAGAATGCATTCTGCACTAGGATATCTGTCCCCGATGGAATTCGAGCAGAAAATAAAGAACGAATCGAAAGGAGAAATTATATATTCTCTCGATTCATAGAGTCCGTTATGAGGGGGTCAGTCCATAAGTTAGACGCTGGCTGTTTCACACAGCCAGCCACCCTAGACCCTATATCCTATTTTGCAAGCAAAGACCCTAGACCCCGTTTTCAAATAATAGCAAAGCCCCCATTCCACGCTGAGCGCTGGCGTTACCCTTAAATATCATGGCGTTGCATGCACTTCCGAGGCAGATATTATGGCAGACTGGACAGGCCCGATAAACAAACTGGACGATTTTCGTTTCGAGATACCGATGAGTTACAAGAAGGGCATGCGCACTGCCGGAATCATTTTCGCCGACACCAGGATGATGGACCAGGTCAGGAAGGATAACGCCCTGGAGCAGGTCGCGAATGTTGCATTTATTCCGGGCATACTGGGCCGGTCCATGGCCATGCCTGACATCCACTGGGGCTACGGCTTTCCCATCGGCGGAGTTGCGGCCACTGATTTCGATGAAGGCGTGCTTTCGCCGGGCGGCGTGGGGTTCGACATAAACTGTGGCGTGCGCCTGGTCAGGACCAATCTCTCGGAAAACGATGTCAAGGACAAGGTCAGCAAGCTCATTGATTCCATGTTCGAAAACGTGCCATCGGGCCTCGGCTCGAAGGGCAAGGTCCGCCTTGACCAGAAGGAGCTCACCGACGTGCTGGACACCGGCTCGGAATGGGCTGTTAAAAACGGTTACGGCTGGGAATCCGACCTTACCCATACCGAGGAGAACGGCCGAATGAAGAACGCCGATTCAAGTTTCGTAAGCCATGACGCCAAGAAGAGAGGCGCGCCGCAGCTCGGCAGCCTCGGCGCGGGCAATCATTTTCTCGAGATCCAGCGGGTCGAGGAGATATTCGACCCGGTCGCAGCAAAGGCCTATGGTATCGACCACGTCGGCCAGATAATGGTGATGATTCACACCGGCTCCAGAGGCGCCGGCCACCAGATAGCGACCGAGTACATCCGGGAGATGGAATCCGCCGTCAAGAAGTACAATATCGACCTTCCGGACCGCCAGCTTGCCTGTGCGCCTGCTCATTCCCCTGAGGGCGAGGCCTACTTCAAGGCAATGGCCTGCGGAGCGAACTTCGCCTGGGCCAACCGGCAGCTCATTCTTCATTGGGTCAGGGAATCCTTCGAGAAGGTCATGGCCCGCAGTGCGGAAGAAATGGACATGAAGCTTGTTTACGATGTTTGCCATAACATCGCTAAACTTGAGGAGCACCAGATCGACGGCCGGCGGAAGAAAGTTTACGTTCACAGGAAAGGCGCGACCAGGGCATTCGGCCCGGGCCACAGCGATGTCCCGCAGGACTACCGCGACGTGGGGCAGCCTGTCATAATTCCGGGCGACATGGGCACTGCAAGCTACGTTCTGGCTGGCACCGATAACGCCATGAAGGAAACATGGGGCTCAACCTGCCACGGCGCGGGAAGGGTCATGTCCAGGCAGCAGGCGATAAGGCAGTTCACGTCCGGTCAGATAAAGGATAATCTGAAACGCGACGGGATATACGTCCGCGCAGCCAGCTCGGACGTGCTCACTGAGGAAGCGCCTCATGCTTACAAGCGGATTGACGATGTTGTGAAAGTGGTGCACGGGGCAGGGATTTCCAAATTGGTGGCCAGACTTAAGCCGCTCGGAGTGATGAAGGGTTGATCTTCCTAGCGCCCATGCCAGTATATTATGTTTTTCCGATGTGGCATTAACATTATAAACCTCATCGTCTTTGGGAACCCCGATGTCATCTTACGATTACGAAGCGCTTCTCAAGAGGGCCAAGGCCAATCTGCCGGAACATACCAACGACGGAGAGAGGTTCCAGATGCCCGAGCCGGACCTGTTCATCGAAGGCAAGAACACGGTATTCAGGAACTTCGCGGATATCTCGGAATCATTCCGCAGGGACCCCGACGCAATCATGGCCTACCTGCTCAGAGAGTTGGGCACGGCAGGCAACATAGACGGCCGCAGGGCGATATTCAAGAGCCGCCTCGGCGTCGAGCAAGTCAAGACGAGGCTGAAGGCCTACCTCAACACTTACGTTCTCTGCTCCGAATGCGGCAAGCCCGATTCAAAGCTGGTCAAGGAAGGGCGCATCCTGATATTAGAGTGCGAGGCATGCGGAGCCCACAGGCCGGTCAAGGTGCCGAGGGCGGTCGCAGTCGCCGAGGGACCCGCGCTGGTCATAGGCAACGTTTACGAAGTCCTCATCCAAGACCTCGGGAAGAAGGGCGACGGAATAGCAAAAGTCGACAAGTACATAATATTCGTGCCCGGTACGACAAAAGGAACGACCGTCAAGGTCAAGATCAACAACATTTCCGGGACATCGGCCTTTGGCCAGCTAGTCACGGAGTAGGTGGGCACATGCCTCCCTGGCACCGCATGTACAGGCCGGTCCTCTCGATGGGCATCATTTTTGTCGCCACAGTTCTGCTTGGCATGCTGTTCTCGGTACCGTTCAATTCCATGGGATACCAGGCGTTCGAGGACCCGAACAGCCTCTGGATTCCGCTCATGTACATCATTCTGATCCTGGTTTTCTCCGTTGTTGTGCTGTTCCTGGCCAAGAAGAAGAAGCTCGGCATCATCCAGGCTCTCGTGCTTTTTGCCAGCGGCCTCACCCTGATGTACATATTCGTTCTGCCTTACAGCTACCTATTCGACTTCCTCTTCACCAACGCTTTCATCTACAGGTACATGGATGAGCT
Organism: Thermoplasmata archaeon; assembly: GCA_028703755.1. GTDB lineage: Archaea > Thermoplasmatota > Thermoplasmata > SG8-5 > SG8-5 > UBA147. Next base: position 494 of record JAQVMG010000107.1, on the reverse strand, counting down.
CAGCTGGCTCCTGCTCGCGATGAGTATCGGCTCGGCTGCGGTTCTCACTTACATACTGTACAAATATCCCGAATGGTACGTCATCGACAGCATAGGCATAGTTGTCGGAGCGGGCATCGTCGCCATCCTCGGAATATCGCTTGGCATCATTCCGCTGTTCATCCTCATGATCGCCCTGGCAATCTACGATGCGATATCCGTGTACAAGACAAAGCATATGATAGACCTGGCTGACGCAGTCACCGAGAAGCGGCTCCCTGTCATCATGGTCGTGCCCAAAAGCAAGAATTACTCGTTCAAGAAACAGAAAAGTCTCAAGAAATCCATAGAGACAAAAGGCGAGAGGGAGGCGATGTTCATGGGCCTCGGCGACATCGTTTTCCCCGGAAGCCTGGTCATTTCCGCAATGTATTACCTTGGCACCAAGGTCATGGAGCACGGAGAGCTTATCGGGAGGGAGCCCACAATGGCGAGTTTCGCCGTCGCCCTAACAA
>JAQVMG010000014.1 GCA_028703755.1 Thermoplasmata archaeon | reverse complement strand
TCGCGGAAGCTGTCGCCCACTTCGACGACCCGAAAGTTATCATGGAAGTCTCCAAAGGCCTCGGTGACGCTATGCCCGGAATCAGTATCGATACTATTCCCAAGGAACAGCGGCTCCAGGAGAGAGGCTGGTAGGTAAGCCATGAATAAGATCAAGAGCGGGATATACGGACTGAACTCGCTGCTGGACGGGGGCCTGAACGAAAATTCGGCTACCGTGGTCATCGGATGCTCCGGCGCTGGCAAGACAACACTTGCCACGCAGTTCATAAGGCGCGGCCTTGAGATGGGCCAGGAAGGTATTTTTGTTAGCCTTGACGAGAACAAGGAGCAGATAATCAAGGAAGCGATCCAGATGGGCTGGAAGAAGATCGTCGATTACATTGACGAAGAGAAACTGGTCTTCATCGACGCTTCGGGCCATGAGTTTTCCGCGTTCATAAAGAGGGAGCTGCCGTCCTTCGTTGCAGACTGGAAAGGCGCGAATGCCCGCATCTCCATAGACCCACTGACTCCGGTCATGTGGTCCACGTCGGATCGCTACGAACAGAGGGAGTTAATCGGTTTCATGCTCAAGGAGACAAGGAAAGTGGGAACCGTTCTTGCTACGCTCGAGGAACATGGCACCTCGGGGGACCTTTCTGGAAACGAAACCGTAATCCCGATGTACCTGGCGGACTGCGTCATCCACCTTAAAAGCATCCACACACCCGAAGGCGGATTGCAGAGGCGACTCAAGATCATGAAATGCAGGAGCAGCAGACACAGCAAGATGGAGCATCAGTATTCCATAGTGAAGGGCCTCGGCCTTGTGGTCAACCCGGAGAATTCCAGCCTCACGCCATCAAGAGAGGTACCGGACCGGTTCAAACAGATACTCCACGAGAAGAAAGGCAGCGTCCCCGCCCGGGTAATTGCGCGCCTGACAGAGGTTCTGGAAGACCTCAGGGACGATGATTTTTCAGAGATAAACCTTGAAACGCTGATGAGAGAGATAATCGCTGAATACGAGAACGATTGAACCCAATCACAACTCTATTAAACCGCTCGGTTTTATCTTCCCTTCGGAGCGGGAAAATTGACCGAAGGCATTGGCAAGGCGCTTGCGAGCGCAATCAAGGACGGGAATGAACCCGTATCGGGAAAACACACCGGACTCATTTTCCAAAACCAGCACAGGCGCGATATTTTTACCTCTCTGACCCTCAATCCCTGCGCAGGGCTCAGCGACATTGCCTCGCGTTGCAGAATCTCGCCAAACACGGCGGAATGGCATCTGGGTGTTCTGATAAATGCGGGTTATGTTGTGAAGAGCACGGCCGGCCGGAGAAGGGTATTCTTCCCCGAGGGGCTGATAACGCACGAACAGGCGGCGCTTTTCCGTGTAATAAACAACCCATCGTCCGGTCTGCTGCTCAGGACCGTGATAAACAAGCCGGGCCTTTCCCAGACTGAGCTCGCTGAGGAACTTGGCAAGACCAGGCAGTGGATAGCCGGGGCCATGACCGAACTTGTGGCTCTAGGGGCTGTGAGCATCCTGTCGGACGGCAGCCTGCAGAGACATTACCCCACAAGGCTTCTTCCTGAGAAGGCAGAAGATTTTTACAGACAGTCAAAGGATTTTGCAGATTACCTTGTTCGGAAGCTCAGCGCGGAAGGAGGGAAAAACCCGCTTGTCGTGAAGCGAAACCCCGGCAGGGTCGTCATAGAGATCGGACCTGCAACCGGACGTTTCAGCTTTGAGGTTGGCGTTAACCCTTACCTGACTTGCCTTAGCTGCTGAATAAATACAAATAATTGTAATATAGTGGTTATAATTTTACGCCAATTATGTTATTTCTTCCTCTATAATACCTATATACACAATAACAAATTGATTTTATTGAAATGCGCGACACCGACGATGAAATCTTGGATCTTCTGCTTATACCGAAGGTTGGAAGAGCCCGAGCCAAAGCACTTCATACGGCCGGCTTCTCAACCGCTGCCGATATCGCACAGGCAGACCCAAAAAGATTGGCAGCCGTTCCCGGAATTGGGGCCGATATGGCAAAATCCATAATACTGTCGGCGAAGGAGATCCTGTCCGAGCAATCAGCTGCCAAGGAGCCTCAGACCCCCAGGGAGATACTCATCTGCCCGATGTGCGGGTCGATGGTCGGTGCCGGCTCGGCCGAATGCCAGAGATGCGGCATCGTTTTCTCGGACGAGGTGGATGACATCGCCCCGATTGAGTCCGAATTGGAAGCGGGAAAGTCGGAAAAATCCGAGAACGATGGTTTCTGGTACAAGGACGGCGGTAAACTTTTCATATGCCCGGAGTGCGGCTCAATGGTGTCGGACGGGTCCAGTAAATGCCCGAAATGCGGCGTGGTCTTTGAAGAGGGCGAAGAGGAAGCGCCAAGCGCGCCAGCGTTGCCTGCCGAAGGGCCTGACGGTCACTGGTACAAGGAGAATTCTGCAATTTTCATGTGCCCGAACTGCGGTTCGTTCATTAACAAGGATGCCGGCGGGTGCGGCAACTGCGGCATCGTATTCGGGGAGGATGATGGTTCGGAGGAGGAGACCGTTGCGCCAGCTGCCCATGTCTGCCCCATGTGCGGTTCGGAAGTGGCGGCCGGAACCGGAATGTGCGCAGAGTGCGGTTACGATTTCACAAAGGATAACGAACGTGACGGGTTCTGGTACAAGGAGAACAGCGGTCTCTTCATGTGCCCCGACTGCGGCTCGTTCATCCCCAAGAGTGCAACAAAATGCGGCAACTGCGGGGCAGTATTGGAGGAGGACGATGAGCCCGAGACTGCATCCGAGGCAGTTAAGTGCCCCATGTGCCAGGCAGATATTCCGGCAGGAACGGGTAGCTGCACGGAATGCGGTTTCGAACTGTCCAGGGAGAAGGAAAGTGACGGGTTCTGGTACAAGGACCCTGTTGAGCTGTTTATCTGCCCGAAATGCGGGGCTTTCCTTTCGGAAGCTGCGGAGACCTGCGCCAACTGCGGTCTTGTTTTTGAATCTGAAGAAGAGCAGGAAACAGCAGTTCCTAAAACAGACATCCAGGAAACCGCCGAACGCAACAGGGCTCTGGAGAAGGATGCGGATGAGCTCATTGAACTGGTCGAGCTGGAAGATGAGCTGGATTCAGCCGCTGCAATTGCTCCTGTCGAGGCGGAACCGGAACACATTGAAGAAGAGACAAGCATCCTCCCGCCCTCACAGGCGCTCTATCTCTGCCCCATATGCGGCGCTTTCGTCCAGTCAGGGCTGCTTAACTGCCCTGCCTGCGGAGCGCTTTTCGATGACATCGGCGAGATGGAACTGGAGCCTGTCGGTTCAGTTACAGTGGAAGCCCCGGCAGAGTTGGCCAGGGAGATGGCACAGGAGATTGCCGATATAGAGGCGGAACTTCTCAGCCCGCCAAAACCCAAGGATGAGAAGAAAGGGGGCGTTTCCAAGGACTTCCTTGACAGGTGGAAGAAGCTTGACGGATCTGCTGACCGTATATATTCCAGCCGAACTGATAAGAGGTCCGCCAGCGATATCGAGGCGGAGCGCGCCCTGGAAGAAATGCTCGTCCAATCGGAAAAGGCTGAGCCCTATGCAGCGGCGGTGCCTGCTGAACCGGACGGAGAATCGCCGGAAGAAAGAGCGAGGAGGCTTGCATCCGAGGGGAGGACAGATGAGGCAGTCGCGCATCTGGACAGAGCAGCAGAGGACGACCCGGACAGGGAGATGGAATACAAGCGCCTGATGCTGGAACTCATGGGTGTTCCCAAGGCAGATACTGCGGTAGACATCTCTGACATTTCTGAAATTGACGACATCGGCGAACTTTCGATCGATGCCGATGTGCTTTCCGAAAAAGACATATCCAGGCTGGCCGAAATAGATCTGGAACTGAAAACAAATCCCGAGGAAAACGCCCTGTGGCAGGAGAAAGGCGAAATACTCGAGCGGCTGGGGCGGCACGAGGAAGCGGTCGCTTGCTTCGACATGTCCATCGGCTTAACTTACGCAGAGCTGAGGAAAGAATCCAAGGACCCGGGCGCCATACGAAAAGCGCAGCTTGGCGTCGGGCTGACCAACGGAGAAGGACGCGTCAACGGACGGGTAAACGGGCTAATGGTCCAGAGAGGCCTGAGCAATGGGGATTCCGCCGGTCGGACGAACGGATTGACCAACGTCAAGGGCAAAATCAACGGCATGGTCAACGGGCTTGCCAGAGGCAGGGTGAACGGACGCGTGAACGGCCTCACCAACGGCAGGACTAACGGCAGGGGTCTGGTCAACGGGAGGAAAGCCGGCAGCGTCAACGGGCTGCCCGGACGGATCAATGGGTCAGGAATGATTAACGGAAGGAGCAACGGCCTGGTCAACGGCGGCCTGGTAAACGGTATGGGCCTGGTCAACGGCGAGGCGCTGATCGACGGTTCCGGCTCTTTCAAGAGGCTGAGGTCAAGGCGCAGAGAGCGCATAAGGTGGCGCTACAGACTGAGCGCCATGGTGCTGTTCGTGACGCTTGTGCTCATGATTTCCATGCTGAGCAATCTCATAGTGGAAGAAGGCGGCATGATGCAGATTGACGGTGATTTCTCCGACTGGGAGGAAATTGACAGTTACTACAATTTCATGACAGATGCGGCACTTGATCCGGACCTCATCATCCGGGAAACAAGGTTCGCTGCCCAGGAAGACCGTGTCAGTATTTTCGTCATGTTCGGAGGAGATGCTTTTGCCGGCGAAAGCGGGGATGTTACTTCGCTGTGGGCGCTCATAGATATAGATCCGACGGCAGACACAGGGTACCCGATGAACGGCATGGGCGTTGACCTGATGGCTGAAATCTACGGATGGGACAATGCAATCAGGGGCTCGGGACTTTCCAGATTCGGCACAGATGCCGACAGGGATGACTGGAACGGGTTCACATCGATCGGTTCTGTCTCGGCCCAAATGGCCGGACCGAGGCTCGAGGCGAGCGTTAACATCCCGCGCGACATGATGGCACTCGTTGATGGCATTGAAGTACAGGTCATGACGGCCAACTCCGCGGGAGAGGCAGATATAACGGATTACATGATGTCCGATTCAGCCGGGGGTACGGTGGCGGAATTCAGCCGTCTCGGCTCAGACACAATAACCCCGGGCGACGGAGTGGTTCTGGGCCAGATTGCCCTCAGTGCCCATTCGGATGCGGAAAGCGAATTCACAGAAATGACTTTCAGAATCACCGGACTGGCGACAGCAGCAGACATTTCCAACCCGGTCCTGACTGATGCGGAAGGCAACACAGTTCAGACCTCCGTGACCTCCTTGGATGCAGCCGGTTTCACCCTGTCATTCCACGAACCTGAAGCACCCGGTCTGAATCAGACCGAGCTCCTGACGCTCCGGGCCGATGTCATGCAGTCAGCCGATGGCAAGACCCTCGGAATTGAGTTGGCCGGTGCCAACTGTTCCGCAGGTGAGCCAACGGTAAGGAACACACAGACCATTCTGCAATACGTCGGAACCCCGACAGGTTTGGCAGTTGACGGCGCATTCGGGGACTGGGCGGCGGTGCAGGGTTCGGACGACCCGGTCGGAGATGTCATTAGCCAGACGCCGAACGCGACCTTCCTCAACGCAAACATTGACCTCACGGAAGTGAGGCTTGGACTGCAGGATGACGGTGCACTTTACTATCAGTTCGCAGTGGACGGAGTCGCGTTGGGCGGGGATTCCGTTCCGACGGTTCGCCACAGGCCCGGCCCGGTGACGCCTCCCCAGTCAGCCGATTCGGACAGAGACACTGTTCCGGATAGCATAGACATTTATCCGCAGGATTTCTCAAATGACGGAATTGATGATGCGCAGGCCCTCACCCCATCGAACCACCCGGACGTGGACGGTGACGGTGCAGCCGATTACCCAGACGGCCAGGATTGGTGGATCAACACAACGATACCTTCCGATTTTCCAAGCCCATACACCGGCAGGGAAATTTCGATTTATATTGGTCCCATTAATAGCACATATGTGGAGAACAAAGGCGACGACCGCGCCTATGTCCTGATAGATGCGGACGGTAACACTGAGACAGGGCTTGACCTGAAAGGCGGGTTCGGAATCGATTACACTGCGGTGATTTCCGGAAAGGGAAATCGCATACTCGCATCCGAACTCTATTCCTACGATCCTGCAAGCCAAACGACCGGCTGGGTGTTCGAGGAAAATATCACTGCCGCCCTTGACTGGACAAGGATTGAGGGCTCGTTGAATATGGCTGCCATGGGCATTGAGGACGGCCACAACTTCAGCGTTTTCATATCCCTCGAAGATTGGAGAGGGAGCAGAGATTCTGTTGACACAATGCCTCCTCCCGAGACCCTTAGCATTTACACTGCTTCCGGAACCCGTTCTCCGGCAGGGGACAATATTGTCATCAACGAATTGGTCACTTTGCCGGCGACCGGTGAATTTGTTGAGATATGCAATCCCACCGCGGCAGCCATCAACATTGGCGGATGGCGCCTGAGAACCGGCAACACGGACCTGATTGTGTTCCCGACAGGCACGGTCCTTGGGGCTTTCGGTTCCGGCACTGAGTATTACACTCTGACATTATACGCAGCAGCCAACAACCTGCCCAATGCCGGCGGAACGGTCGTTCTCCAGCGGCTTGTCGGCGCCACATGGACCACACAGGATTCGTTCACATACGGCGCCACGGCAACAGGGCAGAGCTGGGCCAGGTTCAAGAATGTGACTTACGGCATGCCCACAGACACAGATTCCGCAGCGGATTATTATGTGTCCGCTGCCCCGACGCCCGGCGCGCCGAACGATAGGACAGCGCCAAGCATAGCCGTTAGCAAAACAGGGGACCGCTCCTATGCCTCGCCGGGAGATGCTGTCACTTACACTATCTGGTATAACAACACCGGAGACGGCGCTGCCAGGCATGTGTGGGTCAATGACACGCTGCCTTCGGGGATGACTTTTGTTACTTCCGGCGTTCCTTATACTTCCGCTGCCGGTCAAACTTACAGCTGGCACTTCACTTACGTTGCGCCTGGTATCCATTCATTCACTGTAACAGCCTCGGTTGACGCAGGTGTTCCCACCGGAACAGTGCTCACAAACAGTGTCCAGCTGCAGTACACGGACCAGCTTTCAAGGCCTCGGGGAACTTCATCCGATTCATGGGCCGTAACCGTTCAGGTCCCTCCGCCGTCGATCGCCCTGTCCAAGGTCACCCCGACCCCGCAGATGATAGCTGGTTCGAATGTCGATTTTATGATTTATTACAACAACACAGGGGTAGGGCCAGCATCGCATGTATGGCTCAACGACACACTCCCCTCAGGCCTGACATATGTGACTGCAACCCCAGCGCCGACTTCTGTCTCGGGCCAGAACATATTCTGGCACTTCACTGACCTTGCACCGGGGAACTACATGGTGTCCGCCACAGCCCAGATAGGCGCAGGTCTTCCTGTCGGCACAGTTCTGACGAACACCGCATCATGCGATTATAAAGATACTGCAGGCACATCCCTGCCTTCTTCCGCTGACCAGGCGACAGTCACTGTAGCTTCAGCGGCTGCTCTGATTGTCATCAACGAGGTTGCTCCGAATCCAAATCCGGAGTGGGTCGAACTCAGCAACCCGACCGATGCCGCCGTGAACATCGGCGGCTGGTACATATACGCAGGAAACTTCCTGAGATTCACTTTCCCGGCGGGAACGGTCCTTGGCGCATGGGGTTCCGGGTCCGAGTACATTGTTGCCACGATGACGCAGAACAACAGGTTCTCCGATGCGGGTGGGCTGGTGCGCCTGACCACCGGCACCGGAGCGGAGATTGACCGGACTACCTATCCCGCGGTGGCGAACGGTCAGACATGGTCCAGATTCAAGCATGAGGATACTGGCATGCCCTCGGATTCGGGAAGCAGCGCGGACTGGTACATATCAAACGGTGCGTGGCTTGTTCCGGAGGGTCCTACGCCAGCGGCCCCTAACGACAGGAAGCGGCCGATAATGAATGTCGAGAAATCTGCCGTGCCGACGGTTGCAGAACCCGGTCAGATAATCACCTACACATTATGGTACAACAACACCGGGGACGGCAATGCGAAGAGCGTGTGGGTGAACGATACCCTGCCCGCCGGTATCGCATATGTTTCGGCCAGCCCCGCACCGGCTTCCGTTTCAGGTCAGAACATTGTCTGGTTCTTCGGTACGGTTCTGCACGATTCAGTCAATTCCGTCACTTTGACGGCTCAGATGACAGCACTTCCGACGGACGGAAACATACTGACCAATTCTGTCAGCATGGTCTACCATGATGCCCTGAAGCGCCCGATGGGGACATCGGCCGATACTGCGGATATCGCATGCTCAAGGGCAGAAATCACTGTAGTAAAAGTGGCCGACGTGGCAGAAACAACAGCCGGAGGAACAGTTGTTTACACTATCCATTACAACAACACCGGAAGCGCAAACGCGGGCTCTGTCTGGATCAACGATACTCTGCCGGCAGGCGTTACTTTCGTCTCGGCCAGCATCCCGCCCGATACTGTGTCCGGTCTTGCGTTAAGCTGGCATCTGACGAATATTGCCCCCGGCGCCCATTCACTTACTGTGACGGTAACGGTCAACGCCACGGCAGGAAGCGGCACCCTGACAAATTGGGCCTATCTAAGCTACGCATCAGGCTACGGTTGGAATCTGGGCCCGTCCTCTGATTCTGCAACCGTCATAATTCCTGAGATGCAGCATCTGATATTGCCCGTGCTCGGAATATTGATTATAATCATTGCTACCGAACAAAGGAGGAAATCGAATGGAAGAAATGAATGAAAATGTTAACAGGATAGCTGATAAAGATGCGAGAGGATATCTCAGCGCGGCAGCCGAGAGCTTCCTTGCCAATCTGCCCATCCTTGTCTGCGGCACGGTCATGGCTCTGACGCTATTCAGCGAGATTATCGGTGGGTGAGTTCAGCCAATCTTGGCCAACTTTTTCTCCGCCCTCTCAATCATGATTTTGGAGTCTGCTTTTCTGAAAGCGCCGATGGCGTCAGTTAGGTGCATTCGGGCTTCCTCTGTTTTTCCCTGCTTCATGAGGCATTCGCTGTAAGCGAGTTCCATAACGCCTGTATCGAAAGGAATTCCGAGCGACAGCATCTTCAGAATGGCGGACATGAAATTCTCGCTCGCCTTGCCCAGATCGTTCTCAAATTCATATATCAGGCCCCAGACGAATTTGAGCATGGAATGAAGATATTCGTCCTGTATTCCGGCAATGTTGTCCTCCGCCATTGTCGCAAATGTCCTGGCTTCCAAGCGCCTGCCTTCCCTAATATGGCATTCCGCGAGGTTCGTCAGGAGATACCCCATGTTCCTCCGCACGCCTTTGCCCGAGGTGAGTTTCAGGCCCTCGTTGAAATATTCTATCGCTTTGGAATAATTCTCCATGATCTTATATGTCTCACCGGTATTGTTGAGCACCCTGGTTACCTCCAGGATATTCCTCGCTCTGCGATAGTGGTTAAGGGCCTTATCGTTTGAATCCAGAGACAGTTGGAAGTTTCCCATGTCGAACGCTGCATTCGCAACCAGCGCTTGGGCGGCACCCATAATCTCGTCGTTTTCGGTTTCATCGCCTATTGCGAAGGCTTTCCTTGCATTCCGGATTGCCTCGTCGCCCATGCCCCTTCTCCAGAATATTATGCCTGTGCCTATCATGGCCCTTGCCATCATGGGATGTCTGTATCTCGTGCCCAGATGGGCAATCGCCTGGTCGAATTTTCTCTGAGCGATGTCCCATTTGCCCTTCTTGGACAGAATGGTGCCGGAAGTGATTAGGGCTTCACCCATTATTCCGACAAGGTTCTTTTCAGAAGCGGTATGAAGCACATTGTCGAGGTACATCAGAGCATCCACCCACTGCCCGGTGATGTGATTCACGTCCGCCAACTTCATCATTATGTCCAGCCGCAGCTTCAGGTCACCGGGGGCGGTTTTCTCTGCCAACCCCAAGGCGTCTCTCAGAAGCGATAACGAGCGCTCGTAGTCGCCCTTGGCTATGGTCAAATCGGCCAATGCCAGCAGAGACATTATATCATTTTCGACGGCCATCGCTTGGAGATTATCTCAAGAGTATTTAATGATTTGAGGCTCACATGAATGATTCGTGCAGTTTCTTCTGATAATTCGCAGCCAGCCCTATCAGCAGATAAGCGGCGACCCATGCGAGTTCGATGAGGCTGCCGTCGAAGTATATGCCCCTGAGGTCGAGAGCCGTGTATCCCACATCCGCTATCATCATGCACAGAAGGCCCGCGGCGAGGATGTGCCAACCCTTTGACACCTCAGTGCCCCAATAGAGAGCGATTGCAAGCCCCAGACCGAAGAGCACGATGTCAAGAACGATATAAGCAATCAGGAAGAATTTTTCGCTTTCGGAGAAAAGGCTGGTTTCCATTGTTGGGAGCAGGACCAAGAATGCGGAAACAATAAGGAGTGTTCCGGCAAGAACGAAGACGATGAAGGCTTTTCCGAGGTTGGATTCCGAGGGTGTGTTGAAGGCCTTGTAAACGAATCCCAATGCCATGAAGATGTAGCCGGCCAGGAAGGGATAGTCAGTGTTATCGATGAGCACAGCCGGAACGGCGCTGCCGTTCAGGTTATACAGAAGGACGTCCAGCCCCCATATCACCTCCGCAACCATCCAGAGCGAGAGACCGATCAGTATGAGAGACCACACCTTTCCCTCGAACGCCTTTGTTCCGTAAAATTTTACTACCAGTAAAAGGACAATGAAAGAGATTACGATTGAGCCGTCATATGGAAGGTAGGTTGCGTCCGCTGTCCATTCCTCTCCGTTTCCGAAAGCAAGCATCATCAGGTAAAACAGGGCCGAGAACAGCCCCCAACCCACCAGAACCAGTGTTATCCTGTCCTTTAAGTATTCTGACATTCGCATCAGTTCGCCCCCATTCTTGTGAGATTGTCTTTCAGTTTCAGAGCGATCTTGCGCGCTTTCACGGGTCCGACAAATGTCACCATGGCGGGTTCGATGTGCACATCGATGGCTTTCATGAGTTCTTTCGGGGTCGCCATATCCGGGCTTGACCCGACCCTCTCCAGGCCTTTCTTTACCATGCCTATTGAGAGAATGTCTCCTAGGAACATCAGCTCGTCCTGAACGAACACGCACGCCTTTGTTGCCATGCGGCCAGATATCCGCTGGCTAATATTTAATGTTTATTGGCCAGCATTCAAAAAAGTTATATAATTGTTCATGAAAAAGGATATATAGATAGGGGAGACGGGAAATATAGAGGCTGGGAAAATTGACAGTCGGCCAACCACCCCTAGGTGCAGTTCCGGCTGTCCCGTTCATTTTGTTGCGAAAATGCAATGTGTGATTGCGGGAAGATGTCAAGGATGAGACGAAATAGTAGCCGTGCAGGATATGCGATAATGGACGACGATTGCTATGAACGATAAATCAGCGAACCGCAATCGTCGGTCTTCGACGAATCTCCGGTATGGGAGATGAGGAGCCGATTCGTCGGACCTCCCTTCCATTGCGAGCAGCGAATATGCTATAGATTATACTTAAATCAAAAAAGGAAGGGAGGGCTAGCCTTGTCAGAAGGGATGGGATGCACTCTAACAACTAGCCCAAAATCCCCCATTTGCCTATATATTAAGGTTTATATAAATACCTTTTGAGTAATATTTATATATATCTTGGTGAAATTTTCACCGACCGGCTGACAGTTTTTCCCCTTTCCTTATTTAAATGCGGATTGTCCTGGAGGGATAAAATGATAATTATATTAATAAATAAATAAGTCTACAGGTACCCTGAATTCTGCAGGAGCATTATGTCTTCGGTGCTGAGCTTTTCGCCTCTCTTGAACTTCTCGTATATGTCTTTGGCCTCGTCCCGATCGCTCTTCATTTCGCCCATCGGCATCTCCGATTCGGGTGAGTCCGGGCTGTCCCTGTGTCTGAGCCCCGACAGCATCTTGTCGTAATCGTGGACCTGCTTGATCATCTCGATGTGTTTCTGATGTTCTTCATCGGCCTGGACTTTGCACTTTATAAAATTCTCCTGGGCCTTGTCCGCTTCCTTTCTGATTGAGTCGCTCCGGTCATAGATTTCCATCATCGTGTCGTGTTCTTTCTGCGATTGGACCGCAAGTTCCTCAACTTTCGCATGGAAAAATTCCGCCTTCTCGCGGGCTTCGGACGCTTCGGCCATCAGGGTCTTGACCTCGTCATCGCTCTCGAGTTCCTTTTCTAGTGCTTTGATCTCTCCGTTGAGAGCCCGCATCTGGTCGACCAATTCCTTTTCCTTTGTCAGACTGAGGGAGGAGGTCATCTGCTGAAGCTCAAGGTCTTTCAGTTTCTTCTTCAAAAGGCGTATCGGCGGACCCTTGCGCGGTTCCTTGTCCCGCTTCTTTCTCGCAAGCGCTTCAGCCGTCTCATTCACTTTCTTATTCCAAATGTCCCGCTGGACTTTGATGTCCCGAACTTCCTGATTCAGCTCGTTCCTCTTGGCCTTGTGGCTGTTGGCCTCGTCAATGAGATCTCTGGCTTGGGCATTGAGGTCGTCCCTCTTGTGTACCCATTCCTTGGTCTGCTCGTTGAGGCGGTCCCTGTGATGCCGGTGCTTCTCTGCCTCGGCATTGTGCCTCTCTCGCTTTTCCATCAGTTCTTCAACCAGTTCCATCGGACACCCTGAAACATGCTGGTGTCTCGTCGAATAGAATGACGCCCATTTAAGCCTTTCGCATTTTTGAGCGTGGCGGTTTCAACCCAAGGTCCGGGCAATGCTTCTCTTACCAGATCAGATGAGATGGAATCTCTCGTATGCCGGGTGGCCGCTGTGGAAGCAGTACTGGATTGTCTTGAAGTCCGCTTTCAGTTTGATGACGTCCTGCTTGACCTTAGGGGTGGGCTCCTTCTTCACAATCGCCCTTGTTATAAGTTCTGCGACCTCGGCCATGTGCGACTCCTTCATGCCTATCCTTGTAAGTTCCTGGGAGCCGAGCCTTATCCCGCTCGGGCTCTTCGGCTTGGTGTCGCGCGGCAGCATGTTCATATTGGCAATGATGTTGGAATCCTCAAGGAGCTGGGAGCAGGGAGAGCCGCCGCCGTGTTCTTCAACGTCGATGGCGATTATATGGGACGCAGTGAAGCCCTTGTGCTCGCAGAGGACTTTTATCCCCCTCTCGTGAAGTGCCTGCCCCAGTGCTTTCGAATTTCGGATCACCTGGTCCGCGTACTGAGCGCCGAACTCGATATGCTCGGCAAGGGTTATGCCGAGCGCGGCCATCGCGTGAAGGTGATGGTTGCTTGTCACTCCCGGGAATGTTCCGCTGTAAAGGGCCTTCTCCATCTTCTCATCGCGCGGGTTTCCCACCATGATACCGTGCTGGGGACCTGGGAATGTCTTATGGGTGCTGCCGGTTATGACCTCGACCCCTTCTCTCAGGGGGTCCTGGAACTTGCCGCCGGCTATTAATCCAAGAACGTGAGCGCCGTCGTACCATACATAGCAACCGACTTCGTCGAGCGCGTCCTTTAATTCTTTTATCGGCGGCGGGAAAAGGAAAACCGACTGCCCGAATAGGGCGATTTTCGGCTTTGTTTCAAGTATCGTGCGCCTTGCGCCGTCGATGTCAAGGTTCATCTCATGCGTGTCAAAGGGATATGTGTGGCTGACGAGGCCCCTGAGTCCGACGGCTCCGAACTTGGCCGTGCTTATGTGGGCGCCGTCTGAAAGTGCGCAGTGGGTGATGTTATCGCCGTATTTGCCAAGGGCCTTGAGCACCGCAAGGTTGGCGACGGTCCCGGATGTCGGGCGGACATCCGCGAAATTGCATCTGAAAAGCGTTTTGGCGAGTTCCATGACCTTAAGCTCGACCTTGTCCACATAGATATTGCCGTGGTAGTAACGTTCGCCGGGCAAGCCTTCGGCATAGCGGTCGCAGAAATCTGATACCAACATCTCCCTGGCAAGCGGGCTAATGAGATTCTCCGATGCAATCATCGGCAGGGAGTCGCCGAACCATTCATGATGCCTGTCAATCTGTTCCACGATGTAATTGGCTTCAGTCCTCATCTTGCTCATTCTTTCACCACCGGCAACGATATAGTTCCGAAGTAAAAACCTTTCTCATGAATGCTGGCGGACAGTCTGCCGAATTGGCACGGACTGAAATTAATATTGATTTATATCAATAAAAAGCATAGGTATTTATCCATTATCATGAATCCCCGGTCGGGATGTCTCTGACTGCCGCATTCTAGGGATGTGGTATTTTGCCGAATCCTGCCCGGGTTTAAGAGGCGAAATATTGAACCTGCTGCGAAGCAGGAGGTGGAATAATGGAAAGGAAAACGCTGTGGTTCTACTCCTATCTGCCCACCAATATGGCTGGCGGATGCTTCGATTCGCTGTTGCCTGTATTCATAGTGCTAGCCTTGGGCGGTTCCGTTGGAGACGTTGCCGCAGTATCTGTGGCCGCTTCCTTCGCGGCTGTTCCGTCGCTGATCTTCTGGGGCAAGATATCCGACACGATGAAATGGAGAAAACACTTCGTAGTTCTCGGATTCCTCGGCAGGACTGTCGCGTACACGGCAATGGGCTTCAGCGTAGGAACAGGTCAGCTCCTGTTTGCCAACATTCTCATGGGCCTGCTTGCGTCTGCAAGCACGCCCGCCATGAGTATTCTGATTCTTGAGTCCTTCAGCAAGGATGTTTGGTCCGAAAAGATCGGGCTTTTCAACAAGGTTGCGGGTGTCGGAAACATTGCCGGCATCGCATTGGGTTCCCTCTGGATTACATTCACACCGGAAATTTTCGGAATCGGCGTGTCTCTGCGGCTGCTGTTCCTCTTCAATGCAGTCCTGGCTTTGATCGGCACATGGCTTGCGTTCATACTGATCATTGAGCCTGACGAAAAAATCTCCAGGGAGACGTTCCACGACCATATCCTCCAGATAATCAGATGGACCCAGGACCGGAGCCGTTACCTTCCCGGAAAAATATACCATTTCTTCTCATGGAACCATCTCAGGATTGTGGTTGAGTCGCACACCAGGGGAAACAATTTCATCCTCTGGTTCCTGGCTGCATCCTTCATCTACAATATCGGGGCTGTGGGATTCTTCACTATCGCCCCGGTTTTCCTGATGAGCGGGCTTGGCCTGAGCGGGGCGCTGATATTCACACTCTCATTCATCCAGGCTATCTCATCCACCGCCCTTTTCAAGTACTTCGGTCGGTTCTCCGATAAAGGAGATAAACCTGCCCTCCTGTTCTACTCCAAGATTGCCAGGGCGTTCATTTTTACATCCTATATCTTCGCGGTCCCGCTGCTCGCCTGGAGTTACACTGGCACAGTGGCGCTTCTTGTGGCGCTTCATCTCGCAATGGGAATAACATGGGCGATAATCGCAGACACACAGCTTCCGATTGCCGTCAGCTCGGGTTCGGATGAGCACAAGGGCTCGCACGCAGGCATATTCAATGCCACGGTCGGTCTCGGTGCCATTGCCGGAGGGGCGGTAGGCGGAATTGCCGCAATGGCAATAGGATTCGTTCCTTCAATAATCGCATGCGCGGCCATCGTTCTGGCTAGCGGATTCATTCTCAGAGTCATGATGCATAAAAACCCGGCTGTGAGGTCCGCGCCAAACTCCTAATCGTCAATCCTAGGAAAATCGGAAGAAGCGGGATATTACGTTGGCAACCTCTGTATCCTCGACTGCCGATTCCAAATCTGCCTGGGAGCCAATCGGCCTTGCCCTGAAAAGGCGGATCGCGCGTTTTCTTCCGATGCCGGGCAGTGCCTCGAGGGCGGACAGAGGGCATGAATTGATGTCCAGCGGAAATTCCACCGCTGTGAGACTGCGGCTGCCCTGGGCGGTGACCATGACATCCAGGAATTTTCCGGGTTCTATTTTCTGGGGTATGCCAATCAGAATCGGATAAGTGCCTATCTGCCTTGAAAATATGAGTTTTCCTATTGTTACTTCGGTGAATACATCTTTCAGCAGTGTGCCGACCGGTGCGACCCTTGCGAGCATGACCGGGTCGATGCTGCTGCGAACATAGTCCTTGAAACGGATGAACTCTTTCTTGTTGCCGGGTTTGATGAAAGCTCGCCTGGTTGGGGCTACCTGGCGGATGTTTATCCTGCGCAGCATGAGTCCGGAATTCATGACATTAAGGAGAAATTCGCGGTTCATCCCGAACGTCTCCGCTGTCTCACCCTCAAGCCCGGCCAGGAAATTCAGTCCCGGAAGGAGCTTCGGAAGACCGGTGGTCCCGATTTCTGAACCTACCTTGTTAATCATGCGGACAGCGTCCATGGCCTCCGCAGGGTTTGAGTTGAGATTGTTCCGATCTGACACCTCAGGATCCGCGGTTTCAAGACCCATGGATAGAAGGTTGCCGGATGTGCATGTTTCCACTATCATCTCTAGAATTTTCTCTGACTCTGCGGGATGGCTGGCAATCACACTCGGATCCGCATTGTCTGTATGAAGCACCCTGATGCCGTCAAGTTTGGCGAACGCCCTGAATAAGCCGGACAGTGCCTTGACATTTGGCTTTGGGCACGGAGTCTCTCCGATGCCTTCCGCTTTGTAACTGAATATGCATGATTGACCGCCCAACCGGAAATTTGTGCAGCCGGCCCTGAGCAGCGCCTTGAGTTCCGATACTATGCTTTCTTCCTCGCGAAAGACCGGCTTGCCGAACAATGGCTCGGTACAGAAGCTGCATCCGCCGGTCATGAAATGCGGACATCCGTAGGACATGTCTATCTCGCAAATCAAAGGCTGGGGGAAATCCCTGTGCCGCTTCACGGTTTCCGCTCCAAGTATCGGCCAGGCAGACCATTCCTCCTGCGTTCGGCGACGTTTTGAAGCTGTTCCCGAGGTGAGCAGGTCGAAGAGATAGGCATCCGGGTCGCAGCCCCACACATGGTGTGAGTTCCCACCTGCCGGGCGTTCCAAAGGTTCGGATGAGTGCCAAACATGGGTTTCAACCCGCGACTCTGCCAGGATTTCGGCCGATTCCTTCGCCGACATGGGCATCGCCCTCAGGTACTTCCCGGGCACCAAGGTGCCCGATATCAGGAAAAGCAGGTCGCCGGTCGGCTTTCTGCCTCCGCGCCAATCATCGACTGTGAGATACTCAGGCCTGTGGCCCGCCGCGACTGCCGCGCCTGCGGTATATCTGGGGTAGGGAGACATGAAGGGCGGAACGCCAAGGCGGGACGGTTCGTCGATGTAGCCGTCCAATATAGTGACCTTCATCGGAATGCCGATTGGGTTCTCTGATATTAAAGCATTTTATGAGAAGAGAGATAAATAGAATAAAAATATGAAAAGGATGAGCGGCCGAAGCCGCTCATATTCTTTACTTGCTTGGCCTCAGTACTGTGGTGGCGGCGGCGGGGGTTGCTGGTACTGCTGCTGGCCGTACGGGTCCTGTGGCGGGTATTGGCCGTACTGGTCCTGCACCGGGTACTGTGGTGGCGGTGGGGGTTGCTGGTATTGGCCCTGTGGGGGTATCTGTTGCGGGGGCTGTGCCTTCTTCTTTCTGACAACCACCATTACAACCACAAGGATGACCACAACGATTACAATCACAATAACCAGAATCAGCATGAGGTTGCTTCCGCCGCTTGCTCCGCCGGTCTCATCGGTAACTGTTTCCAACGGGGCCTCGGTGAATGCCGTTACGTCGGCCTCTTCGCAGGGCTCTGTCATCGGCTCGCCGTCCATGGTCATGCCGGTTATCATGCCGGCTTCGCCGTCATACTGCATGCCTGCCGCGGGCATCATGCCCGTAACTGCGTCCAGCTGCCTGGTTCCGTAGATGTCGCCGAACATCGAGTCCATTTCTGTCTCGATGATGAATATGTCGCCGGAGGCGTATGTGCATTCGAACAGGGTGCCGCCGCCATAGTCGTAGTAGTCGTAGTAATCGGGTTCTCCGCCGGGTATTGTGTCGGAGAAGGATTCGTCACCGATTTCATCTGCGAGATCCATTGTGTCGGCTTCGTTGACTGGTTCCTCGCCTGCCATTTCGGCGTGGATATCGTAGCTCAGCGTTCCTTCTGCGGATATGGAGCCGCTCACGTCTGTGTCCTCACCCGGGACATACCACTGCTTGCCCTCGTATATTCCCTCGGTGCTGCCGCTTCCCGTTCCGAACTGGAACACATCCAGCGGCGGGTCGAACTCAAGCTCGAACACGATCTTTACGCCTTCCATGCTGGCTGTCAGGTCTCCCTGAACATTGTATGATAGGCCTTCGTAGCTCATCTGGGCGTCAAGTTCGCCCTGGGCCTCGCCTTCGGCGGTCAGGGTCAGAGTGAGTTTTGATATTGCCATCTCATCGACTGTGAGGTAGAGGTGGCCGTCAAGGTTGGCTTCGAACTGAACCGAACCGGAAGCGCTGGCATCTATCGAGGCGCTGTATCCGGACTCGCTTATGCTTCCGTCAACGCTGCCTTCCAGGCCCATGTCGATTCCGATCGCTCCGAAGAGAGCTATATCGTAGCACGTGTCGCCGTTGATATCCTCGTCATCGCTCGCTACTTCCCAACCCATGTATGCTCCGACTCCGCCTGAGATGTCGTAGCTGATGTCCAGGTCTTCAAGGTAGGCTGCGTACTCCGGGTCGGTCAGCATTTCATCAATCTGGTCTGCATATTCCTCGCCGATGTCCGTGACACCGCCGAAGTAGGCGCTGTCTCCGACCTCAAGTGTCGGAAGTGTGGCCAGCGGTTCCCCGCTTGCATATGATGTCCCTCCGACGTAGTAGTCTCCTCCGACCGCTCCTTGGGTTACATCGACTTCCAGATAGTAGGAGCCGGATCCGGATGGGGCGTAGACTTCTATGTAATACGTTTCGCTTGAGTAAACATAGAAGCTAATCGACTCAGACGAACTGTAAGATGTCGATGAGGCTTCCTGGGTTAGGTAATATTCATAGTAGTAAGTGTCATAGTCGAGTGTGTAGAGTTTGAGATCGAAATCGTCTCCGTAGCCGGTCATGTCGATGTTTACTGTCTCACCGTAATACAGATAGATGTAGTAAAAATCCTGGTAGTCGCTGTATTCGTCCAATGTCCCGGAGACATAGGCACCGTCGTATGTGTATTCGGCCTCGTCCCAGCTGTCGTTGTAATATGTGTCTGCCAGTACGATTGACGGGGCAGTTCCGAGCATGACTGCCGCGATCAATGCTGCGAATAACATACTTCGCACATTCTGATTGTTTTTTGATTTCATTTCATCACCTTTCAAAGGGCGTTCAGGCAGAAGTCTGTCCTCTCACCCTGCAAATTTAATATATTATGCGTATATTTAAAGGTATTGTATTTAGATGAAGAATATGCAGTTTGTTTTTTTGGGATGGGTTACTCTTTTATCCCCTTGCTGAATATTGTCCCAAAGATGCTAAAATCCGGAGATTTCACTATTCGGCAGGCCAGCCGCCATGCGGAGGGAGTGTGTTGAACCCCGTATCATGGTTGTTGGAGTTCATTCTGCACCTGGACTCAAACCTCACATATATGATTGACCAGTATGGGCCTTGGATTTATGTCATCCTTTTCGCTGTTGTTTTCTGTGAGACAGGTCTGGTCGCTTTCCCTTTTCTGCCCGGAGACTCGTTGATTTTTGCTGCAGGGGCTCTGACAATCGCATACGGTTCATTCAATTTCTGGCTGCTTTTCATCGTGTTCATCTCTGCCGCGATTTTGGGAGACACGGTGAATTATTGGATTGGCCATTATCTCGGCCCCAAGGTCTTCAGACAGGAAAACTCTAAACTTTTCAAGAAGAAATACCTTGACCAGGCACATGAATTCTATGACAGGCACGGCGCAAAGACGATATTTCTGGCACGCTTCATTCCGATCATACGGACATTCGCGCCGTTCGTAGCAGGCGTGGGAAGAATGGAATACAGGAAGTTCATACTTTACAACATCGTTGGGGCCTTCGTCTGGGTTTCGCTCTTCCTGGGGTTGGGCTATGTCTTCGGAGATTTACCGGCTGTGAAGGAGAACATAACATTCCTTTTCATCGCGATAATACTGGTGTCTTTCATACCTCTGGTTCTGATGTGGCTGTGGGAGAAAAAGAGAAAACAGAGCGCCTGCGCCGAACATGGAAAGGCTTAAATCTCGCCCCCCATATAGACGCTGTCCCCAGGTAAAAGGCAACATAGCGGGGTGGGGTAGCCAGGAAATCCCGACTGACTTATCAGCCAGTCTGTCTTTCAGTCGGGGCCTGAAATCCCATCGGGCTCATAACCCGAAGACCAGTCGTTCAAACCGAAGACGAACGGCAATTTAATGCTTAATCGTTCGTCGAGGCACGGACGAATCGCAGCGCGATTCGTCCAGTGTCCGAGGTGAGCTCCGCTCGCCGAGGATTCGCCTCGCATTCGTTGAAAATCGACTCCCCGCTATACAATTTTTAATTGTATTTTACGGGGAGTGGTCAAAATATATTTGCCAACATCGGTGCAAATCCCCAATCCCAAGTTCTATTACCCGACCCCGCTTACTGCACTTATGACGGAAGAGTGCATAGCCCCGGGGCTCAGCGAGAGAGATAAATTCGACAGAGCAAAAAAGATAGGATGGCTGGACATTGACGCCATCAATTCTGCTCGGGTTCTGATGGTTGGAGCGGGGGCCATCGGAAACGAGGTGGCGAAAAATCTTGTCCTGTCAGGGTTCAGAGACATCACCGTTGTTGATATGGACAGGGTGGAGAATTCCAATCTGGCAAGATGCCTGTTCTTCTCGGACGAAGACGTTTCATCCGGCCGGATGAAAGCCGAAATAGTTGCATCGGGTTTGATGAAATTGGACGGAAATGTATCCGCGAAAGCTTCTGTGGGAAAGATTCAGGAGCAGCGCGACGGATTCTTTCGAAATTTTGATATAGTCCTTGGCTGTCTGGACAACGTTCTGGCCAGGCTTTACGTCAATGCCCAATGCTGCCACAACCGGATACCGTACATCGATGGTGCCATGGACGGGTTCAGGGGAAAAGTCCAGGTGATCATCCCGCCCGACACCCCTTGCCTTGAATGCGGAATGAACCGCAGCCACGGAAGGATTGCGGAGCAACGTTTCAGTTGCACAGGCAACAGCATATCTCTCTACCTGCCAAAGATAGGCGCGGAGATAACAACGACCAGCATCATAGGTGCCCTGCAGGTCAGAGAGGCCGTTAAAGTGATTTCAGGAAAACAGGGGAACTGCATTAAAAATGCAGTATATTATGACGGCATGAAGAACTCGCTGGAGGTCTTGGAGATTGACAGAAATCCGGACTGTCCGAATCACCTGGAATAATTCACTGGTTAATGCGTTCCTTGAGGAGCCTGAGCCATATTTTTGCCCCGTCCTTCAGGGAACTCAGCTTGTTGGCATTTATTCTGCGCCCGTATGAGATATTGACCTCTCCCACATTGAATCCGGATTTTATGCATTTCGCATACATTTCGGCTTCAACATCGAAACTGGGCGATTCCAGGTCTAGAGAATGAATCACTTCGTCTGTGAATCCCCACATGCCGGTGCAGATGTCAGAGGCCTTGTGGCCGTTGGGGAATAGGATGTTCGCTGTTTGGGTAAGGGCGACATTGCCGATGAAATTGAGACGGGACATTGCGCCTTTTGAGATGTTGCCTTTCAGCCTTGAGCCCATGATTACGTCCAAGTCGCCTTTCTCGAGTGGCGGGAGCATTCTCAGGATTTCCATTGGGTCATATGTGTCATCGGCGTCAAGCATGAACAGGTAT
>JAQVMG010000106.1 GCA_028703755.1 Thermoplasmata archaeon | reverse complement strand
GCTTTTCAGACCGCAATGCCCCATGGACATTGCTGCTGAAACACGAGAAGGGCCCAGTCTGCCTCATCACCCCATGCACCGCGATGAAAAAGGAGAAAGGATTCGGATTCGTTCTCTCAGCAATGGAACTTGACGAGCTCTTCAAGCGCAGGGAGATTGACCTTGGTTTCTCAACCGGCGGAGCATATTCAGAGCCGGTTTCCAGGAAAGGTATGCACCCGGGCGGCGGTCCCTCCGGGATCCCCGGAGCAGTATCATGCCGCATCGACCGCAACCTCGCCTCAAAGGCCAAGGGTCACGGGCTGATAGACGCATATCCCTGCCTGCATCGGTGCCTCAGCGGCGGCGGAAATTTCCCGACCTCCAAATTGGACATTGTCAAATCGAGAGGAGAATGGCTGCAGCACCTTTGGGAGGTGGCAAAATGAACCCGGATGAGAAAAATGAATTGGACGGCATGATAGCCCGTGTCAGCGACCCTGTCAGCGGCAAAATCCAGTTGCTGCAGATGGTTCAGGAGACGTATGGGTGGCTTAGCGAGGAGCACATGAGATACATTGCCGGGAAGATAGGAACAAGTTACCAGGATTTGTTTAGCGTAGCCACTTTTTACGCCCAGTTCAAATTCAACAAGCCAGGCAGGACCGTAATTAAAGTTTGCAGGGGCACAGCCTGTCACGTCAGGGGCGGCGCTCAGGTCCTGAAGGAAGCGAAGAACCTGCTCGGCATCAAGCCGGGCCAGACCACCGAAGATGGCGAATACTCGCTCGAGACAGTCGCCTGCGTGGGGGCATGTGCGCTTGCGCCAACGGTCGTGCTGGGCAGCGATGTTCACAGAAGAATGACCGCAAAGAAGATGGCTGAGTTGCTTAGGGAAAGCGGTGGAGGATGGAAGAAGGCCGAGAAAGCCCCCGAGCCAACCGCCAAAAAACCCAAGGCAGGCAAATCCAAGGGGGCGCGGAAATGACAATGCACAAGATATTCGTCTGCCGCGGAACCAGCTGCCAATCGGCAAAGTCCGAACAGTTGTACAACGCCCTGAAGGCGGAGACAGCGAAACTGGGCATCAAAAATGTGCAGATTGACTATACCGGCTGCCACGGCTTCTGCGAACAGGGGCCGATTGTCACGTTCGAACCGGACGGTTTCTTCTATGCCAAGGTGAAGGTGGAGGATGCCGTGGACATAGCGAAATCGCTTGCCCATTCGGACGGATTTAAAATTGTTGACAGGCTTCTTTACAAGGAACCCACCACCGGCAAACCCATCCCATATTACAAGGACATACCATTCTATGCACTGCAGACCAGGGAGATATTGAAAAAATGCGGACACATGAACCCCGACCGGATAGAGGACTACCTTGACCATGACGGTTACAAGGCTCTCAAGAAAGTGCTTTCCCAGATGACCCCTGAGCAGGTGATTGACGAAATCAAGAAATCAGGGCTGAGAGGCCGTGGAGGAGCAGGTTTCTCCACGGGTCTGAAATGGGAGTTCTGCCGCAAGTCGAAGTCAGACATGCGATACACCATTTGCAATGCTGACGAGGGTGACCCCGGAGCATTCATGAACCGCAGCACGCTGGAAGGCGACCCCCACAGCGTACTGGAAGGGATGATAATTGCCAGCTATGCAATGGGCTCAGCGGAAGGTTACATCTACGTTCGGGCGGAGTATCCTCTGGCAATAGTGCGATTCAAGAACGCCATCGGGCAGGCCAAAGCCCATGGGTATCTGGGCAGCAACATAATGGGTTCAGGCCACACTTTCAATATCCACATCCGCGAAGGTGCAGGCGCTTTCGTCTGCGGAGAGGAAACGGCCCTCATGCATTCCATCGAGGGCAAGAGGGGAGAACCGAGGACACGCCCGCCGTTCCCAGCATCAAAGGGACTGTGGGGCAAGCCCAGCAATATCAACAACGTGGAGACATATGCCCATGTACCCAACATCATCAACCATGGGGCAGAATGGTTCTCGGCGATGGGCACCAAGGACAGCAAAGGCACCAAAGTCTTCTCACTGGTCGGCAAGATCAACAGCCCCGGGCTCATTGAAGTTCCAATGGGCATCCCCATGTGCGAAATAATATACGAGATAGGGGGAGGTATTCCGGAAAAGCGGAGATTCAAGGCCGTCCAGACAGGCGGTCCTTCCGGCGGGTGCATCCCGGCAGAACATCTCGATGCTAAAGTGGATTACGAGACCCTCAAAGCGCTGGGCGCCATTGTGGGTTCCGGCGGGATAGTGGTCATGGACGAGGATACCTGCATGGTGGATGTCGCCAGGTATTTCCTGCAGTTCACCGTAGAGGAATCCTGCGGCCAGTGCACGCCGTGCCGCGTCGGCCTGCGCCGAATGCTGGACATACTTGAAAGGATCAGCTCCGGCAAAGGCAGAATGGAAGACCTTCAGACACTGGAAGACCTGGCTGTTCAGGTCAGGGACAGCTCGCTCTGCGCCCTGGGCGGAACCGCGCCGAATCCTATTTTGACCACACTGAAATATTTCCGTCATGAATACGAAGAGCACATAATCCAGAGGAAATGCCATGCCTCAGTCTGCGCGGCGCTGTTCGATGCACCGTGCCAGAATACATGCCCTGCAGAAACCAATGTGCCTGGCTACATACAGCTCATACAGGAAGGCAAGAATGAGTCAGCATACGAGCTGAACCTGGAGGACAATCCGTTCCCGTCCATATGCGGACGCGTCTGCGAGCATCCTTGCGAATCCAGATGCCAGCGCGCTCAGTTTGACGAAGCCATCGCAATCCGCGAGCTGAAACGTTACTGCACGGATAAGTCCATGGAAAAGAAGCACAGAGCCAAGCTTCCGAAATTGAAATCAAACGGCCGAAAGGTGGCCGTTGTGGGCGGCGGGCCGGCAGGTCTTTCATGCGCCTACTTCCTCGCGAGGATGGGTTACAGGCCGACAGTCTTTGAGGCTTCTGAAAAACTCGGCGGAATGCTCCGCTGGGCCATACCGACCTACCGTTTGCCGCACAGATACCTGGACGCCGATATCAAGAACATATTGGATCAGGGCGTGGAAGCCAAACTCAACTGCAGGGTCGGCAAAGATGTTCATCTCTCTGATTTGGAGCGGGATTACGATGCGGTATTCCTCGGCGTCGGCGCACAGGCGGACCAGAGCCTTGGCCTGGAAGGGGAGAACCTTCCCGGAATTATACACGGACTGAAATTGCTGCGTCAGGCTAACGAGGGAAAGAACCCGGCCCTTGGCAAAACACTGCTGGTAATCGGCGGCGGCAATGTGGCCGTGGACGTTGCCCGTACGGCCAAACGCATGGGTGTCTCCAAGGTCATCATCTGCTACCGCAGGGAGAAGGATGACATGCCTGCATACACCGAGGAATGCGACGCGGCATGGCATGAAGGCATTGAATTCCACTTCCTTGTCGCACCGGAAAAAGTGATAGTGAAAGATGGCAGAGCCGTAGGCATTCAATTCCGGAAGAACAAGATGGGCAAATATGACAAATGGGGGCGCAGAAAACCCGAAAGACTTGAAGAAACAATCGATGTTCTTGCCGATACGATTGTCACTGCCATTGGCCAGTCCATTGAGACTGACTTTGCGACCGGATTCCCGGGGGCAATCACCGACAAGAAGGGCCGAATTTCTGCAGATAAATACACACTCGCAACCAAATCCCCGAAGGTCTTCGCAGGCGGCGATGCAGTTACCGGTCCGTCGAGCGTAATTGGCGCAATCGGCCAGGGCAAGGGAGCCGCGCGCAACATCGACAGGATGCTCAGCGGAGAAGACCATTTCCCGGAACTGAAGGCGCTGAGCAAGATCAAGTACGGCATGGTCGCTCCGAAGAACGAGGAGCAGATGGTTCGCCAGAAGCCGTCCGAGCTTCTCGCAGCCGAGCGCACATGTTCATTCGATGAGGTCGTCCTCTGTATGGACGACGAATGCGCTCAGAAGGAGGCAAAAAGATGCTTCCGCTGCGACATCATGAGCAAGGAAGGTGGTGAATGATGAAAGTCACTATTGACGGAAAGGAACTAGAGGCCGTTCCTGGCATGACAGTTCTTGACCTGGCCATGAAAAATAACGTACATATACCAACACTCTGTTACATGCACGTACTGGGAGAACACAGGTCAGGCGCATGCAGAATATGCCTTGTCGAGGTAACGGGGGGCGGTAGACCCGGTCTGCAGTCCAGTTGTACATTCCCCGCTTCCGAAGGTCTGTGCATCTCAACCAACAGCGAGACTGTATTCAATGCCAGAAGAACCGTGGTTGAACTACTGTTGTCCGAGCATGTCCAGGATTGCCGAAACTGCTCAATCAGCGGGGACTGCAATTTCGCCAAGCTTTGCAGGGAATATGACATAAACGGCGTACCCGTCTGTGCGGAATGCCCCAACCAGAAGGAGGGCTGTCTGCTTTCCCGCGGAGTTCTCTGTCTCGGCCCCATAACCTTTGCCAACTGCGACGCTTACTGCACACGCATGGGTTACAGATGCGAGGGCTGCCACAGCGTTCTGGCGAATGAAGACGTTCTGAGGTTCGGCCTAAAAGCCTACTCAAAGATCGGCTTCACCAAGAAGGAGATTCTCGAGGCAGCCAAGGTCTATTCGTTCGAGGGCGTCAAGCTTCTTGAAAAGGTAATGAAAGAGGAGGGATTCAAATGAGCAAGGACATCAACATCCATGTGGAGCACCTGACCCGTGTCGAGGGTCACGGAAACATCATCCTGAACGCCAAGGACGGCAAAGTAGAGAAAGTGATGTGGGAAGTATCCGAAGCGCCGCGCCTTTTCGAAGCCTTCGTCCGTGACAAGCCTTACAACCAGCTTGCCCAGATAACCTCCAGGATTTGCGGCATATGCTCTATCGGCCATACATTGGCCTCACTCAAGGCCACCGAAGCTGCGATGGACATCGAAATCTCAGAGCAGAGCCAGAAGCTGAGAAGGCTCGCCATTCACGGCGAGAACCTGCAGAGCCATATCCTGCACGTAGGTTACCTTGTCTCCCCCGACCTGTTCGGCGTGGGAAGCGTAATCCCGCTTGTCGGAACACACAAAGACGCGGTACTTGCCATTGTGAATCTCCACAAAACATCGAACGAGTTCTCTGACCTGATTTGCGGACGAACAACTCACCCGGTGAATCTGGTCCCGGGCGGTCTCTATAAGTCCCCTTCGCCGATAAAGCTGAAGGCCATGAGGCAGAAGCTGCTTGACATGGTTCCCACGACAAACGCGGTGGCCGAGATAGTTCTGTCCAAAGCAGGGGCTCTGCCCGACTTCACGAGGGAAACTGAGTTCATAGCCCTTGTGGCCAAGAATGAGTATGCCCTCTACGACGGAGACATAGGTTCCACTGACGGCGGAACATTCCCGGTCAAGGACTACAAGAAGATTGTCAATGAATTCGTGGTTCCCCAGTCCACGGCAAAATACTGTAAGCACAAGCGCGATTCATTCATGGTAGGCGCTCTGGCAAGGTACAACCTGAGCTCGAAACAGCTTCACCCGCTGGCAAAACAATGGGCTGACAGGTTCGGCCTCAAGCCGGTTTGCCACAACCCGTTCATGAACAATGTCGCCCAGCTGATTGAATTCGTGAATTCCATAGAGGATTCATGGCCATAGTCGACAGCCTGCTCGAGTACTACAAGGACGAGCCCAGGCCCAAGGTGAAACCCAAGTCCGGCACAGGCG
>JAQVMG010000105.1 GCA_028703755.1 Thermoplasmata archaeon | reverse complement strand
CCGAGTGTTGGCTGAGATGACATGCCCCTTGTGCCGAGCCATCGGTCGCAACGCCCGTGCATCTGCGGAATAAGTCCTAATTCGCAACCCATAGTATCACCGCTGTACAAGGCAGGAATCATATTTGTAGTTTTAGGCAGAAACCATTTAATCCGAGCTGGAGGATTCTGGCATGGAATGATATGACGGAATATCGAAGAGCCTCGGCCGATGACATCGATCAACTGGTGAAGAATCGGGTAGCCATGCGGCTCGAGCGCGAGGAAGGGCAATGCCCCGTGAGCCTCGTCGAATTCGGAGAACTCACCCGAAAATATTTTATTCAGCATATGGGCGACGGCAGTTTCATTGCCTGGGTCGCTGAGAATGACGGGCGAATCGTAGGCACCAGTGGTATGTGCATATACCATGTCCCGCCGACTTACAGCAACCTCTCTGGAAAAGTTGCGTACCTAGTCAATATGTACACGGTTCCCGAATATCGAAATCAGGGCATTGCAAATGGGTTGCTGGAGCGGCTGATCGGTGAAGCCAGAGAAAGGGGCTGCACAAGGATAACGCTCAATGCTTCAAAAGCCGGCCAGCCGATATATGAGGACTATGGGTTCACAGAGGTTCTTGGGGAGATGGAGTATTTTTTGGAGTAGAAGCGTCCAATGAATGCCGAAATTTCGTACAGCTACATAAGCGTTGATTGAACTTTCAGCTTGTACCCTTTGACATTCTCCAGCATCGGATCTTTCTCAAGAACTCTTTTCGTCTCCATGAGGGGGACGCTGACAAGTATCTCCCTTGTCCTTCCGCCCCTTCCGAAACTTTTGACGCGGGCGCTGACAAGGCCCATCATGTCAAGTTCCGAGATGAGGTCCGCGACACGTCGCTGGGTTAGGAGGGCGGTTCCTGTCTTCTTTGCAAGTTCCTTATAAGCAGTATAAACATCGCCGGTCATCTGTTTCGGGTTGCCGTTCTCCTCACCGAGAAGTATGCCCAGCAGTACCAATTTGGATTGCAGCGGAAGCGTTCTGACAGCTTCAATGACGCAATCGAGCTCAATTTTATTCTTGGCCTTTATGACATGATTCTCGTTGATTTCCGATTCATGGCTGCGCTCGGCTATCTCTGCCGCTACCCGCAGGAGGTCCAGGGCGCGTCTTGCGTCCCCGTGCTCGTGCGCTTCCACAGCCGCGCAGAGGGCAATCACGCCTTCTCCGATTACGCCTTTCTCGAATGCCATTTCCGCTCTTTGGATAAGAATGTCCTTCAACTGGTCCGCGTCGTAAGGGGGGAAGACAATTTTCTCATCACTCAGCCTGCTCCTGACCCTTGGATCGAGCAGCTCGGTGAATTTGAGGTCATTGGAGATGCCGATGAGGCTGACTTTGGCGTTCTTGAGGTCATCATTGATTTTAGTCAGGTGGTAAAGTGTATCGTCACCGCTGTTGTAAACGAACCTGTCTATCTCGTCCAGCACAACGACGACGACCTTCGGAGTGCTGTCGATTTTCTCCCAGAGTATGTTGTAAACGCGCTCGGTAGACCACCCGGTTGGGGGTATCCGCTCGTTGAAATCCTCTATGAAATGATTGCCTATATTCTGCAGAACGCCGTACTGGGTATCGACAACCTCGCAGTTGATGTAGATGTATCTGACATCCTTGAGAGGTTCGGGAAGGTTGTCCGCCGCTTTCTTAATCTCCTGCCCCAGGTATTTGGCGGTTGCGGTTTTTCCCGTACCTGTCTTTCCGAAGATCATAATATTTGAGGGTTGGTCGCCCCGAAGCGCGGAAACAAGTATCGAAGCAATCTGGTTAATCTGCTCATCTCTGTGCAGCAGTTTCTCTGGAATATACGAGGGTCTGAGGATGTCTCTGTCCCTCTTGAAGATAGACTTTGTCTCCAGATGTTCCGTGAATATGTTTTCCTGCACTTTGGCCTCCCCCTTTGAATGTGGCCAGCATTGTGTACCGGATAGATCCGGCTCCCGGTTGACCCGCCGATTCCGAACGGGTGCCCGACCCCTTTATTTCGTGTGGAAATAAGTATGCACCGGAGGGCTAGGGTCCGAAAGAAGGGCTTGTACTAAAACTTTTGGTGATATCTGATTTTCTACCCTGCTTTAACTTCAAATAATTAAATTTATTTTAATGGTTCTCAGTGAAATGCAGTACCTTAATCATTTAACTTTCAGCTTGGCCTTTTTGTCAATTACAAGGCGTTCATAATCCGGATGAAGCCTCCAAGCAAGTTCTTCGATCCGATCCTGGTTCTTTATGAAGAGGGCTTTGCTGTCGGTTTTCATCAGTTCCCTGAATTCCCTCAGCTGTCTAACGAAAGTCACGAGATAATAGATGCCCGGAACAAGAAGCACCAGGCCTATTATAAAGAACCAGAAGGCCCAGTTTCCCACCAGTTCATGAGACCACAATACCAACCCCGTATCTTCAGATTCGTAGAGCATGGCAAAGATACTGATTATGACCGATGGCGCTCCGAGAATTATGCTTACAACGCACAGGCCCGGTTTGTTTTCATGGATGAAATTGTTGATTCCGATTCATACCACCTTTCATCACCCGAATGCAGATTCGGATATAACCTTTATCAATAATACAATCATTTTTTGACTGTTTTTCAATAATATTTAATTTGGAACTACAAAAACGATAATAATCACATTACAATAACCCGCCGATAACATGAACCGAACCGCATTAAACCAGAAGCACATCGAATCTGAAGGAAAGCTCGTGGATTTCCACGGATGGGAAATGCCTTTGCATTATAAAGCAGGGATTATGAAGGAACATCTGACAGTGAGAGCCACAGTTGGATTGTTTGATGTTTCTCACATGGGTGATTTCATCATAACTGATAAATCCGGCGGAAAAGGCTTTCAGACACTCCTTACGAATGACATCACCAATATTCCAAATGGAAAATGTGTCTACACACACCTACCGGCCAAAGATGCCAAAATAATTGACGATCTGATTGTGACCAAACTCGGAGAAGGCAAATATTTCTGCGTTCCTAATGCTTCGATGGTTGAAATTGACGGAAAGTGGATGAAAGAAAATGCAAACATAGAATTGATAGACATTTCCAAGGATCTGTCATGCATAGCTGTTCAGGGGCCAAAGGCCAGAACACTTACGGCTAAAATTTTCGGAGACCATGTCAATACAATAGGAAAATTCGAAGCAAAAGTATTCAATTATGTTACCAAACAATTTGAGGATTTTAATAAACTATCCAAAGCAAATGTTAAAGGCGATATTGGCATAGTATCAGGTACAGGATATACCGGAGAAGACGGTTTTGAGTTGATTGTGCCGAACAAACACGCACCAGCATTATGGGATGAACTCCTGAAGGCCAAAGTTGACTTTGAAATTCTTCCGATAGGCCTCGGGGCCAGAGACTCACTCCGGCTGGAGGCGGGGTTCCTTCTATCCGGCCAAGATTTCTCGGGTGATCGGACGTCAATTGAGACCAATTGCGCCTGGGTTATAAAGTGGGATCATGACTTCATGGGAAAGGAAATCCTTCAGAAAATGAAGGATGAAAAGACCCATCAGAAGATGATAGGCATACTTCTTGAAGGCCGCGCACCGGCTCGTGCCGGCAGCATCGTTCGCCTTGCCGATTCTCCACACGAAATAGTGGGGTCGGTCTCTTCGGGCAATTTCGCGCCGTCCCTTGGAAAAGGTGTTGCCATGGCTTACGTCGAAAGGCAATACGCAAAGCCCGGAATACCTGTCATTCTTGAATATCATGAACGTCAGCTCAAAGGTGAGACAGTTAAAACTCCGTTTATAAACAAGGTTTAGGGGAATTACTTTTAATACCCTCGAAATCATATGGCATATTAAGGTGAAACTATGCCAAAGGACCTTGAAGACCAGCTTAAGGAAGTTGTCATGCTTCCCGGCGTATCCGGCTATGAAGACGAAGTTCGGAATTACATAAGAAAATACCTGGGTAAACCGCTCAGAGAAGATGCCATGGGCAACCTCATCTTCGACATGGGCTCGGGAAAAGGCCCATCAATCGCCATCGTGGCCCACATGGATGAGGTCGGCCTTGTGATTTCCAATATCCTTGATGACGGCAATATCAAATTCAAAGTGTTGGGCGGCATCTACGATCAGATGCTCGCGGCGCGGTCGGTCGAGATATACACTGCGAAAGGCGTCGTCAGAGGCGCGATAGGTTACAATGCACCCCATCTGAGCGTCGGAAGGGACGCGAAGGATGTCATAACCTGGGACAAGCTGGTCATCGACATAGGCACACGTTCGAGAAAGGAAACCGAGGCCCTTGGCGTGAAGTTCCTGGACCCTGTCATACTGAAGAAAGACTTTTTCAAAGTCAACAAAGATATGGTGTGCTCGCGCGCCCTTGATAACCGGGTCGGTGTGACTGCGCTCCTCAAGGTATTCGAAAACCTGAAGAGCATGAAATTCAAGGGCAGAGTCAGCCTCATCTGGACCGTTCAGGAGGAGATAGGCCTCAGAGGTGCGAATGTGATTGCCAACACGATGAATTTCGATTATGTCATCGCGCTTGACACTTACTCGACAACCGACTGCCCCGGCCTGGAGAAGTTCTACCAGCCGGTGTTCCTCGGTAAAGGTCCTGTGCTCAGGATGGTCGATGTCAGGATGATCGCCAGCCCCAAATTCAGGGCCAAGATTGAATCCCTGGCCAAGAAAGAGAAGATTCCGGTTCAGTTCGGAGTCACGGGAGGCAGCACCGACGGGGCCATCATACAGACCTCCGGCGCAATCACTATGCCTATCGGCATTCCCATGAGATACACCCACAGCGCCACGGAAATTGTGCATCTGGGCGACCTTGCCAACCTGATAAAACTGCTTACCGCGACCGTAAAGGAGATCCAAAAGTAGATACCATGGATACGGAACTCAGGCTGAAGGAACAGGCTCTTGCTTGCCAACTGGAAAAAATTCCGAGCTGCGTAATAGCTTTATCAGGGGGTCTGGACAGCATCTTTTTGGCAGCGATGGCTAAATCCCACGTCCCCGGCAGGACAGTATGTGCGACAGTGGTTGATCCGTCGACACCCGATTGCGATATCCTATCTGCAAAGGAAGCGGCTGCCAGGCACGGCCTTGAACACATCGTGCTCATCTCAGGAATTCATCCGGATGTCCGGCGTAACTCCCCCGAGCGTTGCTACATTTGCAAGAGCCAGATATTTCAGAAATTGGAAGAGATACGGGAAAGGGAGGGCCTCGCGAAAATACTCGACGGCGAGAATGCATCCGATTCAGGAGACGACCGCCCCGGCTCCCGGGCTGCCAGAGAGTGCGGTATAATCTCGCCGCTGTCAGACGCCAACCTCACCAAGCAGGACATCAGAATGCTGGCCAAGTCTGCCGGAATCCAAGAATGGGACCGCCCGGCCTCTGCCTGCCTTTCTTCGCGCATTCCGTACGGAACAGAGATTTCAAATGAAACTCTGAAAAAAATCGATGCCACCGAGCAATTTATACGCTCCAAGGGTATTCGGATGATAAGAGCCCGATCCGAAGGCGATTGCACAAGGCTGGAGCTCGGCCAGGACGAGAACACCGAAAAGAACAGGGCATTGCTGGGGGCCCTTCTCAAGGAGATAAAATCCTTCGGATGGGCTTCGGTAAAAATCGACCCGACCGGCTATGTGACTCAATTCCGAGAATCCGTGCAGATACATATAAGCTTTGTTGAGCACGTGG
>JAQVMG010000104.1 GCA_028703755.1 Thermoplasmata archaeon | reverse complement strand
CTATCGAAGGGCTTCTCGACAAGGGCCTGGTCTATGAACCGATGATGGGCAAGATAAGGCGAATTTAAAGCCTTTTCACATTAACGAATCCGCAGGGTTCAACCTGCGGATTAAATATTCGGGGAAAATCGGAATCTTAGATTTCCTTTATCTCGTCAGAAAGAGATTTGCCCTGGCCTTTGAGCTTTTCGGCAGCCATGTGCTCGGCTTTTATTATCTTCTCTTCGGCGACACGGCCCATGTGCATGACTTCCTCTGTGAGCTTCCTGACCTTGGGCACCCGCTCGGGTGAAGGTCCGGTCTGGACGAACTTCGGGAAGTATTTCAGCAGAATTATGTCGCCGACATGGTTTATCCACCTGAACGGGATTGAGATTGGTTTGGAATGTTCCACAAGGAGCGGGTTCGGGTTGCTGATGAAGAGGCCGTCTATCTTCTGGGTGTCTGTCTCGACTATGAGGTCGTCAACATTGCCCAGGGCTATGCCCTTGTCTGTGTAGACTTCCATTCCCAACAGTTCGCTGATTTCGGTAAGCATGATATCGCACCCTTATACACGAACCCCATTTTATACTTTTATATCGGGTTCTAGTATGATTTTCAGAATTCAAAACTTATATAACGTGGTTCAATATTTGGCGTCATCCGTTCCGGTGTACGGAATCGGAACCTAGGACGAGGCAGGTGTTGGATATCAGCGGCGAGGGCATACCCGAAGGAAAGGTGATTAGCACCATACGCGGCAGCCAAAAAGCCCTTGAACTGCTGACGGAAAAACTGAAGAAGTTCGAATTCACCGGTTATGTTCTCACCAAAAAGAAACATGAAGGATACTCCTCGGAGGGGTATCTTGTAATAAAAGACGGTGGGCTCATAGCTGCGATATACGGAAGGCGCGCCGACACTGGGTTCATTGCCACTAAAAAGGGAGAGGAGGGGCTGAAACTTGCCTGGGGGGATTCATATGACCCGGAATGCACTGTCGAGGTTCACGGAAGGCTGGACATTGCCGCCATCCTTCAGCAGTTCCCGGGCTCGGAGACAGGCAGGACGACCGAGAAGAAGGTCGTCAAGAGACGGACAAGGTTCTCCCTGGCATGGAGCGACGCGGCCGACCAGCCGGAGCCCGGCGCAATGGACAAGGTGCCTGAAGAGCTCAGGAAAAAACTTGAGAACTGGCAGTCACACGGTTACGTTGTCAAATTCCTTCAGGAAGAACTTCAGAAGGCGCCGGAGAACGCCAACAGAGCGTTCGAGCAGTACGAGAACAATCTTAAGCGCGCAGAATTCCTGAAGACGGAGATGGACCTGCTGGATTGCAAGATGTTCAGCCAGGATGTCGAGCGCATCAAGGCTATGCTGAAAAATCCTTCGAAGATCACTGCCATCGAGGCAGCGATCCAGGGCCTCAAGCTCAAGATAGAGCAGGAGAAGGCAAGAAAGGCAGAGGAAGCCAGGATACAGGCCGAAGCCCAGGTCAAACATGCTGTGGCACCCGAAGCACTGAAGCCCGCATTACCGCCCCTGGATCTTCACGAACTTGAGGCTGAAGAGGAAAGGCTCGAGGGACAGGGCGATATTTTCCCGATCGAAGAGCCCCCGAAGAACACATGCACAGTGTGCGGCGCCCAGCTGTATGGCAAGGATGTCTGCCCGACCTGCGGAGCGGATAACGCCCTGGGAGAGGCGGATGCACTGCCGCCAGGAGAATCCAATCTAATCCCGGAATTCACCTTCGAGAACTTCATTGTCGGCAGTTCCAACAGGTTCAGCCATTCCGCAGCCACAGCCGTCTCAAAGCCGGGGACTTCCTCATACAACCCGCTCTTCATCTGCAGCGGCACCGGCCTCGGGAAGACGCACCTTCTCAATGCGATCGGCAATTTCGTCGCGGCCAATTACCCCGACAAGAAGGTTCTATATGTCTCAACAGAGAAATTCATAAATGAGTTCATCGAATCGATAAAGACCAACAGGAAGAAGCAGTTCAGGAAGAAATACCGGGATCTTGATTACCTACTGTTGGATGACATTCATTTCATAGCCGGACAGGAAGCGGTGCAGGATGAGTTCTTCCACACGTTCAACGCCCTTTATAAGGACGGAAAGCAGATCGTCATGACCTGCGACCGCCCGATACGCGAGGTCCAGGGAATCAAGGAGAGGCTTGTCTCGAGATTCGATGCCGGTCTGACAACGGACATGCAACCCGCCGATATCGAAACAAGGCAGGCCATTCTCAGAAAGAAAGCTGAGGCCGGCAAGATAGTGGTGGGTGACGATGTTCTCTACTTCATCGCCAAGAGGTTCACAAGGAACATCAGGATGCTGGAAGGTGCGCTCAAGACCCTTGTCGCCTACTCCGAGCTGATGAAGGTTCCGATAACGCTAGATTCCGCGAAGCTTTCCCTCAAGGACGAGGTTTCCGATGACCAGGAAACGGAGGAGGCGAAGACCGTCACCGAGGCTGTGCCGTTCGCAGCCAAGGACAGCCGCCTGAGGATATCGCACAGCTACCTTATCGAGGAGGAAAGGCCCGTCAAATGCTTCGAATACTTCGTGGACAACCTGAATATGGGCATGAAGGGACTTGCTCTCACAAGGATCAACCCGAAGCGGGTAAAGGAGCAATTCGATGTGGGCGATGCGTCCATACTCTGGCTCACTGACAAGGAGGGGGATGCGAGCGACCGCGTGATGCCCGTTCTGGAGAAGATTATATATAAGATTGAGGATTTTCTAAATGCCCCGGGAAAATCCATACTGCTCATCGACGGCCTGGATTATCTCATCAGCAACAATAATTTCGAATCCGTTCTGAGGTTCCTAAGGAGACTGATCGACGAAGTTTCCGAGAGCGAGGCCATCTTCATAACTTCTGTCACACCGGAAACAATAGGCGAGCAGGGGCTCAAGATCCTGGAGAGGGAGATGGAAATTATCAGTTTCCTCAACCAGAATCAATGATTTGGCTCATTGGCCGTCAGCGAGTATCTTTTCAGCAGCTTTTTTGAGGCCGCCATCGCCCTGCGCAAGTATGAACCTGAGGCCCATTCTTTCTGCGACTTCCCTGTCGCTTTCAAAATCCCCCACGAACCATGAATCAGAGTAATCTATTTCGTATTCCTGGCTTGCCCTATCAAAGAGCCCTGTCTCCGGTTTCCTGCAGTGACATCTCTCGTCTGGCCGGTGGGGGCAATAATAGATTTTTTCTATCCTTCCGCCGGCCTCCTCAATCTCGCAGAGCATATTGTTGTGGATGACCTCGAGGGCAGACTCGGTCATGAGGCCACGGTTGATGGCGGATTGATTGGAAATTATGAACACCAGGTATTCTGCGGACAGGCTGGCAATGGCCTCCTTGGCCCCCGGAAGGAACTCGAAAAGGCTCCACGAAGTGACGTATGCGCCTTTCCTCAGTCGGTTTATGACACCGTCCCTGTCGAGAAAAACCGCCCTAACCACGCCTGGCCAACTCCTCTTCCTTTATCATGAGGGTTGTGAGATGGTCGACGAGCATATGAATGTCTTCCGTTTTCTGCATGTTATGCACCGGCACTATGAGGCAGAGGTCCACCATGTTCTTTATCTTGCCTCCGTCAAAGCCGGTGATTCCGACTGTGACGCCGTCGTTTTCTCTTGCGTATTCAATGGCCCTTAGCACATTGCCGGAGTTCCCGCTGCCGGATATCCCGACAACAACGTCGCCGGGTTCGAATAGGTTCTTCAGCTGCTCAACGAAAATATCCTCGTAGCATGCGTCATTGCCCCAGGCCAGCATCTGCGGTATATTGTCTGCGAGAGAGAGCGCTTTGAACCTCGGTGCACCTTCGACAATTGTGCCTTTCGCCAGGTCGCTTGTGAAATGCGAGGCGGTCGAGGCACTGCCGCCGTTGCCGCAGAAAAATATCTTCCGGTTTTTCTCCCTGGCCTCAAGAAATAATGTGGCCAGCCTGTCAAAGAAATCTGCATTGTTCTTTTTGATGTCCTGCAGTATCCGAACGATGTCGTCCAGATACGAATCTATGAACTGCTTTCTGAATCCGTCCAAAGTCTCACTCTCCGTTTATCACGTACGCGCCTTTCTTGTCGAAATGGAAATCAAGTGGGCTCAGTCCCTCGGCCACTAGGGCTTTGGTCACCGCCTTCTGGTGTGTCTTCTCGCAGAAAAGCATCATGTAACCGCCGCCGCCTGCGCCGGTCAGTTTACCCCCCAAGGCGCCGTTCTTCTTGGCAAGGTCGAGAAGGTGGTCTATCCTCGGGTTTGAGATGCCGGAGGCAAGATTTTTCTTGGTCTGCCAGGAATGATCCAGCAGCCGCCCGAACTCGACGAGGTCACCGGATTCTATGGCCTTCTTTACGTCGAATGCCACCTGCTTGATGGCATGGAGAGACTCCACAACCGTGCCGGACTGGTCCTTCGTGGATTTGTCCTGGGACCGCAGAATCTTGGATGATTCTCTTGTTCTGCCAGTGAAGAACAGCATGACATCGCTTTCCAGCCTGACCCGCACTTCCCTCGGAATCTTCAGCGGTTCGACTTCCGCTGTTCCGTCTGTGTTGAATTTGATGAAATTGATGCCGCCGAACGCGCTTGCATACTCATCCTGCTTGCCTATGGGCATGCCAAGTTCATGGAACTCGATTTTGTAGGCTAGTTCGGCCATATCCTGTTTGCCTATCTTCAGACGCTCGAGAGCGTTGAT
The DNA here is from genome assembly GCA_028703755.1 of Thermoplasmata archaeon. Taxonomy (GTDB): domain Archaea; phylum Thermoplasmatota; class Thermoplasmata; order SG8-5; family SG8-5; genus UBA147. Next base: position 1,038 of record JAQVMG010000104.1, on the reverse strand, counting down.
TGTGTTGATCATGTTCACGGTGACAGCGCCGGATGAGCCCAGACCGGTGCCCGGCGGGATCTCGGACGCCATGAAAAGATTGAGGCCGCGCTGCACATTGAAGTGCTTCAGAACCGCGACAGGAATATCAAGACCTTCTCCGAACTTCAGGTGATAGACATCCGATACGGTCTGATTGAGCTGCAGGTCGGAAGAAATTATTTGAATGCGGTCGTCCAGCCTTATCTCGAGAATGTTGTAGATGTACTTGTTGATGGCCGCACTGACCACAACGCCGCCATATTTTTCATAATAGGATGCGAGGTCGGTGCCCCCGCCGCCGAAGCTTATCCTCACAGGTGAGCGGCTAATCAGTGTCATTCAATTCCCTTCTTGCGCGTTTCAGGCCTTCCGGGGTTCCCATGTCGTAGAACCGCCTGGGCGTCAATAATCCAAAGAGGCGGCCTCTATTTATTAGTTGTGGCAGAATCACCTCCTCGAGCGAAAATTGCCGTCCCGGCGCCAGGTCCAGGATGTCACGGCGGTAGAGAGAGAGACCTGCCTCCAGGCAGTTCATTGATGCAGGCGGGTTCTTCTTGATGTACTCAAGCACCCGGCCGTCTCCCGAAATCCTCACATTGTTGGGCGCGAGGGTCTCCTTGTTCTCGTAGACAGCGATGACTCCGAGCGCATCCCTGGCGGCCATGATACGGTCGAGAAGTTCCAGTTCAACAGGCAGGTAGCTGTCGCCATAGGCCAGGAAAAAGCGGTCATCCAGCAGATGTCTGGCATTGAGCAGAGCTCCGCCGGTACCCAGAGGTTCCGGTTCGGGTGAATTGATTATCTCCACACCGAATTTGCTTCCGTCCCCGAAATGGGCTTCGATGTTCTCATGAAGGTTTCCTGAACATAAAACGAAACGCTTTATTCCCTGCTCCCGAAAATTCTCCAGGATTATCTGCAGGAACGGTTTCCCGTTGACCGGGACCATGGATTTCGGTATATCGAAGGTGAGAGGGCGGAGGCGCGTGCCCAACCCGCCGCATATTATGGCCGCCT
>JAQVMG010000103.1 GCA_028703755.1 Thermoplasmata archaeon | reverse complement strand
ATCCATGGGTCATCTTCGCAGGCGGTCCGGGCGAGGAGATGGGCGCGCTCACGACCGATGCCGCTATGGCATCATACAGAACGGAGATTGCAGAGGCAGAACTGGCGCCTGTGAACCTTTCCGTTTCCGGGGCGATGTCCGGTTCGGGAGGAACACTTTTCGCGAACATCACACTCACGAACCTGGGAGATGCCGCCGAAAGCCTCAGAACCGAGGCCTTCCTGGTGGAGAGAAGCTCGAGATGGCTGAACCTCCAGGGCGACCCGATACCAAATGCTTTCGTGGACATTATGGCCAACAGCACGTTCGACATCCCACCAAGTGGTTCCGAGGTCCTGAACATTTCATGGACAGGCAACGATGCAGTCCAATTCACTGACATGAGGATGGGAAACACTGCCATGAAAATCGCGGTCTGGAAGGGCGAAACTCTGGTAACCAGCAAAACGATCGTTTCATCGGAGCCGGATGTCCTTTATCTGACATCCGCTGACAACATGCAGTCTGCACTTCCGAACAACACAGCCAATTTCACTTTCATACTTTACAATTACCAGGATTCGGCAGTCGATTACAATCTGTCGGTTGACAAGCCAACCGGTTGGAGTGCGAGTCTTTCAGCAGCTTCGGTCAGCGTGCCGGCCCTGGGGAATGCCACGTTCTCGCTTACGGTCACTGGCACAAACACAACCTCGGCCGACCCTATCGCGAATTTCACGGTGCGGGCAAGAGGGGTGCTGGACCCCACGGCCCAGGCATACTCTCGCGTTCAGGCGGAAGTCAAGGATGACATAACGCCGCCTATGGTGCTGGTCCCCGAGATATCGCGCGACGGCCCGGGCGCGGACAAATTCATCAACATAACGGTTACTGTCGGAGATAACACCGGCATCCAGTCAGTCAAACTTTCATATTTCTCCTGCACACCGGAGGCCTGTTCACCGTACTACACAATAGAAATGAACCTCACAGTCCCGGGCGGAAACGAATACATGGCCGGAGCGTACCCGGTCGGTCTCGATCATACGGATTTCCATTACAAGATAATCGCCACAGACTCTTACGGCAACACAGTGGAGACATCGCTGTACGATGTCGAACTGGAACCGGTTGAGGAGGACGACACATTGGCGGAAATCACGGAGAAACCGAAGTGGGTTGGCGTGGTCCTGCTGGTGATTTTCGCGGTGATAGCAATAATCATCGCCCTTTCGGGCAGGCAGAAGAGAGAGAAGCAGCCGCCGGTGAAAGAGGAGCACGGAAAAGCTTAGAGCGGGGCAGAGCAATTCCCGCGGTCAGTCATCTTCCCCGCGTTGAATGCGCCACATGCCATATTCGATTGGCGCATTCAACCATGGCCCGGACCGTATTCTCAGGCTAAATCAGGGCCATCAATTGCCATTATTTTATTGCAAGTGGTGAATGCGAAAGCTAAATACCAAAATATACAGGATTCGCCGTTGATGGAACAAAAACTTGGCAATCACCATCAACAGTTGACCGGCAATCGGCATTCTCGAAACGATGGGATTGCCGGTTCTACAGCTCCTCGGGCGCCATAATCCCCAGCGTATCCAGCGCGTTCAACATCACAAACTTCGAAGCCGTGACAAGCGCCAGCCTGGCATTTTTCAGGTTTTCATCGGCAGCGACCAGGACCGGGCAGTCCCTGTAGAACTGGTTGAACAGCGAGGCGATCTCGAATGCGTACTGCGCCAGAAGGTGGCATGACATGCTGACACCGCATTCCCGGATAACGGACGGGAACCGGGCCAGTCCCTTGGCCAGGGCAATTTCCGAGGGATGGGTCAGGAGGCAGGGGTCGTAACTTTCATAAGCCGTGGCCTTCCGCAGGATGCTGCTGGCCCTGGCATGCGAGTACTGGACGAACGGTGCGCTGTTACCCTCGAAATTGAGCGCGTCCTCCCACTTGAATACCATCTGCTTCTCGGCCTGGACGCGGATAATGTTGTATCGGATGGCGCCGGTTCCGACGGCTTCAGCGATGCCGCGCTTCAGCTCCTCGGAAAGCTCGGGGCGGCGCTTCTCCACCTCGTCCCTGGCCCTGGCCACGCTCTCCTCGATGAGGTCGTCGAGGTAGACGACCGTCCCGCGGCGGGTTGACATCTTGCCCTCCGGCAGCGAGACAAACGAATAGAATATCGGCTCGATGGGCTTTTCCTCGCCCAGCAGTTTAACTCCGATACCGACCACCCTGGCCTTAAGCCGGTGGTCCTCTCCGAGCACATCGATTGCGCGGTCATACCTGCTCAGTTTGTCAAGGTGGTAGGCCATGTCCCTGGTGCTGTAGAGACTGGAGCCGTCGCCGCGGGTCAGGTAGAATTTGCTTTCCTGGCCTGTGATTCCGAACTCCTCCAGATTGAGATAAAGCGCACCTTCCTCCTCCGCGGTGCATTTCAGTGCGCGCAGTTCATCCAGGACCCTATCAACTGTGCCGTCAAATATGTATCTGGATTCCCACGCGAAGGAGTCGAAGTTTATATCCATTCTGCGGAGAGAAGCGGTCATGCCGTCAAGGACAATCTGGCAGTTCTTTCTCACCCTCTCGGCGATGGCCGGGTCCTTCTTTTCGTAGAGGGCTATCATTGCGTCGATCTGCGCAAGGACTTTCGGGTCCTCTGCCATCAGCCGGCTGGCCTCCTGGTAGTACCAGACGAGCGAATGGTCCGGTTTGTGCGGTGCTTCACCGGCCCTCTTCAGATTCTCGACGCCCCAGGTGAGAGTTACCTGCTGTTTGCCCATGTCATCGACGTAGAACTCTGTTACGACCGTGTTGCCGCAGCGGGAGAGTATCCTTGCCAGCGTGTCACCGATTATGGGATTCCTGGCTCTGCCGACATGTAGCGGGCCGTTCGGGTTCGCGCTTGTGTGTTCCACAAGCAACTTCCGGCCAGTCGGTTCCGCGTTGCCGTAATCCTCGCGCTTTTCCAGCACAGCGGAGAGTGCCGCAGACATTAGCTGGGCCGGGTCAATGTGAAAATTCACGTACGGTCCTTTTGCCTCTGTCCGGGAGAAATGGCTGTCCTGGGGAATCGCGCCCGATATCGAGGCGGCGATATCGGCGGGCGGGCGCCTGAGTTCCTTGGCCAGCAGGAAACACGGAAACGCGAAATCCCCCATACCCTCGGGCGGGACCTCTGGCACAGCCTTCGCTTCCGAGCCCATGCCGGCGAGCGCATCATGAAAAAGGGCGCAAGCCCTTTCTTTGAAAATGGCCAGTGGGTCCGTTGCCATCATGCACCTACCCTGTACCTCAGAACCGCTGCGATGCCGTTGAACGCCTTCATCAGCATCTCACCCTCCTCGGAGTCGTTGGAAATCATCTCTACTTTCGTTCCGTAAGCATCCGCAAGCTCGTAAAGGTCATTGACGACATCCTCGCTCTTCAGTATATCGACTTCGGTTCCGCAGTCCGGACATTTCGCATGGTCAAGCGATTTCAGGGTCAGGCTTCCCTTCTTTGCGCATTTTGAGCATGAATATTCTGCGATTGTCTTCTCCATCGCCTCGGAAATAAGAAGTGTGTCGGCTGCGCCCAGCTTCACCGCTTCCCTGGTCTGCGCTTCGCCGTAGATTGCCAGGCCGCCGTCAGGCTTTCTTAGCTCGTCCAGGAATCTGGACATTATCTTCTTCTCCTTCATCAGGCCGAGATTCTCAAGGGCCTGGGAGGCGTTCTGCATGAGCTCTTTGAGCCCTGACTCATCCGTGTAGCCGACCTCGAATATCCCTATTATCTTCTTGAGGAGTTCATGGTGGAGGTAGTTGTTCTCGGCGAAATAGGTCTTGGTCATGCCGGGGCCGCCGATGATTATGCCTTTCAGATTCTCGTAGTTGACGAACTTCTCGTTTGCGATATCTGCCACGTTCTTAAAGAATTCATGTACCGCGATTTCAATGAGCCTCTCGAATCTCAGAGCGGACTGGCCTCCGGATTTGTGTTTACCCATCACCCTGGATTGGAGGTTCTTCACGACCTCTATCCTCTTGCCGTTCAGAATTCCGATGGTGGCTTCGTTCCTGTCTATCACGATGAGTCCGTAGATTTCTGTTTCTCTCAGCATTCCTTCCAGCTGGTCCAGGTAGAAAAATGAGTCGCACCTGTACATGAATGTTGTGATGGGCTGCGGCGGCTCCAGCACGAAGGACACCGGGACCGTCTGGTCGCCGCTTCCGGACCTGTGGCCAACCAGGAAGACAAGCCCGTTGTCTGGAACCTCCTTGAAATTCTTCAGCCGGCCCATTATGGAATCAATCGCCCACATGACGTTCTTCTTTGTCGTTCTGGATTTGATGTTCGAGGACTGGGAGTACTCATTGCGCAGGTAAGCCGTAACGTCGGAAATTCTCTTGCCTGGCGGTACGTATAGTGATATGAGTTCTGTCGCCCTGCCTTTGACGCTCTGGATGTCTTTGAGCTGCTTTTTGAACTCGTACTTCAACAGGTCTGTGGATTTCGCCATGTGTTTCTCGTCCTACATCCGACGCGAAGGCCTATGCCTTTAAGAAAATAACGCTAGATGATGCTGTCAATGATGTCGTTGACATACCGGTCGCAGTAGATGCACCTGAGCCTGATGCCGTTCTCATCGCTGACCGCAAATTCGGTCTCCAGGGGTTCATCCTTGTTGGTGATGCAATTGGGATTGGAGCATCTCGCAATTCCGGTGATGGTCTTGGGAAGCGATATCTCCAGTTTCTTGAGGACTTCCTCGTCCTTGATTATGGATATACTGGCATTCGGAGCGATCAGCGAGATGATGTTCACCTCGCGCTTCTTCAGCTCTCTGTCCTCAATCTTGAGAATGTCCTTGAAACCCATCTTCTTGCTCTTGACATACATCGCTATGCTGACAGTGGATTTTGTTTCCGGGCCCGGGATTCCCAGCAGCCTGGCGACCTTGATGGCCATTCCCGGGTCAATGTGGTCGATTACGGTGCCGTTCTTGATCGGAGTAATCTTCAGTTCTTTCATTCTATCACCCCCGTGACAAGGCCCACGAGAGCCATCCTGGTCGGAACGCCGTAAAACGCCTGTTTGAAGTAAGCTGCGAAGCGCGTGTTGTCCACATCGGGGGATATCTCCTTCACCCTGGGCAGCGGGTGCATGACGATTGCGGTCTTCTTGGCATTCTCCAGCAGTTCCGGAGTTATCTGATAAATGCCGGCAACCTTCTCATATTCTGAAGGGTCGGGGAATCGCTCTCTCTGGATCCTGGTGACGTAAATCACATCTGTATCTGCGATTATCTCCTCAATGGTGTCGGCACGGCCGGTCTTGGCACCCATACCCTCTGCGATCTCAACAACCTCGGAAGGCATCTGGAGAGACGGCGGCGCGACGAAAGTAAGCTCTGTATCAAATTTTGCCAGCGCATAGGTGAGCGAGTGTACGGTTCTGCCGTACTTCAGGTCCCCAACCAGGGCGATTTTCCTGCCGTCAATCTTGCCTGTTTCCCGTCGAATCGTCATGAGGTCAAGAAGAGTCTGGGTCGGATGCTGGCCTGCGCCGTCGCCTCCGTTTATTATAGGAACATCAGAGAACTTGGAGGCAAGTCTCGCAGCGCCTTCCTGGGGATGCCTGAGGACTATGACGTCAGAATACGCGGAGTCCATGCGGATTGTATCCGCAAGTGTCTCGCCCTTCTTTGCGGAAGTGCCGCTCGGGTCCGCAAAACCGAGAACCTTCCCGCCGAGCCTCAGCATTGCGCTTTCAAAGCTCAGCCTTGTCCGGGTGC
>JAQVMG010000102.1 GCA_028703755.1 Thermoplasmata archaeon | reverse complement strand
CGTTGTCCATGCTGTACCTGGCGGCATATCTCTCGGAATAAGGCAGCGCAAGGCCGTCATATTCGTACTTGAGAGTGACGCCGGTGGTTGAAGCCAGGGCAGGGGTGAAGGTGATGTTCAGATATCCTGTCCTGTTCATTGTGACTGAATACTTGCCGTCCGCAAGGGCGTTTCCGTTCTGGTAAACCGACCATGAATTGTTTATCACATTGCCGTGAGCTGAGAGGGCATATCCGCCGCCGCCCAGGACTGTGAGGGACTCGTTGGGCACCAACGTTGCGGAGCCGATGAAGTAAATCATGCCGCCCGAAACATCCGGAATTCCGTTGCCGTCCGTGTCACTGTAGGAAGCTTCGTCTCCCTTTGTACATGCTTTCTCGTCGCTGAAATCCATGTCGTCGTCAAGGTCTACGTATACTGTGTCATAGACATTGGCTGTGGCGGAATCAACGACCAGGACCGCGGAATAGTTCACGAGGCCCATCGAAGTGTTTCCGTTGATGTATGTGGCCAGGTTCTGGTCGACATGCGTCCCTATCCTGTAGATGCCGCTCTGGCTGGTTATGCCTGTCACATTGTAATAATATGGCTCATAAGAAATGTTCAGTATGCCCACCTGGCTGAAACCGTGCTGTATGAATTGGCCGGATGGGATGTATTCCTTGTAGCGGACTTCATACGCGGCTGCGGTTCCGGCAGCAGCGTCATTTCCGGGCGCGGCGAAGTTGAGCTTCACCTGGCCGTTGTGATCGCCAGTGGCTGTAACCAGAGAGATCGTACCGGGAAGGATTATGTCGTTCCTCGGAACCGCCGATGCGTTGACTGGCAGGTTGGATTGGAGCATCGCATCATCCCTGGCGCGGACTGAGAAATAGTACGGCAGTCCGGTTGCCAGGCCGGTGACGTTCAGGTACATCTTCTGCCCGGGGGTTTTGGCAACATCAACGGCGGTGCCGACGGCCAAGTCGAATTTGCCCACCGTGTCGATTGGAGATGTGGACCACTTGACATCGTACGGGGGATTGCCGTAGAGCAAGCCGGAAGCGCCATCGTCCCCGACCGCGGTCCAGGAAAGCATGACTGTTCCGTGTTTCTCGCCCGGCACTGCTGCCAGGGTTGAGAGCGTACCTGGGAGGGTCACATCGTTGCATGCAATTGCCGAAACCGAGGCGCTGAGGGGGCCCAGGTTTCCGGCGTCGTCCATCACCTTGACTGCAAAGTATGTGGGGTTGGTCAGCGAGAAATAGGGGACTTCGGGGAGATATCCGAACTGGTATGACTCGGCCTGGCCGGCGGCCTTGGGTGAGGACCATCTTAGGTATTGGTTCATGCCGATGTAATTCGGATCGGCATACATCCAGTCTGACGCAGCGTTGAATTCCGCATCGTTCGTTATCGGTGATGAGGAGTACCTGACGACATAGCGTTTCGCGCTGCCGGTTGTGCCGTCATCGCCAACCGATGTGAAGTTCAGGTAAACCATGCCGTGCATGACTCCTGTCGCGGCGGCTATGGTTGTTATCTGGGCAGGTGCTGTTTCGTCGATGGCAACCAGACTTGAAGCGGAGGCGATGTCACCGGCGCGTCCGAGCTCGTCAAAGCCCCTGAGGGCGAAGAATACCGGGTTCATCGATGAATAGTTGTAATATGCCAACAGGGAATCGCCTGCCTGGAGTGAGGTGGTCATATCGCTGTAGTTGTAATATGCATGGACAATTTCGTCGTTGAACAGTGTGAATTCCGTGATTTCAATCCAACCGGTTGAATAGTTGCACTCGAAGGATGTGGATGAATCAAATTTATACCAATCAGGAATGCCGTAGGCGGTAGAGTCAAGGTAGAGTGTCACATCGATGATATTGGCATGGGCAAGGAAGAACTTGGCATTTTCACCGTCCCCCTCGGTGGTTTCTGTGAAAGCGATCTCATCTGCGATGTAGTTTGTCCCGCCTGCCCATCCGAGGAGGTTTATCTCACCGTTCGATGCGTTGAATGTATATTCAGTGCCCTGCACCAGGTTCTGAAGCTCCCATGAACCGGCATCGTCGTACTGGCGGTACAGGTTCAGGCCGATCGCATCCATGTTGTCAAGGTACCAGGGGCCTGTCTCGCCGCCGGTGGCCGGTCCGTATACCGTTTCGTTGACTACCGGGACCATCGTGGGGTCGTCCAGGCCGGTTGTGACCATGGCGGTCTGGGGTGTGCCGGGGGTTCCGGGTGTCGGCAGTGATGCTGAAGGGATAGGGAATGCCATGTCCCAATCGTTCTCTGTGACAATGGGGGTTGCCGAGAAGCGGCCCTCGTATCTTACGCAGCTGCTTCCGGTCGCGCCTTCGTCGCGTGGCGCGGTCCAGTTGAGGATGACACCGGAATGCGCGGCACCGACAGCGGTTGCAGTGAGCCCGCCAATCGTCTGCGGCTTTGCGGTGTCTTCGGTGACTGTGGCACTGTAAGAGTTCGAGACCTCGCCCCAATTGCCAGCTTCGTCAACGGGCACAACCGCGAAGTAGTATGTCCTTCCGGCCGGCATGTCGATGACCAGGAAGTCCTCGGCCGCGCCTGAGGCAGCCGGGGTTATTGCGTTCGTTATCTCGGACGAGAGATGCCTGAAGCAGTGAACGTTCGCTATCGGTAGGTCTGAGTATCTTATCAGGTAGGAGGAGGCGCTTCCGGTTGCACCGTCGTCGCCGGTGGCTGTCCATGAAAGTTCCACTGTGCCGTGATTCACTCCGGGCGTAGCTACGAGTGTGGTTATCTTGGACGGAGCAATGTTATCGACTTTGGATGTCGCTGTGGGGCTGTTGGAGAGCGGTGCGATGTTGCCGGCCTCATCCGTTGCCCTTATGGAGAATACATAGGGTTTTCCGGGAGTGAGACCGTCCAGGACCAATGATTCAGCAACACCGGCGGGTTTCGGTTGCCATGAATTCGTATAACTTGTGAGTGCATCCCACTCTATTTCTGTATTAATATTCATATCATAATTCTCAGTGTAATTAATCTCGCACTCCGTGCTTGTGTCGACATACCAAGTGCCGGTTGTGTTGCCGTCACTTGAGATGTACGATGTAAGGGATGTGCTGTCGAAGACTATGGGCCATCCGTAATATGGCGAGGCTGCATCTGTTACCCGGGCCTGTGTATTCATGATATCAGGCTGGGAGAAATCGATTCCGAATTCCGTCACCGCGACGGTGATGCCTTCCCCGGTGAAGCCCTTGGACCAGGCTTCGGAACCGTAGTGCTGCTTTGTGTCGAATATCGAGGAAATCGCGTCCTGGTCGCTTCCTCCGAGGAGTACGGATTCAGCGTCCACTCTGTCGGACCTCAGCATCGCGCCGTAGTCCATTATCGCAAGCACGCCTTCGGTCGCTTCCAGTATGTCTATGGCATATCTCGGAATCTGAAGTACCGGGGAAATTATCTCTCCCGACTCGCGCTGGCTCAGGAAGCCGCGGTACGGTATTCCTGATAACGCCTGAGCGACCTTTAAGGGATTGGTGCAGACGACCATCACCGTGACAGGGTCTTTGAGGTATATTTCTTGCCCAATGTCGCTTTCACTGAACGGTGTCAGCATTGGTCCGGACTTGTCCCCGGATTCAGGGATGTTCTGGACGACGGTCACGGAAATTGCTTCCGACTCACTCACAAATGCGCTCATCGGCCCCATCAATAATGCAAAGGCCACAGCGAGAGTTCCAATTCTCAATATCGCTTCAGACATTTAATTCCTCCTCGTTTGAACTATGAAGAACGTCTTTCCTCAGTCTGAGAATGCCGACGCCTAATATAAAACCTACTATTTTCATAGGGGATAAACATGATATTTATTAAACCCGTTTTTTATTATCTCAGCAACCTTAAAGAAATGCCGGGGAGGCGGGCGGAAAAATCCTTAATATATCATATAATGAAAATAACCTATCGTAACATATAAATATTGTAAAACACATATCATCCTCCAATATTCCCTCGGAAACGTGGGCTCTCATGATTTTTGTGGGCCGATAAGAGAATTGGGAATGGATAGAATGGAGGAGGTGTGAACATCACCATAATTGAACGAAAGAATGGAATAATAATTGTGAGCTTGATATTAGCGTTTGCGCTAATAGTGCCGAGCAGTTTCCTGGTCGCAGGAATCGCTCCGGGCACGACAGAAGAGTTGGAATCTGCACCGGTTCAGCAGGAAAATGCTGCTCCGGCACAAAACCAGATACAGCTCAAATATGCACAATTCGACCCGTTAGTCAGTCTTCCCAACGTTCCGGCACAGCTTATGAGCAGGCCGTCAAACATTCCTAACACCAAGATGCCCTACATTCTCCAGCACGAAGGCCCGATCACCGAGGAATGGGTCAACGAGCTGGCCCAGGATGGCGTTGAGATAGTCTCCTACATCCCGGACAACGCATATCTGGTACGCCTCAGCGACGACCAGGTTGACACGATGAAGGGACACAACGGCGTCAGATGGATGGGCGAATACCAGCCCGCATACAAACTGGACCCCCAGGTTGACGGCGCAAACGGCATGGTTGACATATCAGTCATGCTCTTCCCGGATGCCACCAACTCATACGTGGTCAAACTCCTGAAGGTCGTCGGCGGACAGGTGCTGGGCATTGCACACAATGATAAGGTGAACACCCTCAAAATCAGGGTGGATGCATCATATCTTCCTACAATTGCAGCAATGCCGGAAGTCAGGTACATTTCAATGGTTGAGATGAACACCATCCTGAACGACAGCACAACCCAGTATGTTCAGTCCGGATCCACGACCGGAACCTGGCCAATTCACGCAAAAGGCATAACAGGCAAAGGCCAGATTGCAGCAATCGGCGACAGCGGAGTGCGCGTTGACCACCAGAACTTCCTGGGAAATGTCTACGGAGCATCCGGAACCGAGGCAAAAATCCTCGATTACTTCATTTCCGCTGACACAAACGCTGAAATGGGTGACGAGGCGGCAGCAAGCTACCACGGCAGCCACTGCGCAGGAACAGTTCTCGGAGACGGCCCGACATATGGGACTTACCAAACAGCTACTTACGACGGGCATGCCTACATGGCACAGCTTGTCTTCCTTGACTGCGGCAGGACCGATGACCCCTCGACACCCGCGACCGACGAAGGTGAATACATCTACACCCCGACCGACATGTACAACGATTACTTCGGCGTCTGCGAATGGAACTACGGAGCCAAGGTCCACAGCAACAGCTGGGGCGGCGGTTTCGGTTATGACGACGGCTCAGCCGAGATTGACAGATACATGTGGGACAGCCAGGATTACACAATCTGCTTCGCGGCAGGCAACGACGGAAGCGCAGCTTCAACAATCGGCAGCCAGGCCGAAGCGAAGAACCTGATTTGCGTCGGTTCAATCACCAACACCGGAACAGGCGTCTCAACATTCAGCAGCAGGGGACCGTGCGTGGACGGCAGGATTAAGCCCGACCTCATGGCACCCGGAGAATCGATTCAGTCAGTCAACGGAGGCGGAACAACCACCTACCAGCTTATGGACGGAACCTCAATGGCCACACCGGCCACAACGGGAGCATCCGCCCTCGTTCGCGCGTACTACTCCGAAGGATGGTACCCGACCGGAGCCAAGATTGCAGCCAACGGGTTCAGCCCGTCAGCAGCACTCGTCAAGGCGACCATGATCAGCGGCGCAGTTCCGATTGCAGCAATCCCGAACATGAATGAAGGCTGGGGCAGGATTCACCTGGAGAACAGCCTTTACTTCGTTGGGGACACCATAAAGACC
>JAQVMG010000013.1 GCA_028703755.1 Thermoplasmata archaeon | reverse complement strand
CAACGCCATTGTTCCCTTGAAATCAAGGAACATAATCCTTGTCTCCGGGCTGTTGATTTTTTCGTTGAGTTCAGTCAGATCTCCAATAACATCGCCGTATTCCAATCTTCCGAGCAGCACCAGGTTCGTCCGGCAACTGAATTGCTCCTGGAGCATCTGTTTCTCGCGCGCTATTTCAAGCACTTCGAAGTAAAGTGCAGCCGCCTCATCCTCCCGGCCATTGTTTTTCAATATGCTGGCCAATGCATATTTCGAATAGGCGATGCCGATGGTGTCGCCGGATTGAACGAACAGTTCCAATGCCGAGTTAAGGCAATCGCCAGCTTTTGCATAGTTGCCTGCCTGGTTGTGGACCAACGACATGTCATAGTATGACCACGCCATGCCTGCGACGGAGTTGAATTTCCTGCGGATGTCCAGCGCCTCTTCCTGATACCTGAGAGACTCTTCATGCCGCCCCATCACTGCCAGCGTGTATCCTATGTTGCCAAGGATGGAAGCCATGCCAACCTTTGCCCCGAGCTTCCTGTTGTAATTCAGCGCCCTTTTGAGGCATGCCAGAGATTTCTCTAGCTCTCCGCAGTCCGAATAGGCCATTCCAAGCGAGACAAGGTCATGCTGCAGCTCCACCACGTCGCCAAGCCTTTCCCAGTAGCTTGTGGATTTCTCAAAAAGCTTGGATGCGGCGGCGTGCTCTCCGCGGAAATGCATGTAGATGCCGATGTTCGAATATGCCCGGGCTCGGGATTTCAGGCTGTCGCTTTTTTCTGCTTCCAGTACGGCGATCTCGAACATCTCAAGCGCCTTTTCATCCGGGCCGATTTTTTCAAAAGTTCTACCCATTATTGTGAGGACATTGACTCTGATTTCGCTGTTCTCAACCACAGCAAGTTTCTTCTGCGCAGCCTCGAGATTGCATCTGGACATTTCCTCCTCGCCCTTCAGTGATTGCATATGGGCAACCGTGGCCAGATACTCAGCTGCGGTTTCCGGAGCCGCCTTGTCGACCAACTGTGCACCTAGGTCAAGAATGGCCAATCCCTTCTCCGGCTGATTCACATTCATGTGGCAGGTGTGCATTTTAAGGAGTAAGCCCAGATAGACGGTTTCATTGCCCTGAAGACGCTCCATTGCCCTGGAATAATTATCCAGGCTTTCCGGTATCAGGCCCAATCTCCGCTGTGAATCTCCCAGCTTTTCCAGGATTCTGAATTCATCATCACTTCCGCAGCCATGTTTTCCAGGTGCCGGCATTAGGGCAAGGGCTGATTTGTAAAATGTCATGGCCAGATTGGCATCGTATGACTGTTCCGCTTTGTCGCCGGCCCGCACGCAATACCCCCAGGCCTTCGTGTGCTCATTTGAGTGCATGAAATGTCTGGCCAGGTCATATATTGCGGATTCAGTGTCAGAGCCGCACATTCGTTCGTAATATTCACCGAGGGATCTGTGGTAAATGGCTTTCCACCTGTCGGAAATGCTCTGATACAGCGTATGCTGAAACATCGCGTGCGAGAATCTTCCACGATTTTCATTATGATGAACTATTCCTGCCTGGGCGAGTTTCTCGATGGCCCCCTTTGCCGAATCTATGTTCGGCAAAGATTCCATCTCTCCATGTGTGAAATTTATGCCTATGCAGGAACAGTATTCCGCCACTGTCAAAACTTCTGGCTCAAGGTTCTCCAATCGGCGGAGAACAGCATCCTCAATGCTCTTGGGGAATTCATAATCTTCTCTCGAGAGGATGTAGGCATCATGGTCCATGAGGATGTTATTGTCTGCGGCCAGCTGGTTCAATGTCTCCCGGATGAACAGAGGATTTCCTTTGGAATCATCTATAAGTTTTTTGATAAAATTCTCTGGGAATTCATTGGGCGAGAAAAGGCCGTTTATCAGGTGCCGGGTGCCGGATTCATCCAGCCCGCCCAATTCCATCTCCTCCAACATGCCATCCTCATTCAGCCCGAATCGGTGCCGTTCGAATGCTGAAAGCTCGCTTGGCCTGGCGGTTGCAACAAGCAAAACCCTTTCACTGCCGATATTCCTAGCCAGATAAGCGAAAAGGAACATCGAGGACTCATCGGCCCAGTGCAAATCCTCAATGAGCAGCATGACAGATTTGTCCTTAGAAATAACGGCAACCTTGTTGGCTACTTGTTCTGCAACTCTCATTCTCTCATTTTCAAACTTGACACCTTCCAGGTCCCGCTTCACAAGATATCTGGATTTGGCCAGCACATCGATGAAATCCTGAACCAGAGCCAGGTCCCGCATCGAGCCGTTCCATGCACTTAGAACAGTTCCGTACTCGGAATCCAGGGTTCTGGCAGCATCAGCCAGAGATTTTCTCATCCCCTCGTGTTCCCTGCCTTTGATGACCGCAGTGAGGAAAATATCCCTTCCGTGCTCGATGAAAATGGTCATGTCGCCGTAGACCAGCTTGCCCAGGCCCGCAGAATCCTGACCGCCGACATCGAAAGAGTCCCTGACGAAGTTCTGGACCGCGGAAAGCATCCCTGCAAAAATATCCGCATCCATTGATTCTTCGTCGGAACTGGATTTTGCCATCAGCATTCCCGAATTGCTTATCAGGAAAATGCTGAAAAAGGAAGTGTACTCCTCATTCTGGAACAGCGAATCCCCAATTATTGGTGCCAGTGCTGCCGAGAAGACTCCGAACGGCTGAACGATCCCCTCTTCCGCCGTTCCCCTGAGGACAGTGATATCCATTTTTCCTGCATTCTTCAGGAATTCCGCGACCAGCGTGCTTTTGCCGATGCCCGGTTCTCCGAGGATGAGGGCGGTCTTGCCTTTCCCCGCGATGCATCCTCCGAGCAGAGAGTTCAAAGATTCAATCTCGGCCTTCCTGCCGGTAAAACATGAACTTTCCATTGTCACCGGACAAGATATGCAATCTGCCTTATTTGTTATTTTTGAAAGATTCCGAATTATTCTAATTAACTCTTTTCACCGGCCTCGATCCGAACCTTCAGCCAGTTCTCGGGCGGCACCAGTGGGCACGCGTAATTGTGGCTGTAGGCGCAGTAAGGATTGAAGGCTTCGTTGAAATCCAGCGCCCACTTCCCACCGGAAAAACATTCTTCCGTTTCCATGTCCAGATATCTTCCCGCACCATAAGTTTCATTACCGCTCGTCAGGTCCTTGAATGGGACGAACAGACGTTTCTCGCCCACTTCTGACTTATAAGCCTGGAGGACGATTTCTACATCACCAACATCGAAACGGAACTCGCCCCACCGGATGTAACGGCGGTCGTTTCCCTTGGAATCCTTTACGACGGTCACATCTTTCTCCGCGTGCTCGTGTAGCGCAAGCAGAAAAGAAAAATTACTGTCTGGCGGGTAGTAATTCAGTCCCTTGAAGTTGCCGCGTTTTTCCTGGGGGATAGGTGATTTCTCATCCTTAGAGAGATACCTATCCTTCTCCGCCCTGTTCCTCAGGATCTTTTCCTTCCAGGCATCGGGTTCCTGCATCGGATCTACCATTTTTCCCAGTACTTGCGGTCGGCAGCGGGCGGCTTCTCGCTGCCGGCATACTTCCCGCCCCAGACATTGAGGCCGGCCTTTTCATCGGAATCAATCTTTTCCTGCAACATTTTCAGGAGACAATCTTCGGTGAACCCGAGCGACCGCATTTTCTGCGGCGTCGGAATGCCGTTCTGGGTCCAGCCCCTGCGATAGTAGACCGCGTCCTTCAGCTTCTCGTACTGGTTCTGTCGGTAATCGTAAGTCAGCTGCATCTTCTCGGACGTTTTCATTGCAGCAACCTTGTCCTTGGGGAGTTTCTGAATGTCGACGAGCTGGCCGTCATACCTATCTTTCCTCGACAGGTACTCCATCTCCGTCACGGGGCCCATCGCTCTGTAGGGGATCCAATCGTCAGCCCTTGTTCCGCGGCCCATCCAGACATTCATGGAGCGCTGGAAGTTGTAAACCTTTTCCGACATGTCTATCAAATCTTGGGGGTTTATCTCCCTGCCCAGGGTGGCGCCCATGATGTCCGCGTAGTTCTGCACGTGCTCCGGAATTTTCGCGGGCTCTTTTGCAGTTGCATTGCTCGGCGGCGTCACATCGTTCCATGGCAGTTTGCACAGCCCCACGAGTCCGAACCAGGTTCTCCAGATGGGGAA
Source organism: Thermoplasmata archaeon (assembly GCA_028703755.1). Taxonomy (GTDB): domain Archaea; phylum Thermoplasmatota; class Thermoplasmata; order SG8-5; family SG8-5; genus UBA147. The sequence continues at coordinate 18,745 of JAQVMG010000013.1, read as the reverse complement.
ATAATGCAGCGCTTCTGCCTTGTCAGCGAATGTGGGAATCTGCTTGTTTACCATGTCCATGAAGATGAGCCAGGCCTCGTCATGCTGCGGCCCCTTGTTGGTAAGGCCGTACCCGCCCTGCTGTGCGAGCGACTCCTTCGGAACATATTCCGAGAACTCGAGCCCTTTGTTCTCCATGCCGCAGTTCTCGATTATGTAGTCGTCGCCCCATTTATTCTTCTTGAGCCAGTCCTTGGTCTTGCGGATTCCCTTGGATGCAATCTGCGTGAAATCGTCCTTCTCTCCGCGGGCCATCCGGTGCATGAACTCAAGAACAGCCTCGCCGTTGCCCCATTGGAGCTCCAGCCCGCCGCAACGTTCCTTTGTCAGGATGCCATACTCATACATCTCCATGTAGAATGCCATGCCGGTTCCGAAAGAAATCGTGTCAAGGCCGTAGCAGTCGCAGTAGAAGTTCCACTCAATTACCCAGTCGGGGTCCCATAGGCCCATGTTGGCGCATGCAGCGGCATTCTCGTATTCCGGACCGTCGACAGAGAACTTCATGCCCTTGTACGGTCCGGTCATGACCTCGAAGCCATCGACCACTTTGGCGCAGGCCATTGTGCATCCGAACCAGCAACCGTCGGGAATGACCTGAGTGAATCGCCTGTAGAAATTCGGTGAGTGAAGGTTGAATGCCTTGGGGTGCGAGCCGAAGCGGTAGTTCTCAGTCGGCAGCAGATCGTAGGCGTCCATGACCTCGACGATGTTGCCCGTGCCCACAACTCGCATGTTGCACTGGCTCTTGTCAAGGTCCCTCATCTCCCTGTGATGTTTGAGACCTGTGGCTGCGACCTTGTCCGGGTTGGCCGGGTTGTTGGAGAGGCCGTCGAAGTGGTCCACCCTGGCAACCAGTGCTTTCAGTTTCTTGTCCCTGAAGACCGTGCCGAGGCCGCCGCGCCCGTGCTGCTTCAGGCGAGCAACTTTTCTTCGGACATCATAAAACGAGATGTTGAGTATGCCCCAGTATGAGGTTTCTGCCGCCTTTCCCGCGGATACGACTGCGACCTTCTGGCGCGCGGCATCCGTGTCTTCCGCAGCGTACATGTAAGTGAGCTGCTCCGCAACCAGGTGTGAATTTACTTCTTCATGTGGCGCAGTCTCGATCGTCACTTTGCAATCCTTGCCGTCGATGATTATGGCAACATCCTTCTTGGCTTTGCCCTGGATCTCGATTGCATCGAAGCCGGAGAATTTCATGTAAGGCGCGAAGTAGCCGCCTGCGTTCGAATCGCAGACTATGTCAGTGAGCGGCGAGACCGTAACCGCCAGACATTTACCCATGCCCGAGTATTGGGTGGTGCCGCACAGAGGCCCGGCTGCTAAAACAAGCTCGTTCTCCTCGCTGTTCCAGCGCGTCGTGGGTTTAATCGCATCCCTGAGAAGTTTGAGGTCGAAGCCCTTGCCGCCGGTGAACTGTTTCTTCATTTCCTCGGTTACTGGCTTCTCCTTTATCTCGTTGGTTGTGAGGTTCACATACAGTGTGCGGCCGGCATAGCCTCTGACGACCGGGCGTTTCTCATACTTGAACTCGGCCAGAACTTTGTGGTCCTTCTTCATCTTGGCCAGGTCCCACTTATGTTTGGTGTTTCCAGTCTCGAAGCCCTCTTCAGTCTTCAGTGTTATCGGCTTGAAATCGCAATCTACGGTTGACTCCGGCCCTTTCATTTGCACACCCTCCCGTGTTTTGAATATACTTCTTCCTGAATCTTGTCAATTTCGACCTCTTTCAGTTCCAGCGCGCCTTCCGGGCAGGCCCTGACGCAGGCGCCGCAGGCGATGCACTTGAACGGGACGATGACCTCCGGTGCTTTCCTCATTACGCCGCGCGGGCAAAAGCCGACACACGCCTGGCAGCCGACGCACTTCTTCTTGTCGATAACCACCGTGCCGCTGGTCATCCGGCGGATGGCCATAACAGGACACATGTCGATGCACAGACCGCACATATTGCAGTCAGTCATTTCGTAACCGTCATCTTTTTTGATTATTCTGATGGCAGACCACTCACCGCCTTTGTCGTTCTTGTGGTGGACGTTGGAACATGCAGCCTCGCACTTGCGGCATTCCTTGCACTTTTCCGCGTGAAATACAATTATCTTGGCTTTGGACATGTTTGCACCTCAGGCGTATGGAAAAGCGAACACCAGCACCCAGCAGCATGCGGAAATTCCGCCTGCGGCTGTATAATACCAAGTGTTCTTAACTGTCTCAATGTCGATATGCAACTGCTTCACCAACACGGCAAGCGGCAGGGATACCGCCCCGAACAGAGCGGCAAAGAATCCAGTCCCGACGTATGACGGCATGTTGCCTATGAAGTTGGAGAAAGTGAATATGCCGCCGGTGAGCAGAGGGGTCATTATCTGAGTTACCATGAAACCCACCGTGAATATTGTGAATCCGGAGATTATGCCGAGTGCTGCGAGGGTTCCTGGTTTCCTCATATTCAAGGCTCCGGTGCCGTGGATGTTGAACGTCGGGCGGTTGAATATGAGTTCGAAAATCAAACCTTCAGCCATTATTGCAAGGGCGGAGCAGACCACACATGTGCCGATGACCGGTGACCAGAACCTGACAACGCCTGCAACGATTGCCATGCCAAGCTGCATCCACATGGCTCCGTAGAGCCTTCGTGTCAGCATCATGAGTCCGAGCCCGATGCCCCCACCAAGGAAGGCAGCACCCGGAAACCAGGATGGGCTGATTTCGCCGATTATGCACTCTAGCATTCCCCATAGGGAACCGAAGAGAATTATCCCGGCCAACATTCGATATTTATCCATTTTTCTTGTTTCCATCTAAATCACCTCTATTGAAGCAAGGTCATAAACCCAGAAACTGTGTGTCGTCCCGGGGAATATGGCCCTATGAAAATCATTCTCTGCAGGGCCGCTCTCGATGATGTACCCTTCTTGGATATCGGCCCAGGCGACGTCCTGCTTGTAAGTGTCACGCGCAGTGAATTTGTATGAATGTGTCTCGGGATTCTCGACTCCGGCATCAAGCAGCAGTTCCTCGATGCTTATCCCAGCGTAGTCCATATCATCGACTGTGAAATTGTACAGTTCGAAATCATTGAAAATATCGGCCCATGCATATTCTGTCCCATTGACGACTAGGACATCCGCCTCTCCCTTCGGGACAAGGGTGTATGCGAGCGCCGAGAATGAAACCACCAGAATGACCGCAGCTAGCACCGCGAGAATCGTGTTCAGCTTCTTTGCGTCCGCCATGGATGGCCGAAAACACAATATTTAGATAAAGGTTTGGTACACGCGCGTGTGCGTATCGGCACAAAAACGTTTATACGTCAAACAGAGTATTGCCACTCATGAAGCTGAAACTTGACGGCTGGCAGCTGGGAATAACTTTCTCGGCGTGCCATTTCCTGCCCGGACATTCGAAATGCAACCGCCTCCACGGCCACAATTATGCGATACATCTGCACATAACCGGCGAGCCAATGGCCGACGGCATGATTTACGATTTCGTGGCCCTGAAAAAAGCCATGAAGCTCACCGCGGACGAAATGGACCACTGCGTCCTCATGCCAGGTAGATCCAAATCTATGAAGCTGGAGCATTCCGGCACCCAGGTAAACGTCTCCTTCGGAAGCAAGACATATTCATTCCCCAAGGAGGACGTCAGGATTCTGGACCTGGAACTCGTGTCGGCTGAGATGCTGGCAACATACGCCCTTGAATCAATAATTAAACAGCTTGAATTGGGAAGCAACATAACCAAGATCAAGGTCGGAGTCGATGAGGGGATAGGCCAGGGGGCTTGGGCATCGAGAGAGCTGTAGGACAACCGAGCGCGGTTGTGCTTCTTTCCGGAGGTCTGGATTCCGCGACATGCCTCGCAATCGCCTCAAAGGATTTCGAGGTTTATGCGCTTACGTTCGATTACGGCAGCAGGCATTCGCGGGAGATTACCAGGGCGAAATCACTGGCTGCTCATTACGAGGTGAAGAATCACACTATCATGAAAATCGAGCTGAATGCCATCAGCGGGTCCTCGCTCACGGATTTTGACATACCTGTCGAGCACAAACCAATCAATGAAATCGGCAAGTCCATACCCAGTTCCTATGTTCCGGCAAGAAATCTCACCTTTCTGAGTTTGGGCATCGCCCTTGCCGAGGTCGTAGGTGCCAGGAAGGTCTTCATCGGAGTGAACTCAGTAGATTACAGCGGGTATCCCGACTGCCGACCCGAATTCATCGCTGCATTTCAGAAAGCGGCGGCTGTCGGCACACGTGCCGGCGCGGAAGGCAAGCCAATAGCCATCGAGACGCCGCTTCTTCACCTTTCCAAGGCCGATATTATCAAGAAAGGGCACTCACTCGGTGTGCCGTTTGAGATGACATGGTCATGTTACACTGGTGAGAAGAAGCCGTGCGGCAAATGTGAATCCTGCCGGCTGCGACTTGAAGGTTTCAGGGAGGCGGGGATGGTTGACCCGGTCGAATATCAGCATTAGGAAGGCCAGGAAGTCCGACGCCCCCCGAATGGTCGAGATAATGGAATCCAACCATCATTATTACACGCCGGAGGTCGATGGCATCGAGGCCATCGCCAGGCAACTGAAGATGAGGCACAATGTCATCCTTGTTGCCACAGATTCCGAAAATGTCGTCGGCTTTGTCCTGGGCACATGGGACGGCGCCCGCGCCTTCCTGTTCAAGATGTCGGTGCATCCCGATTTCCAGAAGCAGGGTATCGGAACAATGTTGGTGAAGGAAGCCGCCTGCCAGTATCGAGACATGGGGGCGGTGACCATCGGCCTTTCGGCGGCCGACGGGACCGGCGGAGAACAGAATAATGCCGTGGGATTCTGGGAGAAGCTCGGGTTCGAGCAGATACCTGCCAGACTGATGATAAACTTCGAAATTGAAAAACTCACGGAGGGCAACTGAATGAAAATCTGCGAGATATTCTACAGCATACAGGGCGAGGGCGTGACGATGGGCATACCGACAGTCTTCGTGAGGCTGAGCGGCTGCAATCTGGAGTGCAGGTGGTGCGACACGAAATACGCCAGAGAAGAGGGCAAGTCCATGCGCATAGACGCGGTTCTGGACGGGATAAAAGCCTATGGCTGCTGGCAGGTCTGCATCACCGGAGGCGAGCCGATGTGCCAAACCGAAACACCCCATCTGATTGACCTGCTGCTGGAACTGGACTATCTTGTCACCCTTGAAACCAACGGCTCGCGAAGCCTTGAGAAACTGGCGTGCTCGGAGGCGCTCATGATTAGCATGGACATCAAGTGCCCCGGCTCCGGCCAGGCAGATAAGATGGACATGTCCAACCTTGAATTGCTAGGCCCCACTGACCAGTTGAAATTCGTAATCTCCGACAGGATTGATTACGAATATGCCAGGGAAATAATCAAAGAACACAATCCAGTCTGCTCAATTATCATGACACCCGTTGGCGGTGTTGAATTGGGCGAGATTATAAAGTGGGTTCTGAAGGACAAACTGGATGTAAGAGTTTTACCCCAATTGCATAAACTTGTTTGGGGAGATGAACGCGGCCATTGAGCAACTTTACATTATTGCTTCGCCGCGGATAACGTCAATACGTGATGCCAGAGGGATTCTCAGCCCGGCTTTCCAGAGGGCTTGCTTCGCTTCCTTGAAGTTCGCCCTTCCGGTCCTGAGCGTCATGATTACCTGGCCGGGCCTGACCCTGGCTGCGGTTCCGACTGCTTTGCCGAAGGCGTTCCTCATTCCGCTGGAGATACGGTCTGCCCCTGCGCCCGTTGCCATCTTGTTTTCGCGGATGACCTCGTGCGGGTAAACGTGAACCTTCATGAAATAGCCCTGGCTGCCTGCCTTCTTCTGTATCGTCCTGTTGCATGCGATGCGGGCTGCCTCGAGCGCGGTGTGCCTGATGGCTGCGCTTGTCTCTGCGATGAGCTGCATCTCGATCGGGAAATCGCCCTTCTGGTACCCCATCTCGTACTGGGTGATCCTGTTGTTGGGGACTCCGCCCATGTACTTTCTGCGGGTATAGGACTGGGATTTGATCCGTCTGTACATCCTTGCCGGCTTTCTTCCTGCCATGTTATTCACATCCTTTTGATTCGGTTATCCCCTTGGAATGCTATCGGGGGAAGGCCTCATAAGAAGGTTTCCTATATAAGACTTATCGAATGGATGGGCACCATTCCGTGAGGGCCGAGGTTCTGCTGGCCAATTAAGTATATATAATATGCCGCTGATTCTCTGCTCAATGCAGATAATAAAATTGGGAGGAAGCGCTGTTACTGACAAGTCCAAGCCAATGACAGCCAGGGAGGATGTGATTGAACGGCTTGCCTCGGAGATTGCCTCGGTTCCGGGGGAGAAGGTCATTGTCCACGGCGGCGGTTCGTTCGGCCACATCAAAGCCAAAGAGTACGCGCTGCACCTTGGTTTCACAGGCGAAGGCCAGCGCGAGGGCATATGCCAGGTACAGAGCGACATGCGCGCCCTGAACAAACTGGTGGAAGCCAGCCTGAGAAAGGCCGGCATGCCTGTGGCTTCCATACCCGCAGGTGCAATTGCGGTATTCGAAAACGGAAAGTTGGCCTCTTTCCCTTCAGATGTATTTTCATACTATGTCAAGATCGGTATAACACCGATTTCTTTTGGTGACGTTGCGATGGACCGTTCCAGGGGCATATCCATCTGCTCGGGCGATGACATCATGCTTAAGCTGGCCAAAGACCTCGATGCGGACCGGGTCATCTTCGTCACATCCGTTGACGGCATCTTCGCCGGGTACCCGCCGAAGCCCGGTGAGGGGCCCATACCTGAGATACGCCGCGGGGACGAGATAGCCTTCACTGTCAAGGATATTGACGTTACAGGCAGCATGAAGAGGAAACTGGAACTTATGTTCGATATTTCCGACAACGGCCGGCATGTCCAGATAGTGAACGGGCTTGTGCCCGGAAGACTCGCAGCCGCCATGCGCGGAGAGAAAGTAATCGGAACCGTAGTGAGGGGTGACTGAATGAAATTCGAGAGAAAGGCCGACCATATCGAGATATGCCTGAACAAGGACGTGAACGCATCCAGAAAGTACTGGGATGACATCAATATGCTGCACAGGGCCCTTCCGGAGCTTGACATGGACCGTATCGACACATCCGTAGAGCTGTTCGGAAGGAAACTCGCCGCACCGATAATAATCTCTGCCATCACCGGGGGTTTCGAAGGTGCGGAGAAAGTGAACCGGAACCTGGCCAAAGCTGCCGCAGAAGTCGGCGTCGGCATGGGCGTCGGAAGCCAGAGGCCGGCGCTGGAACATGTTGAATTGGCCCAAAGTTATGAGGTCGTCAGGGAATTCGATGTGCCGCTGATGATAGGCAATGTCGGCGCGCCCCAGCTTGTCGAACAGAGGAAACGGCACGCTTTCGGCCCGGACGACTGCAAAAAGGCCATGGAGATGATTGACGCGGATATACTGGCTGTTCACCTCAACTTCCTCCAGGAGATAGTCCAGCCAGAGGGCGACACGAAAGCCAAGGGCTGCACAGAGGCCATCGGAAAAATCGCAAAGCAGATACCAGTCCTTGTCAAAGAAACTGGCGCCGGCCTCTCGCGGGACATAGCCCAAGAACTCCGGCTGAAAGGCGTGAAGGGCTTCGATGTCGGCGGCCTGGGCGGGACGAGTTTCTCAGCGGTGGAATTCCACAGAGCTGTTAACAGGAACGAGGAAACGCTGTCAAGATTGGGCGAGACGTTCTGGAACTGGGGCATACCCACGCCCGTCTCAATACTCGATGCGGATGTCGGACTGCCGATAATCGCCACCGGCGGGCTGTGCACCGGGCTGGATGCCGCCAAGGCCTTGGCCCTCGGCGCCAGCGCCGGCGGCTTCTCCAGAAAGATGCTGAAGCCGGCGACAGAAAGTTCCGAAGCGGTCGTCAAGGAACTGAACATGATAATCGCAGAACTGAAAGCGGCTATGTTTCTCACCGGCTCATCGAACATCCAGGACCTGCAATCCGCCCAGATGGTCGTGACCGGCCATCTTTCAGAGTGGATGAATGCAATGGAACCGGAGGAGTAGTATTGTATCCCAAGTATGACACAGTTGACGGCAAGAGCCTCGAAAGCCCGTTCCTTGGGTTCCTGGCGGAGAACAGGCCCTCTATTGTCGATGAGATTTTCAGATTTATTCCAAAGACTGCGGACATCAGGCCGATGAAATTCGGCCTGGACAACCACTGGAAGATGATTGCCGATTACCCAGAGAGGGGCGGAAAATACGTCCGACCGGGACTTCTCCTGCTCTCCTGCAAGGCGAGCGGCGGGCAGATTGCCGACGCACTGACCACTGCCGCGGCCATGGAGATTTCCGAGGACTGGCTCCTTGTCCACGATGACTTCCAGGACCACTCGCTCGAGAGGCGCGGGAAGCCCACGCTTCACCTGCTCCACGGCGAGGAGCTGGCGATTAATGCCGGCGACCATCTGCATCTCATTATGTGGAAGATACTGCTGTCCAACCACAGGAAACTTGATTGCGCGAAGGCCTGCGCGATCGGAGAGAAAATGGAGCACGTCCTCCAAACCACCTGCGAGGGCCAGTACCTTGAACTGGAGTGGACCCGCAGCAGCCGGATAGTTTCAGAGGAAGAATATTTCGAGATGGTTGACAGGAAGACCGGCTGGTACACCGTGATAGGGCCGCTCCAGCTCGGTGCCATCATTGCAGGCAACACCGCCGCGCTCGGGCCGATCGGGAAACTCGGCAACAGCCTGGGCAGAGCCTTCCAGATTCACGATGACTGGCTGAATGTGTTCAGCGCCAAGACCGGCAAGGAACTGGGCGGCGACATCCTCGAAGGAAAGCGCACACTTCTCGTGATCCACCTGGCCGAGCAGCTGGAGAAGGCCGGCGACACCCGCAACCTTGAGTATGTGCGAAAGCTTTTCTCAAAGAAGAGGGAGCAGAAATCCCAGAAAGACGTTGACAGGGTCATCGCTCTCTATGAGAAGCACGGATGCCGCGACTATGTGAGGGGCCAGGCCCTGAAATTTGCGGATGAGGCAATGGCCCATATCGATAACATTCCGTATTCGGATGAAGGGAAACAAATTCTCAGTGATGCGGTTCGGTTCATTGTTAACCGGGAACTTTGACGTTCATGGCCCGGAATCGAATCAACTCTCTCTAGAACATTCTATTCCGTTCTGCGTCAGCCAGAATTCAACTTTCTGGCCCTCTGCCATCGCACGGTGTTTCATGAGGACCGCGACGCGCCTGCCCGGGACATCCTGGTCCCGGTCGAGCCTGATTATGACTTTGCAATTATGGCGGAGCACGTGCCCGCCTAAGGCCTTGTACTCGTTCCTTTCGATATCCGTGTAAACCTGGCTCGTCAGAATGACAGGTATTACCCGGCGCCTGCACAGTTTCAGCAGCGCGGTTATCTGGGCGATGAATGACTTCCGCTCGGTCCGCTCCTGGTCCTTGGCCAGTTCCACCCGGTAATGGCCTGTCGCGGAATCCAGAATGAGCAGGCCGATGTCTTCGTTCTTCATGGCCAGCCCGACCGCTTTGTCGATGATGGCCTCCTGCTCCTCGAAATCGAACGGCTCGAAGATGAGAAGGGACGCTATCATGCTGTCATAACCATCTCCGAATATCTGCTGTATGCGGTCTCTCGAGAGTCCTTCTGAATCAATGTAAATGACCTTCTTCCCCTGAAGGATGACTGCCCTTGCCAGCTGGAGGCACAGGTTGGTCTTGCCGCTTCCCGCCTCCCCGAATATCTGCGTGATTGCGCCGGCCTCAAAGCCGCCGCCCAGCAGACGGTCGATGCATTCGCACCCCATTGAAACCTTCATGCCGCAGGCTACCGCGCAACCGCAGATAAATGTTGGGAACCTGAGAAGTTCAATATTCGAAAAACTGAGTAGTCCTCACTTCTCATCCTGAATGAGCTTGGTCTTGAGCATCTCCAGTATGCGCTCTTCCCTGGGTGTGGGCTTGCCGTTGATGAGGTTCAGCACTTCATCATAAATGTCCGCGTGGATGATCTTTGGCTGGCCAATGTCATTTATGATTACCGCCTCCATGCTGCGGTGGTCCTCGTCTGAGATGGCCAGGTGCGTTTTCAGGGCGTCGATGAGGTGCTTCTCCGAGCTTGTCAGGATTCCGCTGCGCCATGCCACGGCAAGGGCCTGGCGGTAGACCTCGGTTTTCATGGTCTTCTCGTCCATCATCCGGCGGTTCTCTTCCTCGATGGACTCCAGCACCTTCATGTCCAGCACTCCGCCCGTTTCCAGCGCCTCGCATATTATATCCGATAACCGCAGGTGGACCGAGGTGGCGCCGTCTATGTCGGCAATCCTCATATCACTCACCTTTCCGTCTATCCGGACCTTGACGATTTTCTCACCCAGGACCTTCTCGATGTCCCTGGCTTTGGCCAATCCCGCTCCGGTGAGTGCGTAGCAGTTCATTTTCTGTCTTGCGCCTCTCACATGCCTCACGACCTCGTCAACCAATCCGTCGGCGATGAGCTTGTCCAGATATCTCGAGATGTGTTTCCTCTGGACCCGGACATTGAGTGCAATACCTTTCTGAGTGAGGCTGGAATCCGCCTCGTAAACATCGTCCAGACTGCCGAAGTTGAGCAGATAGAGAAGTATCCTGTCTTCTGTGGGAAGTGAAAACCCCGCAACCATGAAGGTTCATTCGCAATATTCTATAAATAATCATCTGAATTTGAATGGGCGGAGCACCACCATTATATCCCGGCCCGCAGATTATGCCCCATGGAAAAGAAGCAATGGCTTTACAGACTTCAGCCCTCAAGGCCTGACATGCTGGCAACCGGCCCGACCCCCGAGGAAAGCGCCCTCATCGGAAAGCATTTTGACTACCTTAAGGAACTCACAGCGAAAGGTACGGTTCTCATGGCCGGCAGAACACTTACAACAGATGCGGACAGTTTTGGTATCGTCATCTATCTGGCTGAAAATGAGAATGCTGCCCGGTCGCTCTTCTCGGAGGACCCGGCAGTAAAGGCAGGGGTCTTCATGGGTGATTTCTATCCGTTCTCCGTGGCACTTCTGTCTTCGGATTGGCAGAAAAAAAAGGCATAATCGTTTTAAGCATAATGCCGATGCAGGTTCATGTACGAGGAAGAGGACGGCGCTCTGGCAGTTCGGCTGGCCAGGGCATCGATAGACCACACGGTCAAGGGAACCCCCATGCCGGAGATTGAAGTTCCCGAAAAATTTCTGGAGGATTCCGGCGCGTTCGTGACACTGAACACTTACCCCAACCATGATCTGAGGGGCTGCATCGGATTTCCGGAACCCTATTTTCCGCTGAAGGACGCGCTCATCAACGCCGCCCAAAGCGCCACCAGGGATCCGAGGTTCCCCAGACTTGCCCAATCAGAATTGGAGAAAATCGTGGTCGAGGTAAGCCTTCTGTCTCCCCCAGAGCCGATTAAGGTCAGAAATCCGAAGGAACTGCTGGCCATTGTCAAGGTGGGCACACACGGCCTCATAGTCGAACAGGGCCGGTTCAAAGGCCTCCTCCTGCCCCAGGTTCCGGTCGAACAGGGCTGGGGCGCCGAGACTTTTCTTGCGCATACATGCATGAAGGCAGGCCTCTTCGCAGACGCTTGGCTGGACCCGAAGACCCGCATATTCTCATTCACCGGCGATGTTTTCAGCGAAGAGACGCCGCGCGGCAAAGTCACCAGGAAGGTGCTGGATGGCGCATGAGCTCGGTATCCGGGCGAAGATAATTCGGGGCGGCCAGATCCAAAAGGTTTGCATAGCGATTGACAAGGGCAGGATATCCGAGGTCGGAGCAGACATAAACTGCGATAAAGTGATGCATTTTGACGATTACCTTGCCATGCCGGGCGGCGTGGACATCCACACACACATGAGGGAACCGGGCCTCACTCACAAGGAGAATTTTTACTCTGGCACGAAATCCGCCGCATTCGGCGGAACAACGACTGTCATGGACATGCCCAACACTGTCCCGGCGACAGACAGTGCCTCCGCCATCAGGGAGAAGCTGGAGCTGGTCGGAGAGAATGCCAATGTCGATTTCGGCCTTTTCGGCCAGCTATCAGACGTCGACGAGATAGAAAAAATGGCGCCCCTGGCAATAGGCTTCAAGCTGTTCATGTCCGAAACAACTTCCGCAGGCGCTGCCGCTTCTCCGCCCGAGATTCTGCTGAACTCCAGACACATCTCCGGCCGCGTGGTCACTGTCCATGCAGAGGATCCTTCACATTTTTCGGCCGAGGAATGCACCGACCTCCACAGGCACAACCTCATCCGCAACATGAAAGCTGAGTCTGAGGCAGTCAGAAGGATACTGTCGATTGAAACACCGGCGAAACTCAACCTTGCCCATCTCACCACCAGGGAATGCGCCGAGATGGCCCAGAAAAGAAAATCAAGCTTTGAAATAACACCCCATCACATCCTGCTGGACGATGCAATGAATCTCGGCCCGTTCGGAAAAGTGAACCCGCCGCTCCGAAAAAAGCAGGTGGCTGAGAAACTCTTCGAGATTGCCAAGACCGGTCGGGCAATAATCGCCAGCGACCATGCGCCGCACACACTGCAGGACAAGAGCGGCGGTTTTTCTGTCTCCCCTTCGGGGATGCCGGGCGTCGAGACAAGGATACCGCTGCTGCTGGCCATGGCAGAAAAAAACCTCCTCAAGCATCAGGCTGTCCAGGACATGTGCTGCCAGCTTCCGGCCGACCTGTTCGGTCTCAGGAAGGGAAGGATCCAGCAGGGATATGATGCAGACATGGCTTTCTACGACCTTCAGAACGTTGTCAAAATCGAAGCCCGGATGCTTCACTCAAAATGCGGATGGACCCCGTTCGAGGGGTATGATGCCATATTCCCTGCCGGCGTGATGCTTCGCGGCAGCATGATAATAAGGGGCGGCCAGCTTATTCTTGAAAAGACAGGAATGAATCTAAAGGCGGTCTAGGGCGTTAAGTGCGACCGTGATGCAGTGGTCCGCATGCAGGCTTTTTGGCCCCAGCGAGATTTTCAGTGTAACCGGCCAGGCGCTGACTGTTTTCTCATCTTCAGGAGACAAATCCTCCTTTCCCCCGAGGACGAAAATGTCATTTTGGCTGAGGACAACATCGGAGATTGGCGCCCCTTCCTCCTTGAGATAGACCAGGCGCCTGCCCTGCAACTCAGCCAGAACCCCGGGCAGCCCCATCTTGGCCACGTAAATTCCGGGTGTGGACATTGTCCAGCCTTCATCGGGCTTTTTCATGAGAGCGTTCTTGACCAGGGCCCCGGTCGAGCGCTCGTCCGGGTTGAGGTATTTCAGTTCAGAACCGCACAATCGGAGGGTTCTCGGCGGGTCCGGCTCCCCCATCAGAACAAGGTAAAGGTCAATGTCCCTCCTAATATCATTTGAGAGCATGAAGGCCGAATTCACGCATCTGAGAAGAACATCCAGACGTCCCGTGGAGCCAGTGAGATCGTTCAGTGAAAAATTTCCGTCTGTGCAGACCTTCCTGCCGACAACCACGAACGCGGGCATCTAGGTCCCCAGTCCGGCGAAGGAGCCGTCCTTCATCTGCTTCTCCAACTGTTTTCGCAGTCTGCGGTTCCCCATGAGGCCTTTCATCTGCTTCTTGCTGGTGTTGTAGTGATTGAGGAGCGCCCTGACATCCTGGGTCTTCATCCCGCTTCCCCTGGCTATCCTCCTGACTCTTGAGGATTTGATGATTTTCGGGTCCTCCAGTTCCTCGCGGGTCATGGAGCTCATGATTATCTTGAACTTACGCAGTTTCTCCTGGGTGGCCTCCAGTTCCTCATCGCCCATCTTGGCAGGAGCGCCCGGGAACATGCTCATAAGTTTCTTGAGCGGACCCATGTTGGTCAGCATCTCCATCTGGTCCCGCATCTCGATAAGGGAGAACTGGCCGTGCATAATTTTCTCCATGGTCTTCTCGGCCTTCTCCTCGTCGATTGCGCCTTCCGCAGCCTCAAGAAGCGACTGAATGTCACCCATTCCGAGCAACCTGGATATGAATCTGCCCGGGTCGAATAGCTCAAGGTCCTCGATATGCTCCCCGGTTCCGATGAAAAGCACCGGAGCCTCGGTCTCGTTGACCGCGGAAAGTGCGCCTCCACCCTTGGCACTGCCGTCCAGCTTCGTCAGAACCACGGCAGTGACGCCCACCGCCTCGTGGAACGCCTTGGCCTGGGGGCCGGCCTGCTGGCCCATGGCCGCGTCGACAATCATAATCTTCTCTGTGGGGTTGGCGATTTTTGAAATCGCTTTTATCTCCTCGATGAGGTCCTTCTCGAGAGAGTGCCGGCCGGAAGTATCCAGGATGACAATGTCGGATTTCTCGAAATGCTTCAGCCCTTCCTTCACGATCTTCGGCGCGGATTTTTCCCCCGGAATGCCGAACACCGGCACCTCGATGAGGGCTCCAATCTGAGTGAGTTGGTCGTATGCGGCCGGTCTGTGGACATCGGCTGCGATGAGCCCGACCTTCTGGCCTTTCTTCTTGAAATATCTGGCCAGCTTGCCGGTCGTCGTGGTCTTGCCCTGTCCGTAGAGCCCGACCATCATGATAACCTGCTTTTCCCTGCCGATTTCCCTCTTCTCGCCCAGGAAGTTGACCAGTTCCTCATAGACGATGCGGACAACGTGCTCCTTCGGGTTAACGCCGGCCTTCGGCTTCTCAGACAAAGCCCGGCGCTCGATGTCCTTGGTGATTTTGAGCGCAAGCTGAACGTTCACGTCTGCCTGCAGAAGCGCACGCTGGATGTCACGGACCACTTCCTTGACAAGGTCCTGATCCACATTCGAGGCGTTTGCAATCTTCTTGAGCACGTTTTTAAGGGACGCGCCCAGCTTCTCCATTACCATAATGAACGGATATTAGGATGGGAGAGGGAGATAAAAGGTTTTGGATGAGTATTTTTCTTTTAAGATTTTCTGCGCCGGCTCACCCTCCAAAAGAAAAAGATTCAGCAAATAAGAAAACTCGGGTTCGCATGCTCGAAAATCTACGTGGTTGGCTGGAACCTGGCACCGGGTTATGTGCCGGAGGTTTTTTCATTAGACCGAACTGCGCTGGCCAACCGCCCACTGCATCCCAACACCGGCTAACCATCCCTGTGTTCAGTTCCGGCCAACCACACCATGCCTCGGCTGAATATATCCTCATCCAAGCTGGAGGCCGGGGTTGTGACCCGGTTAGACGAACCGGGTTGGTGACAATTAAGCTCATCCTTAGAAAGCCTCGCCTGACCGAAGGGAGGGCGGGGATGTATTGATACTGGCATCCAACCCGCTGCCCCAATTCCGGCACCCAGAGAAGATGCCATTTGCATGGATTGAGATTGGCGCAAAATTAAATACCAACATCAATATCCATGCAAGCTAGAAGGCTGAAAGCCGAGGTAACATTTGCAAAATATCTGGAAACAGATACTTACGATTTTTGTAAATGTACCTCGGCATGTATGCTAGCAAATAATAACAGAATGCCGAGGTAACATAGTGGCTATGTGGCAGACTGCAGATCTGTACACGGGAGTTCAACTCTCCCCCTCGGCTCCTTAATTCATTTTAAAACAGAGCTGAGCCTCATTTTTCTCCTCAGCCAGTCTCTCGCATCGTCCATTTTAAATATGCTTTTCTGCATATTGTTCAGCCCATGAGGGAAAAGGTTTTGAAGGTCCTGCTGGACCACGGCACACTCATCGAGCCCGACGCAGCGGATTTCATACTGGCACAGAAGGACCCGATTGCATTTGTTAAAAATTTTCTCGAAGGCAGGGAGAGCCTCCCATTGATACTGACTTTAACAGATGTAAGGCCGACTTCGGTCATGAGTTTCGATGAGGCCCCGGCGCCGGAACCTGTAACACCAGCGAAAGCCACATCTCAGCGCTCCCTTGAACCTCCGCCGGCCCGCGCGTTACCAACCCCCGCGCCGATACCCAAACCAACTGCCCCGGGCCAGGCACCGACTGGGGACTCGGACTTTCACATAATCTCCGATGTGACAGGGGCAAGCACATGCGACGGCAAGATAGAGAATTTCACCCAGTACTTCCGGGACAGGTTCCGCATTCTCCGAAGGATAATCAGGACCAACCCGGAGATGGGCGTGGCAGTCAAGATTGCGAACATCGAACCCCAGGAGACAGAGTCCAAAGTCATCGGAATGATAATGGATGTCAACAAGACCAAGAACGGCCATATCGGGCTTACGATAGAGGATGACACAGGCGAGCTTTTCGTGCTCGTTCACAAGGACAGCGACCTCATCCGCGAGACCTTTCTGAAAGACGAGGTCATAGGCTTTGTCGGCAAGCTGAGCTCAGGCCCGCGGTCCCGCGGTCCGTCTGACAGGAAAAGCGCCATGTTCATCGCCTCCAGCATATACCGGCCCAGGGTACCGGCTGTTCGCGACCAGAGACGCTCAGCCGCCGACATCGATGTTGTTTTCATGTCAGATATCCACGTAGGCAGCTCCCACTTTCTCGCTGACGCCTGGTCCGGTTTCATGGACTGGATTAACTCCCCCCAGGCTTCGAATGTCCGTTATATAGTTGTTGCAGGAGACCTTGTCGACGGAATCGGCGTCTACCCGAACCAGGAAGACGAGCTTGTTATCCTCGACATATACAAGCAATACGAGGAACTTGCCAAGATAACGGAGCGCATCCCCAAACACATCAAGGTCCTGATGCAGCCCGGCAATCATGATGCTGTTAGGCCAGCGGAACCCCAGCCGGCTGTTCATGAGAAATACCTGAAATCATTTGGACCGAACTTCACATTCATCGGAAACCCGTGCTACTTCAGCATATCCGGCGTCGAGATTCTATCCTACCACGGAAAGAGCATTGACGACCTTGTGGGCCAGATTCCGGGCGTCAAGTACAGCGACCCGATACCTCCTATGATGGAGATGCTTAAGCGACGGCTTCTGGCGATATCCTACGGGGGCAAGACCCCTTTGGCGCCTGAATCAAGGGACTACATGGCCATCAACCCGCTTCCGGACATCCTCGTCACCGGCCATGTGCACCGAACAGCCGTCCATCGGGGGAACGGCATGACCCTCATCAACGCGTCAGCCTGGCAGTCCCAGACGCCATTCCAGAAAATTCATAATTTTCATCCAGATCCGGCCAAGATAGTGGTTGTCAACCTGAGAACAGGCAGGACCAGAATATTCGATTTCCTGCAGAAGCAGGACCCGGCCTCTTCCTGAGGCGAAAATCGTTATAGTCGCGGTGCATTAACCCAAGCATGTTGTTCGACGAGATGACAAGCACCGAAGTGAAGGCCAGAGTGAACGATAAATCCGTTGCGATATTCCCCATCGGCGCCACCGAGGAGCACGGCCCCCACCTGCCCCTTTCAACCGACAGCCTCCAGCCGGAATATGTTGCCATCGAGGTCGCCAAGAAGCTTGGAAATGTATTTGTTCTTCCGGTTCTGAAATATGGCCAGTGCTCGAGCACAAGGAATTTTCCCGGTACGATATCTCTCAGCTTCGAATCTCTGCAGATGATTGCCGAGGACATCCTCTCCGAGCTTCACAGGAACGGTTTCAGAAGGGTTGTGATTCTCTCCGGCCATGCCGGAAGACTCCATATGGCCGCGCTGAGGCTGGCAGCCGAGAGGGTTCTGGAGGAACACGAGATGAACATAATGGTCCTCTCCGACTACGACATTGCCTACGCCATGAAGGAGATAGAGATTCCCCAGGACGATGGCCATGCCGGAATGATAGAGACCTCCAGGGTAATGGCCATCCGCCCCGACCTTGTGAAAGGCACAGCTAAGCCATGCCATCCCGAGTTCCCCAAGTACCGCGTGATGTCCGATTCCGAGAAATATTTCCCGGACGGAGTCATGGGCGACCCCCAGCTCGCTACAGGGGAGTTCGGGGAGAAGGCCAACAGGATAATCGTCGATGAGCTGGCCATCCTGATTAAGAAGATGGCGGAAGAGGGCTAGACCACAACGGCATGAAAGTCCCGGTCAACCGCCCAAGATTCAGTTCCGGCCTACCTCATCATGCCTCGGCTGCCTATTGCATTTTATTCCCAAGGCCGGGGTTGTACCGCCAGATTTTGAAAATCTGGCGATTTGACACGATTACCGTCATCATCCTTTGGGGGCCCCGCCTCCGCAGGGGCGGGGGGGTGTTGACACCGGCATATATCCCGATGCTGGGTCCCGGCTAACCAGACTACGACGCTGTGCGGTTGGGGAACGAAGTTTGAAAGAAACGCTCCTGTGCAAGAGCATATATCGCAAAACATGGCAGCTATACTTTCATAATCATGTTTTGCGGCACTGGACGAATTTTTTTGTTGCCAGATTATTTGCATTTAGAATTCGTCCGTGCGCATACCTTTCGCTGTGGCGAAAGGAACGTTGTTGACGAGCATACGCCAATAGCGTGTATGAAAAAAGTATGCGAGGAATCGGATTCGAACCGATGAACCACTAAGGAATAGATCTTGAGTCTATCGCCGATGACCTATGCCCACAGACACTGATGTTCGGTCATCGGCTTAGTCGCAGCCACATGTGTCTGCTCCTATCGCCGTGGCCTGTGAACTCAGCATGCATTGCAGAGCAATAATGCCTGTAAGCACAATTGGCCGGGCTTGGCTATCCTCGCACAAACC
>JAQVMG010000101.1 GCA_028703755.1 Thermoplasmata archaeon | reverse complement strand
ATATAAAAAAAAAAAAAAAAAAAAAAAAAAAAAAAAAAAATAAAAATTTTTAAAAAAAAAAAAAAAAAAAAAAAAAAAAAAAATAAAAAAAAAAAAAAAAATTTAAAAATTGGAAAAAAATAAAAAATAAAAGATTTTATATTAAATTGAAAAAAAAAATTAAAATAAAATAAATTTGAATAAAATAAAATAATTTTTTTTTTTATAAAAATAATTTCATAATGATAAATTAAAAAAAATAAAATTTTTTTTAAAAAAATATTTTTATATAAATTATATGAAAATATTTTAAAAATATTTAAAGAGATAAATAAATCAAATAAAAATGAATAAAAGAAATTTATATCTTTAAAAATAATTAAATAAAAATATATATATTTTATATTTAAAAAATAAAATAAAACTTTATTAAAATAATAATAATAAACATAAAAAAAATAATTTAAGTTTAAATTTAAACATTTAAAACAAAAAAATAAAAATTTTTCTTTTGTATAAAAACAAAATTCATTTATATTTATTTTTTCTAATAATGTATTAAAAAAATTTTCAGAAAGATTTAATGATTTTTCTGCTAAATTTGTAACATTCATTGCATTTATTATTGAATCTAAAATGAAATCGTAATATATTGGTGAATTTAAATCAATTGTTATCATATCTGGTATTAAATTAAAAATATTATCAGAATATCCTAAAAATTCCAAAAATTAAAAAAAAAAAATTAAAAATTATATTTTCAATTTAATAATTTTAAAAAATAATTTAAAGAATTTATACATATATTAAAAAAAAAAATAAAATTTTTTAAAATTATTATAGATAACAAAAATAAATCAAATTCTATAAAATAAAATCAAAAATAATTTTTTTTTATATTTTTCTTTATTATTATATTAAAATAAATAAAATAATATTTATTACATATTATTTCAATATAATCATTTTTTTTTAATAAAATTAATAGATTAGTTACAATTTTTTTATTTAAAAATATAAATTTATTTTTTGTAAAAATAATTATATCATTAAATGAAGAAAAAAAAAATTGTAATAAATTTAATAAATTAAATAAAAAAAAATTTAAATTTTTATAATTTTTTAATAATATTAAAAATTTAGTAAAATTTTTTTTTTTTTTAAAAAATTGTAAAAAATTATATAAATATATTTTTCGTTGTAAAATAATTTGTTTAAAAAATTTTTTTTTTAAAAAAAAAAAATTTTTATTATAATTTTTATTTAATAAATATAAAAAATTTTTTTTTTTTAAAATATTAAACTTTTTTAAAAAAATGAAATATTTATTAAAAAATAAATATTTTTTTATATTTAAATAATTAAAATAATAATATTGTATAGAAAATAATTTTAATTTTTTAAAAATTAATAATATTATTAATAATTCAAATAATTAATATTTTTAGAAATATATTGCTTATAATTTCGTAAAATTAAATTAGAAAAATAACAAGTTCATGCATTAGTTCAAGTTCTTTGACCATTTACTGGTAAACCTTCTAAATGTCTATAACCTTTATAATTAGAAATAAAATATAATAAGAACACATTAAATAATTTTCTCTTTTTTATATTCTTTAAAAAATAAATTTTATAAAAAAAAAAAAAAATTATTTTTTGATAAAAAAAAATAGGAAAAAAAGATTCTAATCTAATATAAAGTCTATTATTTTTAGATTTATAATAATAATAATTAAAAAAATTTTCAATAAAAAATATTTTTTTATTTAAATTTAAATATTTTATTAAATTTAAAGTAATAATAAAAATATTTTTTAATAATAAAAATATTTTTTATTTTTTTATTTTTTAAAAAAATATAATTTATATTTATAATTATTCAATTAAAGTAATTATATATTCAATAAAAACCAAAAAAAAAAAAATTTATATATTTTTTAATAAAGTTTTTTATAATTAAAAAAAAAAAAATTTCAAAAAATATTAAATTTAAAATTTTTTTTATTAAATAAATAGAAAAATAGATAGATTTAAAATTAATTTTTTTTTCAAAAAAGTCAAATCAATATATATAATTATTTATTTTTTGAGTTAATAAATATTTAAAAATTATTTTTTTTTAAAAAAAAAATATTTTTTTGTATTTAAAAATACTCCTAATTTATATAAATTAAAGAAATTTAAAATAAAAATTTGTTTAAAAAATAATCCATTATAAATAAAAATATTAATAAAAAAAATAAATGAAAGAATAGTATTATTTTTTTTAAATATTAAAATATTTTTATTTTTTGTAAAAAATATTTTTTTTTTTAGATCATTATTAAAATTTATAAATTTTCATGATTTTTTTATTAATGAGAAAATTTTGCAATTCAACCCCATAATGATATTTCTGGTGAATTTGATTTAGTTCGACCACCATGAGGATGATCATTAGGATTTTTAGCTACTCCTCTTACAGTTTTTTTTTTTAATAAATTTTTTGAATTTTTAGCTTTTTTTAAAATTAAATATTTAAAGAAAATATTATTATTTCTTCCAATAGTACATATCATATAATAATTTAAATATATAAATTTTTTTGATGGTAATAAAAGTAAAATCATTTTTTTATTATTTAAAAATTTTTTTATTAAACAATATGTACCATTAGTAGTAGCATAAATTATTTTATCAAATTTTTGTATGTTTGAAATAATAAATTTAATCTTTAAAAATTTTAAATAAATTTTTAATCCTAAAAAAAAAATTTTAAAATTAAAAAAATAAAAATTTTTAAAAAAAAAACCTAAAAATATTCCAAATATAATTTTATTTAAAAAAAAAATATTATTGTTTGTTTTATAAACTCCATAAATATATTTAAAAAAAAAAAAAAAATTCATTAATATATATAATTTTTTTATTTTTTTTTTTGATATATTTTTTAAATGAATATTTTTATTTTTAAAATAAAAAAAATCTAAAATAATTAAAATAATAAAAAATTTTATTTTTTTTAAAAATAAAATATAATAAAAATAATTTTGATTTATATTTAAAAAAAAAAATATTAAATTTTTTTATTAAATTTTTTTTTTTAATGAAGTACCATAAAAAGATCTAGAAGTTTTTCTATTTATTACCCCTTTTAAATCATAAATTCCTCTAACAGAAAAAAAATTAATGCATGGTAAATCATTTGGACTAGTTTTTGCTATTAAATTTATTGAAAATTTTTTTAAAGTATGACCAATTCCTGGAATAAAAACTAAAAGATTTTTTTTATTTTTTATTAATGATTTATTTATTGCTCTTTTTGCTGAATTAGGTTTTCTTGGTGATTTTACTCTAATATCAAAACATATTCCTTTTTTTTGTGGAGTAATTTATTTTTTTATATTAATATATAAATTATTTTTATAATTTATATATATAAAAAAAATTTTTAAAATTAATTGTAATATAATATAATCCAAAATATATAAAAATTTTATTATTAAATTTTAACAAAATATTAAATTTTTATAACTTTATATATATAATAAATATATAAAAAATATAATTTTTTTTTTATAAATAATAATACAAAAATATAATTTTTTAAAAAATAAATTAAAATTATCTAATGAAAAAACAACAAATAAAATATTTAAAAAATAAAAAAAAAAAAATATTTTTTTTAAATATTTTTTTTTTATATTTTTTACTAAAATATTTTTATTTTTCAAAAAATATTATAAATTATAAAAGATTTTTTTTTTATTATTTTTTTAAATTATTTAATTTAAAATTAAAAAAATTATGTTTATTAACATGTACATCTAAAAATATAAATAAAAATCTATTATTAAATAAATTTAAATTAAATAAATATTTTTTAAAAAATAAATTAACTAATTTTAAATATTTTCAAAATTAAATTAATATGAAATAAATATTTTTATAAATATATTTTTTTTTTTTAATTTATATAATTGAAAAAAATAATTTATTTTAAAATTTTTATATTTATGTTTAAATATACCAAATTTTAAAATATATTTTTTAATTTTTTTTTTTAAAAAAATGTAGTAAAAAAAAAAACCAAAAATTTTTAAATTTTTTAAAAAAAATAAATTTTTATAAAAATAAATTAAATTTTTTTTAAAATTTATTTTAATAAAATTTTTAAAAAAAAATAAATCTTTATAAATAAAAAATAAAATATATAAATATTTATTATTTAAAAAAATATTTTTTTTTTTATTTATATTTATAAAGATTTTTTGTTTAAAAAAATAAATTAAAAATAATTTAAAAAATAAAAAAAAAAATATATTAAATTTATTTATTTTTTGAAAATTTAAAAAAATAAATTTTTTATTTAAAAATAAATTTTTTATTTTTATTAAAATAATAAATTTTTTATTATACAAAATTTTTTTAATAATATTAAAGAATGGATTTGAACCATTAATTTTTAGATTTTCAATCTAATACTTTACCATTAAGTTACTTTAATAGATTATTTACATTATATATATTACATAACCAATTACAAATGATAAAAAAATAAATGTTTCCATTAATGCAAATCCCATTAATGTTGAATTAAATAAATTTTCAACTTCTTCTGGATTTTTTGAAACAGCTAAATTATAACCAGCAAATAATAAACCTGTACCTAAAACACCAAAAGCAATTGGTAACATACAAAATCCTAAAACTAAAACTTTTACTGCTAAAATTAATAACATATAAAAAAATTTTTAAATATAATTTAAAAGAAAAAAATATATTAATTTATTAAAATATTTTATTTTTTTATTTTTTTTTAATTTATATTTTAAAAAATTTAATATTATACTATTTTTAGTTTTAAATTTTTCATAAAATAAATAATAAAAATAATATAAATAATAATTTTTTAATAATATTAAATAAAATAAAAAAATATTACTATTTTTAAAATTTTTATTTTTTTGAAATAAATAAAAAAAAAAAGATTTAAATAAAAAAATATTTAAAAATAATAATTTTGAAAAAGTAAAAAAAAAAATAAAATAATTTAAATAATAAATTTTTTTTATGTTTAAAATATTTATATTTTTAAGATAAATTTTTTTCTTTTGTTTATATTTTATTATAAAAAAATATATTTTAATATGTATTTAAAATTTTAAATTTAATTTAAATTTAAAATAATTTTTTTTTTTTTTAAATAAATTAAAGAAATTTCAAAAAATAAATTTATTAATAATATATAGTTAATATTTATTATATAATATTTTAATTTTATTATTAAAATATAATTTATATGATATATTTTTTTTTGAAATTTTTTATATCTATTTGGAGATTTCAAAAAATAAATTTTTTGTTTTTTAATATTTTTTTTAAAAAAAAAAAAATTATTTAAAAAAAATTCTAAAAAAAATAAAAAAAATGAAAAATTTTTTAAAAAAATTAAATTATTTTTTGTTTTAAAAAAATTAAATTTATAATTAAAAATAAAATATAAATATAAATAAAAATTATTTATAATATTAATCTAAAATTTTTTATTCAATAATTTTTTATATTTTTTATAAAAAATTTATTAAGATTAATTAATTTAATAAAAATATGTTTTTTTTTTATAAAAATTAAATATTTTAATGGTTTACCTATTCCATTACCCATTCGTGCATTTTTTGATTTTTTTCTTATTAATATAGATTTATTTAAAAAAATTCAAATTTTATATTTATAATAAAAAAAATTTTTTTTTTTAAAAAATTTTTTTATAAAAATTAAAAAAAAAAAAAAATATTTATAATCAAAATAAAAATTTTTTTTTAATATTAAATTAATTTTTAAAAATTTTTTATATATTTTTTTTTTAATTTTTTTTTTTTTTTTTTTTTTTTTTTTATTTTTATTAA
>JAQVMG010000100.1 GCA_028703755.1 Thermoplasmata archaeon | reverse complement strand
TCTTAACGAAAAGGTGAGCGCTGACAAATGGGATTACGACGGGTTCAGGCAGTATATAGAACTCAGGTTCTCTATTAAAACGAACGACATTAACCTCGAAGAGATGAGAATACCCGAGGTCAAGGATACCGTTCTTGAGTTGATGAAAAAACGTTACGAAGATAAAGAAGCCGCTTTAGGCAGCGAGACGGCCAGGTACCTGGAAAAGATGATCCTTCTGCAGGTTGTCGATTCAAGATGGAAAGACCATTTGTATGCGATGGACAGCCTGAAGGAGGGAATAGGTTTGAGGGCTTACGGCCAGCGCGACCCGCTGGTAGAATATCAGCACGAGGCCTATTCCATGTTCATGGACATGATAGACCGTATAAAAGAAGAGACGCTCGAATACCTATTCAAGATAAAAGCAGTGAAAGAAGAGAAAGAAGTGGCCGTATTCGATCCCAGCAAGCAGAAGACTATGCATGAAGAGAGGACGCAATTCCAGGGCGTGCCGTTATCGCAATCTCCGGAAGAGGGATCTTTTACCGAGCCGTATGAAGGACAGCTCCCGCAGGAGAATGTCCCGACTTATAAAAGAGAAGAACCTAAGGTCGGGAGGAATGAGCCCTGTCCATGCGGAAGCGGCAAGAAATATAAAAAGTGCTGCGGAAAATGAGAAAGAGCTCTCAGCCCTCAGCTTTCAGCTTTCAGCTTGTGCTTGCCGCAGCATCTTCATCTATTCTAATACTCGCATTCCCGAATTTCAATTTGTGGCCTCTTGCGTGGATAGCGTTTGTACCCCTATTTTTCTCGATAGACGGTCAGAAGCCGCTTAAATCATTCCTCGTCTCTTATCTTGCCGGATTTCTCTTCTTCCTGGGCGCCGTCTACTGGCTTATCCATGTGACTCTTCCCGGCATGATCATAGTGGTCATGTATCTTGCGTTATACTTCGGGATATTCGGTTTAACGATGTCCTTTATTATGCGGCGGTCAAAACCGCTGGGGATATTATTTTTTGCGCCTTCGGCGTGGGTCGCATTGGAGCTGGCCCGTTCCAATGTCTTCAGCGGATTCGGATGGGCACTATTAAGTCATTCCCAAACTCCTTGCCTCGGCGTGATCCAGATCGCCGATATAACCGGCGCTTATGGAGTAAGCTTCCTTGTGATGATGGCCAACGCGGCAGTTTTTCTTACCATAAAGGAGCTACGAAAAAAAGTCTACTCCTCGCCGTATCTGGGCATAGCGCTCGCTCTCATCTTTATTTCGCTTGCGTACGGGATGATAAGGGTAAAGAATATATTTACGGGGGAAATTTTCAGGGTCACGATCGTCCAAGGTAATATTCCCCAGGCCAGAAAATGGGACGCAAGTTTCAGGCAGGAGATAGCAGGTAAATATGAACGGCTTACAAAAGACGCGGCAAAAGAGAAGGCCGACCTTATCATATGGCCGGAGACGTCGGTGCCGGGTTTTCTGGAGAGTGAGCGGGATCTGCTCGGACGCGTAGAGGCTCTTGCCAAAGAGACCAAAACGCCCCTTCTTGTGGGCGCCCCCAGGGAAGACGCGGCCTCGCCGGACGTATATTATAACAGCGCCGTATTATTCGACAGAGAAGGTAGAATCTCCGAACGGTACGACAAGATCCACCTTGTTCCGTTCGGCGAATATCTGCCGTTCAAGGGGATACTGTCGTTCGTAGAGAATTTCGCGCCCAATCCCATAGGCGATTTCAGGGGCGGGAAAGATCATAAGGTATTTAGTGTATTTATGGAGAGGAGTTTCAGAGACAAGGATTACGCCAGGAGGCTGGTAAAGAAAGTTGAGTTCTCGTGTCTTATATGCTTCGAGGATATCTTTCCCGGGCTTACCAGGGAATTTGTGCGAAGCGGAGCGAATTTCCTGGTGAATATCACGAACGACGCCTGGTTCGGCAATACTAGCGCCCCTTACCAGCATGCGCAGAGTTCCGTCTTCAGGGCCGTCGAGAACAGGCTGAACGTCGTAAGGGCCGCCAATACGGGGCTGTCCTGTTTTATAGACCAGAAGGGCCGTATCGTTAAAAAGGTGGAAGGAGGCGGCAGGGACCTGTTCGTGGACGGCTTTGCCGTTAATGATATTGTGTTGACGAATACCAGGACGTTCTATACCGTCTATGGCGACATCTTTGCGTACGCCTGCGTCTTACTGGCGGCGCTTTATCTGTTTGTAAACGCATTCTATATCAGGAGATAAGTCATATGGATAGTTTCACCATAGGCATTGTCGCCGGGACGCTTACCACAATATCTTTCATACCCCAGATAATAAAAATATATAAAACAAAGGACGCCAAAGACCTGTCGATACTTATGTTCCTTATATTTTCTCTCGGTGTCTTGCTGTGGCTTACATACGGCATAGTTATAGGCGAACTTCCTATCATCATAGCTAATTGCGTAACGTTATTTTTCATAGTCGTGATATTAGCGATGAAGATAAGATATAGATGATCCGAAAAAAAGATGTGTATGAGAATATTGCCATCCTGATAGGCGCGGCCTTTTTTGCCTATACCTGTCTGCGCGCATATAACCTGTCCATATCGTTTGATGAAGCGTGGACATACCTGTATCATTCCTGCGGCAGCCTGAAGCATATCTTTTCCTTCGCTGGCCCTGTGGGCTCTAATAATCATCTGCTGAATACATTAGCCATTAAGGTCCTTGCTCACTTTTTCGGAAATTCGGAATTTGTCATACGTATACCCGCTTTGACAGGGCATGCCATCTATCTGGTAAGTATTTTTCATATACTGAAACTGTTCTTGAGGAGAGGAAGGTTCGTCGTCGGCTTTCTACTGGCCGCGTCCAATCCTTTTTTACTCGATTATTTCTCTTGCGCCAGAGGTTATTCGATGGGCATAGGTTTCTCCGCCGCCGCTATCTATCTTTTATTGAAAGGGATAGAATGCCCGGATCCGGGTAAGCGCGCCGGATATAACCAGGCGTCGGTGGCCATGCTGATATTGGCCGTGTTGTCTAACCTCTCTTTTTTAAATGTATTTATAGCGATAATCGCCGTAATGTTGTTTTTTGATATTAAGGGAATGGCCAGGATATTTTTTCCGGTCGTTATTGCAGCGGCATTTTTAATGACAATATATTCGCCGGGGGCCTTAAAAGCGGTCTTACAGGGCGTCGCCGGATATGGGGGGACGGCGGGTTTTTGGGTAGATACCGTGGACAGCATACTGCGGCATTATTTTTATGGCACGGGGTATGCGGGCATCGACATGATATGGATGGCAGATTCTGTCATTTTTATATCGTATGCGGCCGCTGTTATTGTTCTGCTCTTCAGTTTTGTAATAATAAAGATCGCGGGGCCGCTGGATAAATATCTGCTGGCGTTGTCCTCGGCGTTGTTTTTCATCGCCGTTTGCATAAAGGCGCAATTCCTTCTATTTAAAGTCAAATATCCGACAGACCGGATGGCGATATACCTGGTCCCGCTGTATATTATCTTTTTCCTGATATTGTGGGAAGGCGCGCATGAGACTGTGAACGGCTTTTTCCGAATGCTTTTCAAGAGCGCCTTCTGTATCATCATCGCGGCGGCGCTTATCCATAACATTCTGTGCCTGAACGTCAGCTATTTCTATCAGTGGGCGTATGATGCTTCGACGAAGGAGGCGTTAAGGGATATCCGCGAATTAAAGAGCCATATATCGGAGACCTCCGGCATATGCAGAATAGGGATAAGCCGGTTGTTCGAACCCAGCATGGCTTATTACATAATGCGGGGCAATATAACATGGGCCGCGCCGGAGAGGCTTAATGGCAGGAAAACAGGTTTCGATTGCTATTATCTTATGCCGGCTGATAGTGATCTCATAGGACAGCTCGACCTGAAGGCCGTCAAAGCGTATAGAATATCGAATGCTGTTCTCGCTGCGCCGTCGAAATGATCTAACCCCAGAGGTTGCGGTCCAGGCTCCTGTAAGATATCGCCTCCGATATGTGATGGGCTTCGATTACCTCCTTATGGTCCAGATCGGCGATTGTCCTGGAGACCTTCAATATCTTGTCGTATGCCCTGGCCGAAAGGCCTAGCTCCAATATCGCTAGCTTCAGCAACTCTTCGCTCTCTTTATCAAGGACACAGTATCTCTCCAGTTCCTTGGATTCGAGGTGCGCGTTGAAGTATATGGGATCGGTTTTATAGCGCTGTCTCTGCAGCGTTCGCGCCTCATCGACGCGATTCCTGATATCCTCGGACGGTTCCCCGCGCCGCTTATCCGTCAAGTTCTCCACTTTTAATCTCGGCACCTCGAGATGTATATCTATCCTGTCGAGAAGCGGACCCGATATCCTTGAAAGATAGTTCTGTATCTGAATAGGGGTGCAGTGGCACTCGCGCTTAGGGTCCGTAAAATTTCCACAGGGGCAGGGGTTCATAGCGGCTACGAGCATGAATTTGGAGGGATATGTCAGCGTCTTTGCGACCCTCGATATGGTGATCATGCCGTCCTCGATAGGCAGTCTTAGCACCTCCAGAACGTTCTTCTTAAATTCCGGCAATTCGTCGAGGAACAATACGCCGTTATGCGCAAGGCTTATCTCCCCGGGAGTCGGATTCGTCCCGCCTCCGACCAGCGCCGAGTCGGATATTGTATGGTGCGGCGATCTGAAGGGACGGGCCCATATGAGCCCTTTATTGGGGGAGAGGAGTCCGGCTACGCTGTGAATCTTAGACGTCTCAAGACTTTCTTCGAGTGTCATGTCGGACAGTATCGTAGGAAGACGTTTGGCCAGCATACTCTTTCCGGAACCCGGAGGGCCGATCAGCATGACGTTATGGCCTCCTGCGGCTGCTACTTCCAAACCGCGTTTGGCGTGTTCCTGGCCTTTGACGTCACTGAAATCCACCTTGTACCTGGAGGCCTTTTTTGACACAAGCTCCTGGCCGGATGAGAACGGGAATAATTTTATCTTTCCGTTTATGAAATCTACCGCATCCTTAAGAGTCTCCAGAGGATAGACCTCAATGCCTTTTACAACCCCGGCTTCTTTAACGTTCGTTTTGGGCAGTCCAAGCCTGGCTTTTCCCATAGCTTTCAAACCCATAGCTATTGAGAGCGACCCTTTAATAGGTTTCAGTTTTCCATCCAGCGACATCTCGCCGCAAAATACAAAATCCGAGAGTATCGAGCAATCGATCACGCCTTCATATGCCAGGATAGAAAGCGCGATAGGCAGGTCAAAAGATGCGCCCTCTTTCTTGCTGTCGGCCGGCGCAAGATTTACGGTTATCTTCTTTGTCGGGAATGCAAAATCGGAATTCCTGATTGCGGATTTGATCCTGTCGCGCGATTCTTTTATTGCCGTATCGGGCAAACCGATTATGTTGAATTGCGGCAAGCCTCCGCCGATATCACTTTCGACGGTCACTTCATAGGCGTCTATCCCGGCTATGCCGCTTGAATATATTCTTGCTATCATCGAAATTTCTCCTTAATAGTTGTCGCAGACCGCGTTCTCAATCAATTCGATCGATTCACATTTATTGTTGGGGGTTAATTTTACGGATACCACATCTATCCGCCAGTCGCAATATACTTGGCCGCGCATTTTAAGATAAAATAAAGCGTTCTTAATTATGTGACGTATCTTTAACGCCGTTACCGCGAGATAGGGAGGACCGAGAGAAGAAGATGCGCGGGTTTTTATTTCGATAAAGATCATGAAGCCGTCTTTTTTAGCTATCGCGTCCAGTTCGCCGAATATGGTGCGGTAATTAGTTTCGAGGATAGCGTAACCTCTACTTTTCAGGAACTTTATCGCGAGTTTTTCTCCGATACCGCCGACTATCTTCTTCTCCCGGTCCATCAGCCTATCCTCCATAAGTCTCCAGCACTACCTTTTCTATTTCATCCTTCACGTCCCTGTTC
>JAQVMG010000099.1 GCA_028703755.1 Thermoplasmata archaeon | reverse complement strand
ACTACTATTTTTGAGATTCCCGGCACATGGCCGTCGCCGATAACCGCCAGCACAGTCCCGAACTGCTCCTCGATCTTCCTGAGGTTCATTGCCATGAACACGTTTCTCTCATCCAACAAAATCCTCTTGACCGTGGGAAGCGTTTTTCCGACTTCCTCAAGGTAATGTTCCCCCTCCTCTTCGTATCTGGCCATTTCCTTTTCAACTGTCTTTTTTCTGATGAAAGGTGTGGCGAAAATCGCAGTGAACATCTTCAGCTTTTCCTTCACAGTGAGTTCCCTGTTGATTTTCATAATGACCTGATTGATGTCCATGTCAATCAGAAGAAGTTTGGCATTGATTTCTTTCGCCGCTTTGAACCCGGCCAGCATCTCGTCCCCTGCCTGCACGCCGAAATCCTTGGCCATCCTCTCCTGAAATCTGGCCAGCATGCTCCTCTGCCTGGGCAGTTCCTCCCCCCTTTCCCTTGCCAGCAAGGCCGAAAGCCTGTTCCTGTCAAGCTCCAGACCGACAGCTACCGGTGCCTGTTCCAGGATTATCTGGTGAATCTGCTCGGAGATGTCGAACACATGCCCGACGCCAACCAGGATTATCATTGAAGATACAAATGACTGGGAGTATAAAATTCTGCTTATACGGAAAGTTAAAAAAGGCAATTGGCTTCACAATGTCTTATGAAGTTCGACATGGTCGCCTTCGATCTTGACGGCGTGATAGTCGCCGAAAGAAGCTCCTGGGAATGGGTGCACAGACATTTCGGGTTGGACAATTCGGATTCGCTTGAGGCTTATTGCTCGGGGCGGATAGACGACGCTGAATTCATGCGCTCGGACATCGCCATGTGGAAAAAGGCCGACCCGGATATCAACCTGGAACAAATAAGAAAAATCCTTATGGATGCAAAAATCGTCAGTGGGGCCAGGGAGACTGTCCAGCACCTGAAATCCATGGGCATAAAGACATGCATAGTCAGCGGCGGCATCGACCTTCTTGCTGACCATATCGGCAATTTCTGCGGCGTCGACCGCGTCGTGTCAAACGGCCTCACTGCCGATGCCGGCGGCCGGCTTCTCGGTGAAGGTATCCTGCGCGTGGAACTGCGGGACAAGGCCGGGGCTCTGAAGCAGATAATGGATGATTTTGCAGTCAAGCCGGAGAGATGCGTTGCAATCGGCAACAGCTGGGTCGATGTTTCCATGTTTAAAATATCAGGAATGGGCATAGCATTCAATCCGATTGATTCGGAATCCATAACTGGCGCCGATGTCGTTGTTGAATCGGATGACCTGAGGGATATACTTCCCCATCTGGAATGATTATCGACCGAATTTACCTCGCATAGGAACAAAAGCAACCCCTTCGTAATCCTTCCTGGAAATTCTTCCTTTCTCCTTCCTGATATATGCAAGGCTCTGGGTGAATCCGGTGCCAACCGGAATCACAGCGATTCCTGGATCCGCTAGCTGTTCAATCAGGGGCTGCGGGACGTCCGGTGCGCTGCAGGCAGCCATAATCCTGTCAAAAGGCGCGTGTTCCGGAAGGCCGACCGACCCGTCGGCATGAATAACCGTGATTCTGTCAAGCAGCCCGGCCAGATGGATGTTGTATTTTGCTTTGGCAGTGAGATTTTCAATTATGTCAATAGTGTAAACATGCCCTTCCTTCCCTACGATGTGTGCAGCCAGTGACGCGTGGTAGCCCGAGCCGCACCCTACTTCCAGAACTTTCATCCCTTTTTTCAGTTCCATAAGTTCAAGCATCATCGCAACCATATGTGGCGCGGAAATTGTCTGACCTTCGCCGATCTGGAGAGGTGTGTCGGCATGGGCGTATTTTTCCATCTCAGAAGGTACGAACAGGTGCCTTTGGACGGTTTCCATGGCCTCCCTGACCTCTTTTGTTTTGATGTAGCCGGCCTTCTCAAGCTTGGTAACCATCTCCTTTCTGGCTTCCTCGTACATCAATACCTGTATCTGCCGACAGGGTTAAAAAACCATTACCTTTTGACTACAATGGTAAGGACATCCCCGTCCATCAGCTCATGGTCGATGCTGACCATCTGGCCGGGAAATTTGGCGCTTTTTCCCCAAACAGTGGCATACCTGAACTTTCTCCTGAAGTCCCTGTGGATGATCTCACATATCATGCCCACGGTCGAGCCGGTTTTCACCACCATCGGGTCTTTCATATCGGCCGGTCTTCCCTGGGGCTTCATGTAAACGCTCATGAAATCCAATGCATTGTAGATTTCCTCCTTGAGCTCCTCGATGCCAATCTCCTGGTCTGCGGATATAGGAATCACTTTCCAGCCGCGCAGCTTCTTTTTCAGTTTCATCAGATGGCTGTGGTCCACAGTGTCAATTTTGTTCAGCACAATCAAGGCCGGGATGTAAACGCGGTTCCCAGAAAGGAAATCAATGAGCTGGTCCTCGGTTATGTCCTCGCGGATGACGATATCCGCATTGATTATGCTGTATTCCTTGACAATATCCAATGCTATATCAAGGTCAATCTTGGTCAGTTCCAGTGTAGGATGGAACTCGATCCCGCCCTTGTCCTTCTTGGACAGGTTGATGTCCGGAGGCCTGCCGTTCAGTCTCACTCCTGCTGAATGAAGTTCCTTTTCAAGCACTTCCCAGTGAATGTTATGTACATCCAGGAAAAGGATTATCAGATCCAGGCCGCGAATTACTGAGAGAATCTCCCTTCCCCTCCCCCTTCCGGACGCAGCGCCCTTGACCATCCCTGGCATGTCAAGTACCTGTATCTTCGCGCCTCTGTAATCCAGCAGCCCGGGGATAACATCCAGCGTTGTGAATTCGTAAGCTGCGATCTCGCTCTTTGCCTCGGTTATCTTTGTAAGCAGCGTGCTTTTTCCGACACTCGGAAACCCGACAAAACCGATTGTGGCGTTACCGGATTTCTTCACCGCATAACTCTTCCCTGTTGCCCCTCCTGAGCTGCGGCGCTTCTCGGCCTCATCCCTCAGCCTGGAAATCTTAGCTTTGAGTTTTCCGATATGGTGCTCTGTCGCCTTGTTCTTCTGGGTCTTGTCTATCTCGTCCTGGATATCTTTAATCTGTTCTTCAATTGTGGGCATAAGGATTCTTTCCTCGGATTGAGGGTGGGCATATATATTTTGCCTATAATACGGATGCAGCCACATATTTAATATACGGAAATTGATGGGGTTTCGATGTCAAAGCGCCGCACTGGTGAGTTCAGCAAATTCCGGGGTTTTCGCCGCGATGCAAAGACGATGATTGCTGCCGGGCTTATTGACAATATGAGTTTTGCAATCAACGGTTTCGTTCTTGTGCTTTACCTCAATGCGCTGGGCTATTCCAATGTTGTTTTCGGTTCCCTATCGCTGATAATGGAAGTCAGCCAGGTCGTTGTATTGCTGGGAAGCGGCATTCTGGCTGACCGAATCGGACGCAAGAAAACTATACTGTTCGGCTTCGGCCTCGGGACGCTTGGCATGATGCATTTCGCTCTTTTCAGTTCGCTTCCTGCGTTCATAATGGCCGCAATATTTCTCGGTGCGAGCAGCGGTTTCACAGGCCCCGCCTTCAGTGCATTCCTCTCCGAGAAAACAACCCAGAAAAGACGGAAATACCTGTTCAGCCTGAATGCGATCATCGCACATATGGGCTCAGGTGTGATCACACTCATTGGCGGGTTCATTCCTCTGCTGTTCATGTCATTCTTCGGATTCGCAGAAGAACCCTCTTACCGCATGATTTTCATGGTTGCTTTCCTGCTAAAATTCGTTGCGATAGCCCTAATGCTGAGAGTGAAAACCGACAGGCCGAGGAAAGCAGTTAAAGAAACAATCGAGAAAGTAAAATCCCACTGGGTTCTCATGACCAAATTCGCTGTCCCTCAGGCGCTCACCGGCATTGGCGCCGGAATTCTGATCCCTTATTTTCCGATATATTTCAAACTGCGGTTCGAACTGGATCTGGGCACGATCGGTGTTCTGTTCGCAATGCAGGCTTTCGTCATGGCCGTCATAACCGTTTATCTGCCCAGGATGGCCGAAAAACGCGGCAGCGTGATGCTGACCGCAAGTTTTCACGGAATATCGATCATTGCCATGATTCTGATTCCGTTCACTCCGTGGCTGTCCATTGTGGTACTTCTTTTCCTTGTTCGGGCGTCTCTGATGAATGTCCCCGGCCCCATCATGACTTCATTCATGATGAGCCAGTTGCCCCACTCGCTACGCGCCACCGCCCAGAGCTACACCGGTTTTGCCTGGATGCTCACCCATGCGGTGGGGGTTTTCATAGGCGGTTTCATCTGGGACACGGGGGACCTTATACTGCCGTTTCTGATATCGACTGTACTCTATGTTTTCTCTACTGCTGCATATTTCATATTCTTCTACAGGCTGGACGATGCTGAGCATAAGCCGATGTTCTTTTGGCCGTTGCTTAAACATCTCATTCGGAAATGACCTCCATCCGTCAAGGTTAAATTGTCAAAAGTCTATTCGGTGTCATGCCATCAGTCCTCTGCATCGCCGGCCTTGACCCATCGGGGTATGCTGGGCTTTCAGCCGACCTCCGGGCTCTAGCTTATCTGGATCTTCATGCTCAGCCTGTGGTAAGCACCCTCACGGTCCAGAACCTTCACTCTTTTTCAGAATTCCAGCCGGTTCCCCCCGATTTAATCGCCAAACAACTCAAAACCATCATGGAAGAACGCAATCCTGATGCAATCAAGGTCGGTGTGCTGGGTTCAGCTGAGATTGCTCGGATTGTTGCCGATTTTATGGATGGGTGCGGCATTCCTTCGGTTGTTGACCCTGTTTTCGCATCGACCACCGGATTCAGCTTCATCGACGATGAGATTGCCGAGATCTATATCCATGATATCCTGTCGGTCTGCAGTCTGGTCACACCGAATGCCCATGAAGCTTCCATCCTTTCCGGCATCAATGTCACTGACCCTGAAACTGCGAAGGTGGCTGCAGGACTGATACTTGACATGGGCGCACGCGGGGTTCTCATCAAAGGCGGTCATTTCAAATCACAGGTCGGCACCGATATATTCTGCGATTCTGATGGGATCAGGATGCTTCCGTCGCCTGTGATTGAGCACAAATCAAGAGGCACTGGCTGCACATACTCAGCACTAATTGCAGGCCATCTCTCCAGGGGCTTTAACCTCTGGGATTCTGTGAGAACGGCCAAAGATGACATCTCCCGGGTACTCGACCGATGCAGCATCAAAACATCTCTGGAAGAGACCGATTTGCCCTCAGAACTTGCCCAAGCCCGAGAAGAGCTGAACATGGCTGTGTCCAGGATACTCCGAATCATGCCGGCGGAATACATCGCGGAGGTAGGGAATAATATTGCATATGCAACTGAGGATGCAAAGACCCCCGATCAAATTTGTTCTCTGGACTCAAGATTCATCCTCAAAGGCAACCGGGTGGCTACCCTTGGAACTCCGGTATTCGGAAGGCGCTCCCATGTTGGGCGTGTGGTTCTGGCAGCTATGGCAAAAGACCGGTCAGTACGCTGCGCAATGAATCTGAAATATTCCGAGGATCTTATTGTGCGGTTCAGGGATGTGGGATTCACCGTGGGAAGTTTTGACAGACAGGAGGAACCGGAATCTTCAAGCACAATGGAATGGGGCACCGGAAAAGCAATAAACGACCTTGGATATGTGCCTGATGCTGTATTCGACCTGGTTCTGTAGGGAAGGAGCCCATGATCCGGCTTCTGGCAAGAGACACAAAGGATCTGATTCGGAAATTGGAAAAAATAGCGGAGAAATGACAATGCGAATCGCTATGTTCACGGATTCCTGGCTGCCCACAATGGACGGGTGTGTTGCAAGCGTCATAAAATTCAGGGACGGCCTCGAGAAGAGAGGTCACAAAGTGTTCATATTCGCACCCGATGACCAGAAAGGGATTGCCAAAGATG
>JAQVMG010000098.1 GCA_028703755.1 Thermoplasmata archaeon | reverse complement strand
GGGCACAGTCATCCGGACAAGAACCGACAGCCAGGGAGCCAGGATAATTTAGGTTGTTTTGAGGCTATATTCGGTTTCATTCGCTGAGAGTGAATAATGTGTCATCGCCGCCGACGTCGAAAAGGCCTAGCCTGGCGCCGGCATCCAGCCATCCGTGCGAGTAGTTCACGCATCCGAATGCATTGACGTAATCGCCTTCTCTGAAAAAATGATTGGCATCATTGAAATAAGCCTGCGCCATGGAAAGGAAATCCTCAGCCAGCTTTCGGTGGTGCGAGGGTTCCGGTGCCGCAATTTTGACTTTCTTCAGGGCCGCAGAGGTTTTCTCCAGATACCTGGCCAGATGCTCCTTGGTTATCTCTTTCCGCTCCATGCCCCACGGAAATGGGCTTGGGGTTTATTAGGCCTCCGGCAAAGCTCTCGATGCGGTCAAGCCAGTCCGTTCTGCGGACGATGCTTCTGTGCCTGCTGAGCTCCCTCATCTCGAGATAGTACCAGACAACCAGGAGCATGAAATAGGAGGCGGCAAGCACGCGGTAATCGCCCCATGAGAGGCCGCTGAAGTAGAAATCCGGAAGTAGGGGGTAGAGAAACCTTGTGCCGAAAACGTCGGAGTGAAATGGAATGTCCATGCAGATGTGCAGCGCCCATGCCGACAGCGCAGGTAAAAGCTTCGGCTTCAGCTTCCAGACAATAATCGCCACGATTCCGAGAGTGACGAAACTGTGAAGCGAGTAATAGACCACAAGGATGAACGGAGGCATCGTGGCCATTGCATCCTGGAAGTCCAGATGCATCGGCTTGCCGAGGAGGACATACATCATGACGAACAGGAAGCCCAGGTCTGGCAACATCGCGAATACCAGCGCCTCATCGTCCCAGAGCTTGTTGCGGGTAAAGACGCGGGTCCAGAGGACATGGGAGAACAGGTCCATGGAATATGAATATGTCAGTTCAAGAATATATATTGATTGGTACAGGCTTTTGTAGAGTTCAGAATTCTCACTTCAAACCTTCTCGCACAGGCAAATGTAGGCATAACTGCCGGAGAACCGGTGCATCTTCACAATCCTGAACCCGGCCTTCTTCAGCAGCGCGGGCACATCCAGCGAAATGTCAGTGAAACCGGCGCGCCACATGACGGCCTTGAGATACCGGTAGCGGAATGTGGCCCTACCAGGCGGTTTTCCTGTGTCCAGCACGGAAAATCTTGCGCCGGGCTTCAGAACCCTGAAAACTTCCTTTATGGCTTTCTCCGGTTCCGGGAAAGAAGTAAAAGCAAATGTAGCCAGTGCGGCATCGAAGTGCCCGTCGGGATAGGCGAGCGCTGTCACGTCACCGACGATCGCCTGGGCTTTCTTTTCCAGGCAGTGCTTCCTTATCCTGGCATTGGCCCTCTCTATCATTGCCGGGGAAAAATCCACCCCTGTGGCCATGCCGCCGGGGCCGAGCTTCGAAGCCAGGTAAGGGATTATGGCGCCAGTGCCGGTGCCGACGTCCAGCACTCTTGAATTGGGTTTCAGGTCAAGAACGTCCACTGCCAGCTTCTTCTGGTCGTTGACGCCGCCCAGGTCGAAGGCGTCGTAGAACCGGCTCCACCGGTCATACTTCTTCCTGACGCGCTCGCTCCTGACCATGCCTCACTTCCCGTAACGCCTTGTGCGCTGCTGGTATGTCCTGATGGCCCTGAGAAAATCAATCTTCCTGAAGCCCGGCCAATATACGTCGGCAAAATACAGCTCGGAGTACGCAAGCTGCCAGAGCAGGAAGTTGGAAACACGGACCTCGCCGCTGGTCCTCAGGATTAAGTCAGGATCAGGAAATTCCTTGGTGTAAAGGTAACTGGAGAACATCTTCTCGTCAATCTGGGAAGGCTCAAGTTCGCCCGCCCTGACTTTTCCGGCAATCTCCCTGATGGCCTGGATTATCTCCTCCCTGCCGCTGTATGCGATGGCCAGGTTGAGGAAGTACCCGTCGTTGTCCTTGGTCTTCTCTTCGGCATAGGCGATGGCTTTCTGCACGTTCTCGGGAAGGATGCTGACCATGCCCAGCACGCGAATCCTGATGCGGTGCTTGCTGACTCTTTCGTCGTTCGCCGCCTTGTAGAAACTTTCCTCGAAAAGCCGCATCAGCTCTTCTATCTCGTCGGATTTGCGGGACATATTCTCCGATGAAAATGCGTAAACTGTGAGAATCTTAACGCCGACTTCCAGGCCCCAGTTCAGCATCTCCTCGAGCTTGTTCCGGCCCTCCTTATGCCCCTCGGTGGGGGCCAGGCCCAGGTCCCTTGCGAACCTTCTGTTCCCGTCCATTATGACGGCAACATGCCCGGGGGGCGGATTTGACAGGACTTCTTTGAGGAGGCGTTTCTCATACTGCCTGTAAGCCGTATCGGCAATTATTCCGGATTTATGGCTGTCTTGGTCTGCCATTGTCAGCTGATATGCTGCAATGTATTATAGACATTTCCAACCGCAAATCAAATCTGGTGCACTATGAGACCGCTCCTCAATTTCGGCTCGAACCAGGTCGATTTCGGGGGCATAACATTGCCCGAGTCAGCAACGGAAAACAGCTGGTCCAGCGTCACCGGGTACAGCGAGAATGCGACCTTGAACTTGCCCGAATTCACGAGTTTCTCGAGTTCGCCCGTGCCCCTGATGCCGCCTATGAATTTTATGCGGTTGTCGGTCCTTGGATTGGCTATTCCGAGGATTGGCTGAAGCAGGTTGTCCTGAAGAATGCTGGCATCGATACTTTTCACCGGGTCGTCCTCTGGATAGGACCCCTTTTTGGGTTTCAAACTGTACCATTTGCCCCCGATGTACATCGAGAACTCATGGACGGATTTCGGTTCCGGTCCTCCGGCTTTCAGGTTGAAATTGTCCTTCACCAGTGTTATGAATTCTTTTTCACCGAGTCCGTTGAGATCCATCACGGCGCGGTTATAGGCCATGATGCTCATGTGGCTCTTGGGAAATATTACGGCCATGAAGAAGTTGTACTCCTCGGTGCCCGAATGTTTCGGATTGGCGCCTTTGCGCTGTTTCGCAACGATGGACCCGGCCGCGCTGCGGTGATGGCCGTCGGCAACATAGAGGTAAGGTATCCGCCTGAAAATAGCTGCGATCTCAGGTGTCTTATCCTGAGGGACCAGCCAAACTGTGTGGCGGACATTGTCCTGGGAGACGAAATCGCATTCCGGCCTGCCGCTGCAGATGTCTGTCTGGATGCAGTTGAGTTCTTTGTCATCGGGGTAAGTAAGGAAGACGGGGCCTACCTGGGCATTCAATGCCATTATGTGGCGGACGCGGTCGTTCTCCTTCTCCGGGCGTGTGAATTCATGCTTCTTAATCAGACCCTTATCGTACTCATCCGCGGAGACGCAGGCCACAAGCCCTGTCTGTGAGTGGTGATTCATTATCTGCCGGTAGAAATAGAACATCTGGCAGCTGTCCGCGGCCATCGTTCCCTCGGCGATGAACCTGCGAAGATTGTCCGCGCCTTTCTGATATACCGCGTCGCAGTATGGGTCTGTTTCCGGCGGGAGGTCAATCTCCGGCTTGTTGATGTGAAGGAAACTGAGCTCATTGCCCTTTGCCATCTCCCTTGCCTCGTTCGAATCCAGAACGTCATAGGGCGGAGCAGCGACCTTTCCGGCAAGTTCATTCTTCGGCCTCAGCCCTGCGAACGGTTTCACTGTGACCATGATATCACTTTCCCTTCAGCTTATCGATGACCGCTTCTGCAACCATGACACCGGCCCTGTACTGGCCTTCGTCTGTCTGCGCGCCGATGTGGGGCGTGCATATCAGGTTCGGAAGTTCAAGCAGCCTGTTTCCGGTCGGAGGTTCTGTCTCGAATACGTCCAGGCATGCTGCCCTGACCTTGCCGGATTTCATCGCGTCGTAGAGTGCATTCTCATCTATCGTGCCGCCCCTGGCCACATTCAGGATGACAACGCCGTCCTTCATCCTGGAAAACTGTGCTGCGCCGATCATGTGCTTTGTCTCGGGGGTGAGCGGCAAATGGAGGGTGATGAAATCGCTTCTGGCCACAAGATCTTCCATGCTGACGTTCTCGTATTTGTCTGATTTAACGTAAGGATCGTACGCGAGAACCTTCATTCCGAACGCAACCGCGCGTTCGGCGACAGCCTGGCCTATGCGGCCTATACCGGCGATTCCCAGGGTCTTTCCGTAGACTTCTCTGCCCTTTATGGTCTTTTTCTCCCATTTGCCGGCCTTGGTCGTGTTGGTGCCTGCAATGATGTCGCGGTAAGATGCCAGTATGAAGGTGAAAGTCAGTTCGGCAACGGAAATTGTTGTCGCGGTAGGGGTGTTGACGACTGCAATGCCCTTGGATTTCGCATGCTCCGCATCGACATTGTCCAGGCCGATTCCTGCGCGGCCGATTACCTTCAGCTTCGGGGCAGCGTTGATTAGGTCCTTGGTGACCTTCGTGGCGGCGCGCACGACAATGGCATCGCAGTCCGCGATGAGTTTTGGCAGATTATCTTTGGGCTCG
Organism: Thermoplasmata archaeon; assembly: GCA_028703755.1. Taxonomy (GTDB): domain Archaea; phylum Thermoplasmatota; class Thermoplasmata; order SG8-5; family SG8-5; genus UBA147. The sequence continues at coordinate 1,496 of JAQVMG010000098.1, read as the reverse complement.
TCCCATGCCTTGACGACCGTATGGCCGGCGGCCTCCATTTTCTTGACGCCGTCCGCAGCCAGCTTGTCGGAGACCAGGATTTTCAACTCACTCACCCCAGATGTCGTCGATGTGCCATAGAAGTGATTTTATCTCGCTCGGGGTCCACTCGCCCATGTGGCCGATGCGGAATGTCTTTTCCTTCAAATCGCCGTAGCCGTTGGCAATCTGGTATCCGCGCTTTCCGAGTTCCTTGTTCAATGCTCCGATGTCCTTTCCGAGGGTATTGGCTATTGTCGAAACAGTGACGGATTCATACCCCGGTTCCGGGAACATCTTCATCTTCTTTGAAGCCCATTTCCTTGTGAGGTCAGCCATGGCCTGGTGACGCTCGTACCGCGCCTTCGGGCCCTCTTTCAGCATCCTGTCCAGCTGGTAGTCCAGCGCATACATCAGGCTGATGTTCGGGGTTGTGGGGTTCTGCTGCTTTTTCTGGTAGTAGTTATGAATTTCAACCAGGTCGGTGTAATAGCCGCGTCCGGGGACTGTTTTTGCGCGCTCGATCGCCGCGTCGGAGTAGAAGCCGATGCAGATTCCGGGAGGCAGCGCGAAGCACTTCTGGCTGGATGTGAACATTATGTCAGCGTTGAGCTTTTCCGGGACAAGGTAATCGCCGCCGGCAGATGAAACAGTGTCGACGACGAACATGATGTCCGGATATTCCTTCCTGATTGCTTTGCCTATATCCTCAATCGGGTTGCGGACACCGGTGGCAGTCTCGTTGTGAACAATGGCCACAGTGTCGTACTTGTGCTTGGAGAGTGCTTCCAACACCATCTCTGGCTTGATGGCCTTGCCGTCCGGTACCGTGAGCGGATCGACAGCTTTGCCTGAATCGCGAATGGTCTCATACATTCTCTTGGAGAACGCGCCGCACACTCCGGCAAGGGCGCGGTCCTTGACCATGTTGCGGGCTGTCATGTCCATCCAGATTGTTCCGGAGGCTGTGAGAACTGTACGATTTCTCTGGGTCTCGAAATATTTGCCCAATTTTTCGATTATGCCTGTGTACAGGGCCGTGTAGTCCGAGCTCCTGTGCCCAATCAGCCACTTGGTCTGCTGCTGAAGAATCTCGATTGGAGATTCTGTCGGTCCGGGTATTAGCAACCTCTTGTGAGACATTGTATTACCTCAAGTTGACATTTAGAAGGTTACTATTAATCTTTTGTTAAGTATGTATGGGACAGATGAAATCTGTTTTCCGAGAGCCGACGATTACTGACGGTATTCGGAGAACTCGCCGCCTTTATGTCTAAGGGCCAGGTCAACGTAGGTTGCCGCGTTCTTCCTGGCATATTCCTCCAGGGACGCATCTGATTCTCTGACTGTCATTCCCGGAACGCCGACCACAAGGCTTCCGGGGGGAATGACCGAACCTTCCTTGACCAAGGCGCCTGCGGCAACAACCGAACCGGAGCCTACAACCGCCCTGTTGAGCACCACGGCTTTCATGCCGA
>JAQVMG010000097.1 GCA_028703755.1 Thermoplasmata archaeon | reverse complement strand
CAGGGACATCGATGCCGTCAATCTGGAGAGAGAACCCGTCCTCAGATATCCTGGAATACGAAAGCTGCACATAAGTCTGGTTGGGCATGTAGACCGGCAGCATGTCTGTGCCCCGGAATTCGAGGTCCTGGACCGCGGACCAAACAGCGCTTGCTGTCTCATCGCTTCCGTCGGTTCCGTCCTGGATGCCCCCGTTGTTGGATATTTTAACATGGGATATCATGTTCGGCTGAAGGAACATGGTCTGTACCGATTCCAGGTTCATGAACACATTGAAGGTCTCCATCGCCATCCCCGCATTGGGATTGAAGCGCGCTTTCCCTTCGTCAGCGAGGATTCCCGCCACCGTGATGTTCCTTGCCACCGTGTACGTCATCGGGTAGCTGCCCAGCGAATAGGTCAGAGTAAGAACATCGCCCTCCGATGCTCCGAGGCTGTCGGCCAGAGCCAGGTTGATTAACGCATCTGATGCGCCGATGTTCTCTCCGGAAATCTCGCTGCCGTCATCCAATATGAAATTCCCGAATTCGCTGTCTGCCGCGGGCTCAAAGCCGATTATGTTCGCCGAAGGCTCGAACTGCTGCGTTCCCGTGTGCCTGATTGTGGCGGATCTCGCAAGAATGGGTGACATCCCGTCAGTAAGGGCCGCGACTTCGGCATCCGAATCCAGCACGGTGAATATTGAATAATTGAAGACAGCGCCGTTGTCTCCGGCGACGGTCAGGTCCACAAGCTGAAGCTCGTTGTATGTTTCTTCAACAATGTAATATTCAATTGAATCGCCGACGACCATCGAGGCGCAGATGATCGAGGTGCCGACCAGAAGGCCTGCGATAGAAATGGCCGCATGGCCCTTGTGCCTGTAGAAATTCCTCAGCCCTAGTTTGGCTATCACCCTGTTGAACAGGCCCAGCATGGCCATGAATATGATGATGCCCAGGACCAGTACCGGCAAGAACAACTCCGATGTTTCCATTCAGACCAGCCCCTCAGACATTCTTCTCTTCCCGAACGAACTGGCCGCTTCTCATGTACAGTATCTTGTCCGCCCTCTTTCCGACTTCCGGGTTGTGGGTGACGATAACAAACGTGGCCTGCGTCTCCTTCCTCAGCCTGGCAACAAGGTCCATAATCGTGTTGGCGGTTTCATCGTCAAGGTCGCCGGTGAGCTCATCGCCCCAGATTATTGCGGGTTTGCTGATGAGGGCCCTCGCGATGGTCGTGCGCTGGCGCTCGCCTCCCGAGAGCGCGCCGGGTTTACTGTGCATCACATTTCCGAGGCCGACGATGTCCATTATCTCGACAGCCCTCTCCCTGGCTTCCTTGGCCGGTGTTCCGGATACAAGCAGGGGCATCTCGACATTCTCGACCGCGGAAAGAACCGGCAGGAGGTTGTAGAACTGGAATATGAACCCCATGCGCCTTGCGCGGTGTTCGGTCTTCTTATTATCTGACATCTGGCTGAGATCCTGCCCCTCAATTATCACATTCCCGGAGGACGGTTCATCCAGACCCGAGAGCATATTGAGCAGGGTTGTTTTTCCGCAGCCCGAGGGACCCATTATTGCAATCATGTCCCCCTTTCGGACAGTAAGGTTAACGCCTCTCAGGGCCTTTACCTCGACCTGGCCGATTTTATATGTCTTTGTCAGATTCTTTGCCTCCACCATTACTTCGTTCATTGCTATTCCTCCTTATATCTCATTGAACATCCTTCCAATCTCCTTAAGGCCAAAATCAAGGTTCTGGTCCAGTGCGGCAACAAGCTGCTTTCCCTTCGGAGTAATCAGGTAAATCTTTCGCATGTCGGTGACCTTTATCTTTATGAGCCCTTGGGTCGTCAGATTAAGCAGGGCCGGGTACATCGACCCGGAGCTGGGCTTCCATCCGCATACTTCCTCTATCCTGCCCATCATGGCATAGCCGTGCATATCTTCCCTGTTCAGCATTTTCAATATGAAGAACTTGAGAAGGCCCTTCCTGAAGTCTCTGGCTATTTCGTTTGCAAGTATATCGGATTTCGACATGTCGAATTCCGTTATAACGAACTTCGATATAAAGCTAATCCCATAAACGATTCCGGAAAAAACGAGGCAAAAACAAAGGAAAGGTAACGCTGCCCGGTTACAGGCAGCGTCGTTCGGTCATGAGAGATCGCTTAAGCGCCGATCCTGAAGACCTTTGTGCCGCACTTCGGGCATTTGCCCTGAGTGGCCGGCTTTCCGTTCTTCATCGTGATCTTCTTAGCGCCTTCAATCTCTATCTTCTTTTTGCATTTTACGCAGTATGCCTGTGCCATGTTAGTTCACCTGAGACGTGTATTCCCTCGTGGGATATTAAACTATTCCCACTGCCGAACCGCATGGTATGGCTTTGTGTATGAAATTAATCTATATACTGCCTGGCGGATTGGATGATGTCCCGGAATCCATGTCAGGCGGCTTTCCGGATTCGCCTTCCGGTGTTTTTTCATCCTGCGTTTCTTCATCATCCTTCTTGCGTCTCTTGAGAAGGATCAGGAGCAGTATCAGCATCACAACGATTATGATTATTACAATCCACCAGTAATCCGCGATTGACCCTTCGGCATCGTCGTTATCATCCTCATCATCGTCAATCGGTGCTGCCTCTGTAACGGAGACCGTGAAGGTATCGGAAGATTCAAGTCCCTCGGCGTCCGATACAGTCAGCGTCACAGAGTAGTTCCCTGCGATCCAGAATGTGAACGCCGGGCTCTGGCCGTACAGGTAGACCGTTGTGCCGTTGTAAGTGAACTCCCATGTGTAGTTCTCAATGCCGATGTTGTCATCGGAGGCGCTTCCGTCGAAGACAATCTCCTCTCCGGTTTCTGCGTCCATGTCCCCGCTGGCATCCGCTTCGGGCGCATCGTCATCAATCACCGTAACATCAGCCACTGCGGTGGTGTTCCAGTTCTTGGCGCGGTCAACGGCGGCGATCCTGTAATGCAGCGTATCCAGGCTGTCATCCGGCACGTCAATGGTAAAAATTTTCCATTGGCCCGTGCCTGTCATCGTGACATTGGCCTCGGCTCCGGTGCCGAAGCTGTAGATAAGATGCACACCGTGAAGCGCCATGTCGTCACTGACGGAGGCATTCACAGTGAAATCATCGCCGGTTTCCGCTGGCGGCTGGCTGTTGTCCGTTATCTCAGGGGCGGTGCCGTCGTAGGCGCAGGCGGCATCGGCCTGCGCGGGTGGTGCTTCCGTGTTTCCGGCGGAGTCAACGGCAACTGTGTAGAATCTGTAGTATCCGTAACCTGCAGGGAAGTTTAATGCCCATCCCCATGGCGATGATACGTCTATGAAGGGCCACATAGTCCAGTTGCCCCATGTTGAATTGTCCGCCGAATGGCTCCACCAGAGCCGGACCTCAATGGTTCCGCTGACATCATCTGTCGAAGTGGCATTTATTTCAATCTGTGAATTCCTGAACCAGTATTCTCCTAACGGAATGATTTGCGAGGCAGGATTGCTGTTGTCGAATGGAGAAACAAAGATGATAAAAGTATCATTCAACCCTGTTGCCGAACCTTCGATTGTGCCGGCTCCCGTGCTGGCTGCCGTGAATACCGAGCTTGTTCCGGTGGCATTGCTGAACGTTCCGAGCACCGGCGTGATGCTCCAGTCAACCGGCACAAGGCCAAGGTAAGTAGGCCCTGTCGCATTGTATGCCGAGGCATAAACCGTCAGAGACTGGCTTACCTGCAGATACTCTGCATTCAGCGGGGCGCCGTTCGGAGTCCCGGTCAGTGTGATGTAATCCGGTTCATATATCTGGGCGATCGCGCCTGCGCTGTCGTGCATTCCTGTGGGCGGGAACAGCCCGATATTGACTGAGCCGATCTGGCCAAATCCGGCGTTGGTTGTCGAATTTATCATGAGTGTGAAGTTCGCCATTCCGCCGGGTGCGAGATTGAACGAGAGAGTGCCGGCAGTTATCGCTGCCGTCACATTGGTGCCCGAATCATCGTTGAACAGCACAGCGTAGAATGTCCCCGGAAGCCCCGAGATGTCCCAGCCCAGTGTGAAAGAGCCGGTAGTCCCTCCGTCGTTCTCAGCGACGATCGCATAGGAAACCGAGCCGCCCTGGGTCATGTTCTTCCAGGATATCTGGGTGATTGGCGGGTCCTCGATGACGTCGTCAGTCTTACCGTCTATCATGATATCGGGAACATAATCCGCGATAGTGACGTTAACATTCCGCGTCCAGCCGGCCGAGTAGTTGGCAGTCAGCAGCGCGCCGCCAAAGTTGGGGCCGGCCTGCCATTCCGTGAAATAACCGGAAATGTTGGTTATCGAGGACTGCGCCCCCGAATAATTGACGTTGGTCCAGTTCACGGATATATCGCGAACATAGCAGTCATAGGTTGAATTCCAGCCGACTGCCCACAGTGTGATGTTGAACCAGGGCGCCGGATAAACGCGGTCAGGAACGACCGAACCTGTTCCGTTCGGTCCGTCCATGATTCGGATTGAATCCATGTCGGTTGGGTACCAAAGCGGATAGAGGTCCACGCTGTCAGCGTCAATCGTGTAGTTCGTGTCGCCGATGCCGTCGCTGCCGGGAAGGTCCTGGAGTGCGCCGTTCATCGTGTCGATGCCGCTGTAATCGCTCCAGAAGTTCCCTCCGGAGGGATAGGCATCGTTCCAGTTATTGGCATTGTCGTCGTATGCCTGGTTCACATTGTTCATGAAATGATTGTGGAAAACCGTGTTGTTATAGGCGCTCTGGATGCTCATGCCCAGACTGTTCGAGGCAATCCAATTGTCCGTGACAGTGTTGTTGTTGGATGACGATATGCCTATTCCGCCGGCATTGTCTGTCACATTGTTGCCGGATACTGTGTTCAGCTGGGTCGCCGCACCGCTGACGGAGATGCCCATGCCTCCGTTGCCTCTGACGATGTTTCCGCTTATGGTGTTCACGGTCGAACCGTTCACGGATATCTGCATCACTCCGATCCCGGCTTCATTGTTCTGTGTCAGTGTATTATTCAGGACCTCATTGTTGTTCGAACCCATCAGAATGAAACCGTTGATGTTCGAACTGGCGTTGTTGTCCCTGAGCAGAATTCCGTTTGCAATTTTCAGCCGTATTCCGTCATAATTCCCCGTCATTATTGAATCTGTGACATTCATGTTCTGCGAATTGTCAATGTAAACCCCTGCCCAGCTATTCCCTGTACATGTGAGGTTGCTGAATCTGGAGTTCCTCACATTCCAGGTTTCCAGGCCGGCCTGGTTATCGGCAAGCTTCGTCCCGTTCACCGTGACATTCCTCAGATTTGTCGTGAGCAATATGCCGCTGCGGGAATTGTTGTGGGATGTGCAGTTCAGGATATTCCCCTTGGTAACGTTGTAGAAAACAATGCCTGCGTCCGGATAATAGGGGTCCTGGGCAAGACCGTCCGCACCCCACACCGTGCAGTTGCGCAGGATGAAGTGGTCGGTCGTGTTTCCGATGTAAATTCCATAGCCAACCCCTGTTCCGTTTATCTCCAGGTTTTCAATGATCCAGGGATTGGTGTTGCCGCCGTTGCCGGATGAGGCGTAAGCTGCGAAATCCGCATTGCTGTCTATCCTGAACGGAGAGAACGCAGCAAGATATAAGGTCTTGATTTCAGTTGCGTTCAGTGCCCGATTCCAAATCTTGACCTCATCTATGCTGCCGTCGAATCTGAATTCGTACCCTGGCCGGTTCTGTGCGCCTATCCAAAGGTTGCCTGCTGACGGAATAATGGTTCCAGTGTAATTCTCTGAATTGTAATATACACCGTCCAGATACACCGATATATTGCTGCCATCCACAGTTCCGGCCGCATGATGCCATCTGCCGTCGTTCAGGAGACCCTGAGGAGTTTCTATCCAGAAGGGTGTGTTGCCATTGTTCGTGACGTGCATAGCAACATTGGCATGGCTTAGGTCGGAGTCACCCACACTGGCCGGGCACCTCGTCAGGCAGCTCTAAAGGCTGCAAATCGGGGGGTAGTTGATATCCTTCTTCGTGAGGCCGGAAAGAGAAAGGTCATAGATCGGAAGA
>JAQVMG010000096.1 GCA_028703755.1 Thermoplasmata archaeon | reverse complement strand
AATATTAATAGCCACCTTCAGAATACTGACTTTGATGGCCAACTGGTATTATCCGCCGCCACCTCCGCCCGAGGTTCCAAGAACGATTTTCGATGATATAGAGCAGATAAAGGGAGTTGTGGCAAAGTATTTTCCGATATACAACACCCAGGTCCATTTCGACATGGTCTCAATGTCCTGCCAAGTAGATCCGATCAGCCTGGAGTCAAATTTCGAAGGCCTCAGAAAAGAACTGAGAACTATGTCCTATATCCCGATGATAACCCAGGAGAGGGGTGAGCACATTGTCCATGTAGTGAAGAACCCGCCTACGAAGTTCAGAGGCCCCTGGCTGAATCTCGTTCTGCTCATTGCCACGATTATCAGCACGATACTTGCCGGAGCCGCGCTGTGGAGTGCGACTTTTGAATCAGGCAGTTTCCTTGAACTAGGTAACCTGGGCAACGGCGCCCTGTACTTCGCACTTCCCCTGATGCTCATACTAAGCATCCATGAGATGGCACACTATTTCGCTGCAAAAAGACACGGCGTCGCCGCCTCCCTTCCATTCTTCATACCGGCTCCGTTCATCCTCGGGACCCTGGGTGCGTTTATATCCATCCGCGAACCGATTCCGACAAAGAAGGCACTGCTGGATATAGGGTTCGCGGGCCCGATCGCCGGCTTCGTTGTGGCGATACCCATACTCTGCATCGGGCTGGTGCTTTCGGGCGATTTACCTGTGCCGGTACAGACCGGGACCATCGAGGGCGGAACCATGCTGATAGGGACATCGGCGCTTTTCGAGACGTTCATGGCACTCTTCAACCTCCCCGGAAACACGACGATACATCCGCTGGCCTTTGCCGGTTGGGTGGGATTCTTTGTCACCGCGCTGAACCTGCTTCCGGTGGGCCAGCTTGACGGCGGCCATGTGGCGCGAGCCCTTCTCGGAGACTGGTCCAAGTGGGCCGGGTATGCGGTCATCGGCTTCATGCTGGTGCTCGGCCTGCTTTACAGCAGTACCTGGCTGTTCTTCGCCCTTCTGATAATGTTCATGGGAATGAGACATCCGCCGCCGTTGAATGACGTCACCAACCTAACGAACGGAAGAAAACTGGTAGGTGTGGCAGCGGCGCTCATGCTGGTGCTGTGCTTTGTCCCCGCCCCTATCACGACCGAGCCGGTGAATTATGATTTCACGTTCCAGGAGGCGGATGCCTCGCCGGTGGGTCCGTACTACAGCCATTCGATGGAGATTCCTCTCACAAGCACCTGGGACAATCACACTTTTCCGTTCCGCATCGTGAACAACGGAAATATGCAGCTTGAACTCAGTTTCATCATCACGGCGAGTTCCAATATCTCGGAGCCGGAGAACATCACCGCCTGGCTCTCGGTTTCAGAGGATTCTGAGCCCAGCCAGTATTTCAACCGGACCCTCGGTATCGGCGAGAGGCTGGACATTGACCTGAACATGCGCTTCAGCCCGGTGATGAACAGCAGCCAGATAACAATCGACATTCAGGAAACCGCGTACGAATGGGATTCCGGAGGACTGCTGACGGACAGTCCGGTACCGCATGGGATGCGGGTGCAGGTTTATTTCGATTGATTCTTTTTAAAAACACAGAAATATCTTGTAAGGGACCTGTGAACCCTAACTGGGTGCATAGAATCCAACGTGAATCCGCATGCAAGCGGAACGTGAGTTTCGGAAGGCAGTACAATCGCCAGCCTGCCTCCTTCCTTCAGCGCACTGTGGCAGGCTGAGAAGGCTCTTGAATAGAGCGATCCGATGGGTTCTTTTGCAGTACTTGCAGAGCGTCCGTAGGGCGGGTCGGTAGCAATCGAGTCCACAGGAGGATTTTGCTCAGCCCAGGAGGATACGTCTGTTTTTCGAATTTCAGCGTCGGAGATACCGTAATGAGACATGTTCAGCCTGGTGCCATCGACCATGCGGCCGTCTATGTCGCCGCCGAGGGTATGGCATCCCATCAAGCCGGCTTCAAGCAGTATCCCGCCGGTTCCGCAGAACGGGTCAAGAACCGTCTGGCCTTCCGAAGCGCGCGTGAGATTGACCAGCGCTCTGGCCAGCCGCGGATGCAGGGAGATCGGATGCTTGAATGGCCGGTTCTCGGATTTTCTAGCTTCGAACGGGGAGCGGTCTATCTCGCCCTCCAGCAACCCGACATGGCACTTTCCTGACAGCAATATCCTGACCTCGGTGTCGGGGTTCTTGAGGTCTACCGAATACCTCTCGGAAAGGATCTTTCCGACATGCCTGGCCAACTTTCGGCCGTCCTCGGGAGAATGGGATTTATGAAGCCGCGAAACCCGCACCCTGAAGGTTCTGCCCGGCAATTCCGCATCCTCCAGAAAAACGTCCAGCTCGCGGGCGGAACATGAAACCATATGCCTGCTGACAGACCAGGCCAGGGACAGCCTTGACACAAAAACAGACGGTAAAACTTGGCTGTCCAGAACTAAGGCGCGGCCGTCGGATTCCATTGCACATTCCACGCCGGAAAGCGAGCCGACGGCAGCTGCCTCTGCCATTGCCAGTCCTTCGGATTCTCCTGAAAGCTCGATAAGGTGCTTCACTGTTGGACAACTGATTCTCGGATTTTAGAGTATCGCCCCTTTGCCCTGGGGAGCGGGACATATCTCGGGAGCCGGCACAGCTTCATTCACAACTGTGATGTTCAGGCCGTCCAGTATCACGCGTATGCCGCATTTGGGGCACATCACATCCTCAACATACCCCCGCGCTTTTCCAGCGGATATCCGTATCCTCGCCGAACCGCAGTTGGGACAGTCAAAAGTCAACTCAAATCGTCTCTGCTCCAGCCTATCCATGCTGAATTTAATTATATTGCCCACGTCCGTTGCCTCCTCGCCCGTTGCCGGGCCCGAACATCGTCATATAGTTTTTCTGAATATTTATAATCTCTGACAGGTTGGGGTATGACACCATGAACCCGGGAACCGCCAGACAGTACAATAGCGCTTATGGGCAATACGGACCTCCGCCCAGGGACGATTCACTGTTCGGAACGCTCATCAAACCCAACATCGTAACTTACGGCATAATAGTCGCATGCGTCATTGTCTTCATCTGGGAGATGATAGACCTGGAGTCACTCTCACTTTTGGCCATGTGGCCCGAATATCCGATGCCCTGGATGTTCGTCACCAGCATTTTCATGCACGGCGGGTTCGAGCACATATTCTTCAACATGCTGATGCTGTTCATGTTCGGCGTCACGCTCGAACGAATGCTGGGCAATTGGCGTTTCCTGGGCCTCTTCCTGGCGGCCGGTATTGCGGGAAATGTCGGCTACGTGATGTTCTGTCTGGCAACGGGGAGCGATGACCCGGCCATCGGCGCAAGCGGCGCGATTTACGGAGTTTTTGCCTGTCTGGCCGTTCTGGCGCCGCAAATCAAGGTCTATCTCTTCATGATAATACCGCTGAAGATTTTCTATGCGTTTTTGCTGTACGCAGCCATAGACATAATTTTCCTGAACTCGAACGATAGCGTCGCCCATGCTGCGCATCTTGCGGGCGCCGTTGTGGGCGTGGCGTTCGCCCTGTACATAAGAAAGAAGATTATGGAAGCACAGGCACAGAGGGTATCATACCAGTTCGTGACGGATTACTGAAAATCAACCGTCGCAATGGTGGAAATTCCTGACTTTTATGTTGCCTTCTGAAAGCAGCTGGGTTGCCAGATCGTCCTTGTAGGTTCCATCGTAAACAACCTCAGCAATCCCTGCATTGAGCATCAGCTTGGCGCAGACGCTGCACGGATAATTCGTTATGTAAATCGTTGCGCCGCCTATCCCCACGCCGAAAACAGCGGCCTGGATGATTGCGTTCTGCTCGGCATGAACGCCCCTGCACAGTTCGTGCCTCTCGCCGCTGGGAACGTTCATCTGCTGGCGGATGCATCCTGCTTTCGCACAATGCTCGATTCCCTTGGGTGCGCCGTTGTACCCGGTTGTCAGAACGCGTTTGTCCTTCACTATGACTGCGCCGACCTTCCGTCTGAGGCAGGTGGAGCGTGTGGAAATAAGATGAGCCATCTCCATGAAGTATTCGTCGATGGATGGTCTTGGATTCTCTGTCATTGCAGGGGAAAAGCGAATGGGGCTTAAGGTTTTTTCCTCTTTCCGGAATCGCCGCCCCTCTTCGTCAGGAAGCCGTTGTCTATGGCGAACCTGTGGCCTTCCAACTCGGCGCCGCTGATTTTCAGTACTTGGCCCTTGACATATTTCTTTCCTGTTGTCCAGTCTGTGTACTTCTTTGTGACCTCATAAGTATCGCCGCCGCTGGACAGTGTCGTTTTGCCCTTGGCCCTGATGTAATCGGAATAATTGCCTGTGTAAGTCTTTAAAGCGCCGTCCCTCACTTCGAAAATTCGGTTGACAACCGCATCCAGCATCGCCCTGTCATGGGATATTACAAGAACAGTGCCCTGGTAGTCAGCAAGAGCCTGCTCCATCGAGGCTTTGGCATAGATGTCCAGGTAGTTCGTCGGTTCGTCCAGGATGAGGAAGTTGTGAGGGGATATCAGAAGCTTGGCGATGGCGAGCCGAGCGCGCTCGCCTCCACTGAGCTGGAAGACTTTCTTGTGAACGCTCTCGCCGCTGAAGAAGAACCTGGCCAGGAAATTCCGAACCCACTCCTCTTCCGCGTCCTTCCTGTGCTTGCGCATCTCCTGGACGACCGTGTTATCTTTGATGAGGCCGTCCTGTTCCTGGGAGTAATAGCCGATTGTGACGCCTTTGCTCACCTTGATGAGGCCGGAGGTGGGCTTCTCCTCGCCCATTATCATCTTGACCAGAGTTGTTTTTCCGGAACCGTTTGGGCCGATGAGGCCTACTTTCTCTCCTTTCTCGATCCGGAAATCACATTTCCCGATTATCGGGACCTGGCCGTATTTCTTTGTGACGCCGATGGCATCTATCGTGTCCTTGCCGGATTTCTGTGCGCTGGCGAAATCTATTCCCAGCTCGCGGACGTGATTTTCCGGTTTTTCCACTTTCTCCATCCTGTCAAGCTTCTTCTGCTGGGTCTTGTGGAGGCTGCTGAAGCTGTAAATCCGGTGCATGAACTCTATCATTTCCTGCTGGCGTTTTATCTCCTTCTGCTGTTTGTTGTACCGCTTGGACCGATTCTCCAGTTCCAGGGCCTTCTTCTCCAGGAAAGTTGAATAATTCCCCGAGTAGGATGTGGAGCGTGTCGCCTCTATCTCAACGACCTTCGTGACCAACTTGTCCAGCATATACCGGTCATGGGAAACGATCAGCGCGGAGCCTTTGTATGATGTCAGGTAATCCTCGAGCCATACGGTGGTCTCGATATCCAGGTGATTTGTCGGCTCATCCAGAATGAGGAGGTCTGCGTCCTCTGCCTCCATCACTATCCTGGCTAAGCGGGCTTTTGTGCGCTCTCCGCCGCTCAGGTCGGCGATTTTGGTGTTGTATGTCCGTTTCTCAAGACCCAGACGCTCAAGCACACCCTCCGCCCTGGCGGGATGCCCGTAACCCCCGAACGCGGCAAAGTCCTCCAGAGCCTGGGCATAGTCGCGGGATATCTCTTCAAGAGCTTCAGGGCTCAGTGGCTGTTCCATCTTTTTCTCGAGGTAAGCCACACGCTTCGCCAGGGAGCCGAGTTTTCCTGTCGGCGCCGAGACAGACTCAAGGAGTGTGGAGTTCGGGTCAAGACAGCTTTCCTGCGTCATGTATCCCATGGTTGTCTCCCTGGGAATCTTGATTTCACCCAGGTCGGGTTTCTCAAGGCCGTAGATAATGTTCAGAAGCGTACTCTTTCCCGTACCGTTCTGGCCGACCAGGCCGACTTTCTGGCCTTCAAGAACCTCAAAACCGACTTCATTCAGCACATGCTGGGGCCCGAAGGCCTTGGAGACCGAACTCACTGTCAGAGCGGACATCCGACCGCCTATCCCCTGAATATGACGCGCTTGTCCAGGGTCATGGGGAGCGCCAGCGGCTCGAACGGCATGCCTCTCTGCATCTGAACAATCGCGGCTGAAAGCTCGTCCAAGGTCATGAACCTTTCATCCTGGCCCCTTATGC
>JAQVMG010000095.1 GCA_028703755.1 Thermoplasmata archaeon | reverse complement strand
CATTTTACTTGGAAGTGCTTGAAATAGCGCGCGAGAAAAAGATGCTCCAGGAGAAATTCAGTTGCCGGACAAACCTGGTGCTGCTCGGAAGATTGGAATACGGCGATGTTATTGGAGATCTGACTGAACTCAACGAAAAAATCAACAGCCCGGAGACAAGGATTATGTTCCTTGATTTCAAGGGAACAATGGCGTTGAGAAAAAATGACCTTGCTGCGGCCGCCAATGCGTTCGGCGAAGCCATGGAGCTGGGAATCGCCGCCAAAGGAATTGGCGCGGAGATGCTGACGGCCGAAATCATGCTCTCGATGGCGAAATTGGAGAAGGCAAGAGGCAACTTCGGCAGGGCTCTGGAACTCGCCCGTGGCGCGGAGGACAAATTCATGTTCAGGGGGCGGCTTGGAGACAGGGAGCAAGCCAGGGAATTCATCCTAACCTTGGGTTGATTGGGGCAGTTGCCCGCTGTAAAATATAAGTAATGAAAAAAACATTACAGTAAGCGGAGCTTTGACATCATGGACAGAATCATAGGTTACTGCGGACTAGTGTGCTCGGATTGCCCTGCCTATCTGGCGACGGTCAACAACGATGAGGAGTTGAGAAAATCAACCGCCAAAAAATGGTCCGAGATGTACAAGGCGGACATTAAACCCGAAGACATCAACTGCTCTGGATGCACAACCGAAGGGGTCAAGTTCCACCACTGCTCCGAGTGCGAGATGCGGCTATGCGGCATCTCGAAGAAAGTTCAGAACTGCGGACACTGCGCGGAATATCCGTGCAAGACTGTCAAGGCATTTTTGAAATACGTTCCTGACGCGAAGAAGGTGCTGGATGCTGAACGGAAGGCACCCGCATGACGTTCTCGATCGTAGCAATTGACCCCGAAACTGGAGAAGCAGGCTTCGCAATCGCGTCATGCTGCTGGGATGCGGGCCAGGTGTGTATGGCCAAACCCACAGGGGCAATCGCTTCCCAGGCAAACGGCAATGTTCAGTTCCTTAGTATATTCTTCGAAAAACTGGATGAGGGCCTTTCCCTGGAGCAGATAATGGAGCATTTAAGGACAATCGACCCGGACATCCAGACCAGGCAGATTGGTATGGTCTCCCCGGGGAAAACATTTGCCTTCACCGGTGAGAAATGCTCGTTCTGGAATGGGCACCGGACAGGAAAGAACTATTCATGCCAGGGCAACATCCTTGTCGGACCGCAGGTCATCGAGGCTATGGCCAGAACATTCGAAAGCGCCGAGGGGCAGCTCTTCGAAAGGCTTTATGCGGCAATGAAAGCCGCAGACGCGGCCGGCGGCGATTCCCGCGGCAGGCAGAGTGCCAGGCTGATGGTGGCAGGGAAGGGCGCAGGTGCGATAGACATAACTATCGAGGACAGTGAAAATCCGGTGGCGGAAATGGGCCGAATATTGGATGTGCGCCGGAACCTTGTCCAGATTTTCGGTTACCTGGGTGAATTCTCTAAGGCCGAAGATGCCGATAAACTGGCCATCCTTGAGAAGTACCGAGATTTCCTGGATGACAAGAGGGAACCGAGATACCTGGACTGGTGGGAGACGCTTGCGGATTCATATTACAAGATCGGGGAGAGGGAAAAGGCCATTGAGATTTACCGCATCTACCTGGCCATAAACCCGGGCATGGCAAGGATCTTTCGCGAGAACGCGAAGGCCGGGAATTTTCCAAAGGATGTTGCGAGGGCTTTGGACATTAAATTCAACCATAGCAACAATCGAGATTGACCGCCTAGGTGACTTTCCCGGCTGGGATTATTTGGCACCCTTAATAATTGGAGGCAGGGTCACAGCCACGGTGCATTGTGTTCGAGCAACTATCTCACGTTCCTCTGTGGTAATAAAGCCATGACGTTTCGCAGACCAATCGCCCCCCATCAACACAATGTCCACTTTCCTGTCCTCTATGAAAGATGCCAGGTCGCGAACCGTGTTATGCACCAGCAGGACTTTCGAATGGATTGTTTTCAACAGGGGAAGGCCGCGGAGCATTCTGAGGAACGACAACTCCTTTTCCTTATCTATCAATGAATCCGCCCGGTAGATGGAGTACAGAGGGGTAATGGCAGGCATCTCGACGACTTTCGCAGCAATCACATCCACATCGGGGATCATCGGGTTCTGGGAGAGGTTTGATGCAATCTCGAATGGCTCCATGTGGAAGGTCTTGAGAACCGGGACCAGTATCCTGTAACCCCCGAACTTTTTGTACCCGGTTTTCTCCTTCCCTGCGGCCACCAGTATCAATCTGATGTCGGAAAACTCATTCAGCCATGAGTATTTCTTCTTCAATCTTCCTCTTTTGATCAATGCGTTCCTTTCAACGGGGACAATCATTGTGTCTGCCCCGATTTCATTTATCAGTTTCCGCAATGCTTCGACGGGGACCACATGCCGCTTTGAACCGCTCCGGGGCGCATTCACGTATTGGCATGAGCCACCGTTCTCTTCGCATTCCTGGGTCAGCAATGTGAGTTTCTTCTTCATCCAATCAGCGGTGGGCTCGTCGGAAACGTGCATGATGGCCACCCTGGAACCGGCCTGTTTGCCCAAGGTCAATGCCATGGAGAGTGCGTCCTCTTCCCCCGGCACAAGGTGGGTGAGCATGACCGTGGGCCTGGCTTTCTCGATAAATGCCGCCCTGGTTCTGGTGATGACAGTTTGGGTTATAAACTCGGGTACTGCCGGAACTGGAATCATGGCAGGCCCCTCGGAGACCAGTCTGAATACTCCTTTTCTGAACTCCTCCATGAGGAAAACCACTGGTGCGATCAGGTACAGGGCCAGCCAAAACTCGATCGGGATGGGGGAAAGGGAGAAAAACGAATTTACAACGGGGATGTGGATTACGAGGATTATTCCAACAATCTCGATGATAGCGGCCCATACGAGCCACTTGTTGCGCCTGAAACCCACCAGAAAACCGGACTTTTTCCCGGTTCGCATGGCAAAGAGGACGCCGAGCTGGCCTGCAACGACGCCAACGGTCATTATTGTCATGCCACTGAGGTAAACCCCTTGGTCAGCTATTGTCTGTTCCCCGAATTGCCATCCGTGCTGGGACCAGTAGAAGAATACCCACATGAGCGTGTAAACGCCTATTGTGAACCCTATGTAAGCCGCCCTTGCCATGGCCCATTTGTCGAACAGCTTCACGCCTTTCTTCCTCGGGGGCTGCTCCATGGTCCCGGGCTCAGGGGGTTCGTTCGTGAGAGAGAGTCCTGACGGAATTTCCAGGAACAGATCAATCAGCAGGACCTGGATAACGGCAAGCGGCAGAGGACAGCCCAGGAGAACAAAGGCAAGGAAGGCCACCATCTCGGACCAGTTGTGGCAGAAAACGTAGACTATGAATTTCTTCAGGTTGTCGAATACAGCCCTGCCTTCCTCGATGCCGTTGACTATGGAGGCGAAGTTGTCGTCCAGCAGCACCATGTCCGCGGACTCGCGGGCTACGTCGGTACCGGCAAGCCCCATGGCCACGCCGATGTCCGCTTCCAGCAGCGCGGGAGCGTCATTCACGCCATCTCCTGTTACTGCAACTATCTCGCCTTTGGCCTTGAAGGCTTTGACTATCCTCAGCTTCTGCTCAGGCGTTATCCTGGCAAAGACCAGCTCTCTTGCACCTATCTCGTCGAGTAGGTCCCCGTCGGACATCTTTGCAAGATCCCTGCCCGAGATGACCCTGTACTGCTCGCCGGATATTATCCCGACCTTCCTGGCAATAGCCTCAGCTGTGACCTCGTTGTCCCCGGTTATCATGACGACTTTGATGCCCGCTGTCCTGGCCTTGCTTATGGCCTCCGGCACTTCCAGCCTCGGGGGATCATATATCGCAGTCAGCCCAATAAATGTCAGGTCGACCTCGACCGCATCGGAAGTGTATGGCTCGCTCTCCGAAGGAAGCGGCCTGAAAGCCAGCGCGATAACCCTGTAAGTGTCCTTCGCGTAGGCTTCTATCTGCACCGTTATCCTTTCCTTGATTTCTTCGGTGAGAGGGACTATCTGGCCATCCCAATATACTGTCCGGCACCGCGAGATAACAGCATTGCCTGCGCCCTTGGTGTAGCAGACCACACGGCCAGAGTGGGCATGTATGCTGGACATCATCATCCTGTTGGAATCGAACGGCAGCATCCCCACCCTCGGTTGCTCGGTCATCAGTTTCTTCGGGGCATAGCCGGACTTCGCTGCAAGGCATGTCAACGCCGCGTCCGTGGAATCGCCGACGGCCGTCCATCTTGACTTGGTCCTGTCCAGCGGGGGCACCAATGTCGCGGTGCTGTCAAGAGCGGCCACCCGACACAGCAGAGTGAAATCCTCTCTTTCCTGGAGGTTGGCCGCCCCGTTGTCCGGGGAGACAGTCCCTTCAGGATCGTACCCTTCTCCGGAAACATGGAACGACTCACCGCCAATCCATATCTTGCGGACAGTCATCTGGCCCTCAGTGATAGTTCCTGTCTTGTCTGAACATATCACCGTGCATGAACCCAATGTTTCCACGGAGGAAAGGCGCTTCACCACCACCTGGCGCTTGGACATGGCCAGACTGCTCAGGGCCAGAGATAATGTCACCGTAATCTGCAGTCCTTCGGGAACCAGACAAATCATGACGCCAATCATGAATATTATGCTGGTCATGAAATCCAGATGCAGGTAGAACTGGGAGGCGATGAAGAATGTGATACCCACGGATATGGCTGCGACGAAGTTCAGCCTTGCGGTGCCGTCCAGCTGTTTCTGTAACGGACTCTTCGTCTCGACGACGCTTTGGGCGAGGGAAACAATGCGGCCGAACTCCGTGTCCGCACCGGTTGCCAGCACAACCGCTGTCCCGTTCCCGGAGCCTATTGTCGTTCCCGCGAAGAGGATGTTCCTCCTCTTGTAGAGATCCACGTCTGCTTCTTCGCCGGTCGCAGCGCATTCTGCCTTGAGTTTCTGGAGGTTGGACTCTCCGGTCAAAATGGAATTGTCCACGGACAGGGAGAAGCACTCGATCAGCCTGGCATCGGCCGGAACCTTGTCCCCATCCTCGAGATAAATGATGTCTCCAGGAACAATATCTGCAACCGGAACTTTAACGGTCTGGCCGTCCCGCAGAGCCTTGGCCTGCCTGGGAACAAGGTCCTTTATTGCATCCACGGTCTTCTGCGCCCTCTTTTCCTGGAACAGCGTGAACACGATGCTGATGAGGACGACCGCCACTATCGCGAAGCTCATCTGATATGAGGTCTGGTCGTTGGTGGTAACTCCGACAAAGAACGACAGCCCGGCGGCCACAAGGAGAAGGATGTTGAACAGGTTTCCAAGATGCTCAAAGAACTTGAACATCAGAGGTTTCTTCTTTTGCTCCGGCAATATGTTCGGCCCATGCTCCTTCAGCCTCTGGACTGCTTCATCAGCGGTTAGACCGCCCTTCTTGGCCCTGAGCTTGGCATATAGCTCATCCTCCTGACACGAAATCAGGTCCTTGATGCGTGGTTTCTCGTGATTTGGTTTGTCCAATCAATCATCTTCAGACATATGTTTGAATTAGAAATTTGACCGAAAAAATGATTGAGTATATAAAATTATGTAGAGAATGTCGCATAATATTTAGCAAAAATACGTGACAATTTAATCGGGATGCAGCGAAGCCCCCGGGGTATTGGCACCGGTCGACCATCCCTCCATTCAGTTCCAGACAACCCGTTCATGCCACGCCTGAATCCTGCATATTATTCACTGGAGGGCGGAGTATGATGACGTTGACCGGGTGCCGTTGACCTCCCCGCCCCTGCGGAGGCGGGGCTTCCGAACACAGAACAAGAAAATGCCCCAGAATGCCATAACATTCGCACTTGCTGGCACATCGCAATAAAACCCCGGGCTCATCGCCGAATTGTTTGCAATTCGGCTTGCTCGGATTGTGCGCAATCCTCGTACACCCGGGGCATGCTGTTGATACGTCGTCTTTGTTGGGTCATTACATCCTGTACAAATTGAACCCAGCCTCCGGTATCGGCGCGTTCATGGCCGCCGATATTCCGAGGGCCAGCACAAGCCTGGTGGATGTCGGGTCGATGATTCCGT
>JAQVMG010000012.1 GCA_028703755.1 Thermoplasmata archaeon | reverse complement strand
TTGCACAAGGCTGGAGCTCGGCCAGGACGAGAACACCGAAAAGAACAGGGCATTGCTGGGGGCCCTTCTCAAGGAGATAAAATCCTTCGGATGGGCTTCGGTAAAAATCGACCCGACCGGCTATGTTCCGGCAGGGCTGAGGAATAAAAATGACTGAAAACGACTCGGTTCATGAGGATCCGCAGCGGGGCGACCGCACCCTTTTACCGGAGGCAGTGCTGGCCGTGGGCAAATCAGATGCCAATCTCAAGAGTGCGGTGTCCAGGCTTCTCGCGCATCACCCGGTCATCATAACAAAGCTTACCGATGCCCACGCAGAATTTCTCAAGGCCCATTTCATGAAAATGGTACACAACCCCCAAGGCAGGACAGCCATCGTCGGGGGACAATGGGACAAAGGTGTCGGAAAATGCGCGGTTGTCACGGCCGGCACATCCGACGTCCCGACAGCCGAAGAAGCGTCCAGCACCCTTGAGTACCTTGGAATTGAACCGATAAAATTCTACGACAGGGGCGTCGCGGGCATGCACCGCTCCAAAGCCGTTGTCGAGACCCTGAACAAAGAGCCAGGCATGGCCGTCATAGTTATCGCCGGAATGGAAGGGGCCCTTCCCTCAGTGATCGCATCACAGGTCAGCCAACCGGTGATTGCCGTGCCCACGTCGGTAGGTTACGGCAGCAATTATGAGGGCCTTGCCGCCCTCCTGGGCATGCTGAACAGCTGCGTGCCAGGAATATCCGTTGTCAACATAGACAACGGCTTCGGGGCGGCATGCGCAGTGTACAGGGCGATGAAAACTTACAGATAATCACAATTTCTTGTTTTCTCTAATCTTTATGATGAATCCCAATGCTTCCACGGCGCAACCGGCGCCGACGAGGACCGTCGCAGCCAGCCACCACTTATTGTCATTCTGCCAAAGGAGAATGCCCGCGATCTCGAGCGATGTCCCAATGGCCAGGCAGGCGATGAAAGGCTTCGAAAAGCCCAAATCAATCCTACCGTCATCCGGGGGAACCTGACTGCTCATGCTCGACACCATACTGTTCGGCGATATCAATTTTCTGCAGAGTTCCATCTGCAGGGCGGTGAAATATTTCCTCAGATGGATGTGATTATTAATTAATATTGTGGATGTGTTATCTATCCTAAAGTGATATTTTCTATAATTCTATAAGTTAAAATTTACCAAAAAATATATATTCATAGATATCTTTGGGGCTCTGGGTGAAAACCACATGGTTGACGAGAATACAAATATGGGGCCAGGAATGGGAATGCCGCCGGTAATGCCGGCGAAGAAATTCACGCTGATGTCGATAATCGCGCTGGTCGGAGCGGTGCTGCTGATAGTGTCCTTCTTCCTGCCGATGGTGTCGACCAGTGAAAGTGGAATGACAGCATCCTCATCAGGGTTGCAGCTTACAAAAGGAGAAATAACGGCGTCCGTAGGAGGGGAAAGCATGACTATGCCCCTCTATGACCCCGATTATGAATTTGATATACTTGATCCGTTAGCGGAACCATCAGTTGTGAAATATCCAATATTCTACGCCGTGATAATAATGGGTGTGTTGGCATTGGTATTCGCCATACTGCCAAAGCCCGCCATGATGCCGCTATTTGCCGGAATCATGGGCATAGTCGGGGCTGTTTGCGCATTCATTGGGTACACGATGGTGACTGGTGATTTCCCCGAAGCGGACCTCGGTATGGGCATCGGCCTCATCCTCGCTCTCGTTGGCGGCATCCTCGCTCTCGTTGGCGGCTTGATGGCCTTCATGAAGGCGAAGAAGGCTGGCGCATAAGTTAACAAACATTACCTTAACTCCGATGACTGGGCCGGATTCCAGCATCGGATTCTTTTCATTTTTTTAATTAGAACCCATTTTTTCCTGCATGCCTATACCCTCTTGGCCAGGCACAGTCTAATAATTGATTTCAATGATGCCGGTTTTTCACCAGGATGGAAAATCTGTTGGCCAGATGATGATATTATCATTGCTTATTCCTCAATAAACAGGAACATTGTCCCGCCGCCCAATAAAAAAGCCAGACCCCAACAGACCTCTGTCCAGTTCGGACTCCCCGGGTAAATCACATGCACACGGACATCCGGGTTGAAGTATCCCATTATTGTCATCAACAGCCCTGCGATGCACATCAGAAGACCAAGATAATGCAGCGCGGCCGAACGGAAAATGAATTTTCTTTTTCTGGATTTCTTGGTCAAATCCTCTTCCCAAAGCGGCGGTTTGGTTTCTTCCATCCGAGGATGGATTCTGTTAATGGTAGATAATACTTCCATCAGAAAACATCCAGCGCTAACGCTATTGATTGATAATATCAATAGATTCGATGATTATTAATTGGAATAACGCCCGGCACCGGCTCTCCGCCCGTGTTTCCACGAAAGTTTGAGAGAATCGTCTCCTTGCAAGAGCAAACAAAATGTGTTTCACCCCACGCGCATTGGTGGGGCGAGTACCCTTCCTCCCCGCCCCTGCGGAGGCGGGGCTTCCCAGAATGGAATTCTAAAATGCCTCAGAATGCTGGGGTATTCGCACTTGATTCAATCAAGATTCTAAACCCCGCCCGCCAGATATCAGAATGCAATAATTTAGGCGGGGCATGCTGCAATAATCGTTTCTAGTTTGCAGCGATTACGCTATTCATTGAAAAATGAATAATACGTTCGATGACAATAAGTGCTTGACCACCAATTAATTAACTCAGGATTTGCTTCGCACACGTTTTCGGTGTCCGTAAGACACCACGCGTCCCGAAGGACACGTTGTAGACGTAATAGGTATAGGGGGTAACTGGAATCACGCCCGAAGGCGTTTATCCAGTAACCTAGGTGTTTCACACAAGATTTGTGAAGGGATCATAAATCGGTTCGTTCCGAAGAACGTTCCTCAATATTCTTCCTCCTAATCTTGTATGATTAATTACGTAGGAGGTGATCCATCTGCAGGTTCCCCTACAGATACCTTGTTACGACTTAACCCTCCTTGCTGAACCCAAGTTCGAGCGCCCCAAAAAGGGCACCCTCACTCAGACCCAACTCGGGTGGTTTGACGGGCGGTGTGTGCAAAGAGCAGGGGCATATTCACCGCTTGATGTTGACAAGCGATTACTACGGAATCCAGCTTCATGAGGGCGAGTTACAGCCCTCAATTCGAACTACGAATAGGTTTCGGGGTTCGCTTTACCTTTCGGTATCGCATCCCATTGTCCTATCCTTTGTAGCGCGCGTGTAGCCCGGGAGATTCGGGGCATACTGACCTACCGTTGACCTCTCCTTCCTCTGACTTAGCGCCAGCGGTCCCCTTAATGTGCGCCCACTCCGAAGAATGGGTTGGCAATTAAGGGCGAGGGTCTCGTTCGTTATCTGACTTAACAGAACGCCTTACGGTACGAACTGACGACGGCCATGCACCACCTCTCGAAAAATCAGGTAAAGTCGTCGGCCTGACCTTCATGTAATCGTCGCTCCCGGTGAGTTTTCCGGCGTTGAATCCAATTGAACCGCACGCTCCTCCCGTTGCTGTGCTCTCCCGCCAATTCCTTTAAGTTTCATCCTTGCGGACGTACTCCCCAAGCGGCAGGCTTAACATCTTCACTCCGGCACTGAGCACCCCCGTAGGGTCCCCAACACCAAGCCTGCAGCGTTTACGCCCTGGACTACCCGGGTATCTAATCCGGTTTGCGCCCCAGGGTTTCGTCCCTTACCGTCGGATCCGTTCTAGTCAGACGCCTTCGCCACTGGTGGTCCTTCAAGGATTACAGGATTTAGCCCCTACCCCTGAAGTACCTCTGACCTCTCCCGGTCCCAAGTCTGGCAGTCTCCCCGGTATTCGAACAGTTGAGCTGCTCGATTTACCCGAGGATTTACCAAACCGGCTACGGACGCTTTAGGCTCAATAATAACGATTACCACTTGGGCTGCAGGTATTACCGCGGCGGCTGGCACCTGTCTTACCCAGCCCTTACTTCGGCTGTTTTTTAGACAACTGAACAGCATACGTAAAACGCATGCACTTGGCATTCCCTGTTCGGGGTTTCCCCCATTGACAAGTTTTCGCGACTGCTGCGCCCCGTAGGGCCTGGATTCGTGTCTCAGAATCCAACTCCGGGCGACGTCTCCCAACGCCCGTACCCGTCGCTGGCTAGTGGGTCCGTTACACCCACTACAACCTGATAGGCCGCAGACTCATCCTAAAGCGCCGGAGCTTTCGGCCATGAAGCATTCCAGCATCCATGACCTATGGGGAATTATCCTCAGTTTCCCGAGGTTGTGCCCCACTTTAGGGTAGATTATCCGCGTGTTACTGAGCAGTATGCCGAGGGTCTGAACCCTCTCGACTCGCATGTCTTAAGCGAATACCAATAGCGGTAACCGACGGCAGGATCAACCGGAATTGATTGATTGACCATGCCTGTGGACCAAGCGTGAGGTCCACATTTGAGTTCGATAAATCGAACTCCATTACTGAGTTTGAGTAATATACTCTTAATATGCACCTGGCGTGAGCCAGATACACTGCAGGTTGATTTAATTCAACCTTCTTTCGCTTGGGTTTATTCAAGCGGGTGATCAAGTATCACCATATCATCGAACGTCAGAAATGAGAGTGCCCTCTTAGAGGTTTTTCTCAAATCTCCATGTGTACGCGGCGTTGGAAGTGGCAAGAATCATCGAGCGTGCTATGCACCCCCTTTTCTGCCGGCCGTGCGCCGCAAGCTCATGCAGTGTGCCATATCGGCATTGCGCAAGCAGGAATGACCCGAAAGTACAGGTGGTATTTAAAGCTTGCAGGGTCCCCCGTAAGGCTTCCTGGTTTATTCATTCCAGGATCTACTAGGATACGGTGGTATTTATAGTTGCGGACCGCGGCAGTAAGGCAAAGTACTATTTCTCGGATTTTCTCAGTTCGTTGCGCTTTATCTTTCCGGAAATCGTTTTCGGCAGCTCCTCGACGTACTCGATAATCCTCGGATACTTGTATGGTGCCGTTGTGTTCTTCACATGATCCTGGATTTCCTTGGTCAGCTTATCCGATGCGGTGTATCCCTTTTTCAGTATGATGAACGCCTTTACCACAATACCTCTTGTCTTGCCAGGATCCTCGGCTCCGACAACGGCGCACTCAGCCACTCCGGGATGCTCCATCAGGGCGCTCTCGACCTCGAAAGGACCGATGCGGTATCCGGATGATTTTATCACATCGTCGTCACGGCCCACGAACCAGAAATATCCCTCTTCATCGCGGTAAGCTTTGTCTCCGGTGAAATAGAAGTCATGATGGAACGCTTTTGTCATCGCCTCCGGGTCGCGCCAGTACTCCTTCATCAGGCCGGGCGGCCATCCGTTCCCAAGGTAGATGGCGATGTTCCCCTCCTGGTTGGGGGGCAAATCTTTTCCTTCGTCATCTACAATCCTGACATCATGTCCGGGCGTCGGTTTTCCCACAGAGCCGTATTTTATCGGCACGGACTTGTAATTGGAAAGCACGCAGACTGTCTCGGTTTGTCCGAAGAAATCGTATATGTCCAGGCCGAACCTTTCCTTCCAGATCTTGATGACTTCCGGATTCATAGGCTCGCCTGCAGACATGCAGTGTCTAAGTTTGAGGTCATACTTGCCGAGGTCCATCTGGACCAGCATTCTGTATACTGTCGGAGGTGCGCAGAATGTCGTCACTCCGAAATTCGCCATGTGCTTCAGCAATCCGTCAGCGTCGAATCTTCCCGGCGTTTCCCATTGGATGATTGCCGCGCCGACGATCATCTGACCGAAGAACTTGCCCCAGGAGGCCTTGGCCCACCCGGTTTCCGATATTGTCCAGTGAAGGTCATGCGGGGTAAGGGCCTGTGCGTATCTGCCCGTGACCTCGTGCCCAATCGGGTAAGCATGCGTGTGCAGCACCATCTTTGGCGGTCCGGTGGTTCCAGATGTGAAGTAAACCATCATCGGGTCCGAGCTCTTGGTCTTCTCAACTTTGTTCATGTCCAGATACTCGCTTGCCTTTCCCATCTCCTCACGGTACGATACCCATTCAAGAACATTCTCGCCGATGATCATGCGGTGCTTGAGGGTCGGGCATTCGTCCATTATTCTCTCGACCCTGCCGACATGGGCTAAGTCAGTAATGACCATGCTGGCCTCGGCCCTGTTGACCCTGTATTTGATGTCCTTGGATGTTAGCAAAACTGTCCCGGGCATCGGAACTATTCCGAGTTTGTACATTCCCAGAAGCGCTATGTACCATTCCGGTGTTGATTCGAGGATGACAAGAACCCTGTCGCCTTTTTTCAGTCCCAACTTCAGCAGGACGTTCGCGAATTTGTTGGACTGGACGCTCAGGTCGTAGAACGTGTGATAGTCATGGGTTCCGTCCGCATGGATGGACAGCAGAGCTGTTTTGGTGCGGTCCATGGCCCTTCTGTCAACGACATCGAATCCGAAGTTGAAGTATTCGGGCACTTCCCACTTGAAGTTCTTGTATACTTTCTCATAATCAAATTCATAGTCCTCGTCGGAAATCTTCTGCATATTCACACAGTCCCTGGCCCCAGGCCAACACATGAATCCCGATTCTCTACTTAAGAATTATCCTGCGGCAATTAGGAATCAGTCATCATCTTCCGGCGTCTTCGCGTCCTTCTTCTTGTCGAACCTCAGTCTCACTCCCTGGGGGGCGAACAAACCGACAAGGACCAGGCCAAGGAAAGTGAACGCGCATGTCCATACTGTTATGGTTATCGCCTCGGGCCAGTCGACGACTGCAGACACGTACCACAGCAGGAAGAAAAGCATGAGGAAAACGGTGACGCTCATGGCAATCTGAAGCGACTCCCTTCTCTCTCTGGTCCAGTTCTCCCTTGTCCGGGGGTACTTGAAGGCGACCGCTGTCAGGCATATGTAGACTATTGCCGCAATCAGCAGAATCCACTGTGTGTCCGTCATATCATGTCTTCCTTGCCTTGTACACTTTCATGAAGTTCATCGAGGAATCCAGGTCCTCCGGGGAAATGGAACTCTCAACCCTTTCCAGGGCGTTCAGCAAATCGTCCCTGGAGACAGCGCGCTTGGAGGCATCCTTGGCGTTGATCACTGCCATCAACTTCGCTTCATCCACGACCGCCGCGATGTCCGCGCTGCTGTAATGCTCGCTCCTGTTGGCAAGCTCCTTGAGCGTCGCTTTGGTGACATCAGGAGCTACAGGGATGTTCTTCAGATATATTCCAAAAATCTTTTCCCTAGCCTCAAGGTTCGGCGGCGGCACGTAGAACAGTTTGTCGAACCTTCCCGGCCTCAGCAGGCTGGAGTGCAGCAGATGCGGGCAGTTGGTCGTCGCTATGACCAGGATATGCTCCCTGGCATCGACATCGTCCACTTCCGCTAGTATCTGGCCCATGACCTTTCCTGCCTCCGGGTCCTCTATCACGTCCTTGGCGCCGATGACGTCTATGTGTTCAATCAGAACGATGGACGGCGCAGCTTCCCTTGCCCTGTAGAAAATCTCTTTGATTGAGGGCGTGAACTGTGTCTGCCCGCCAATAAGCTCTGTTGCGCTTATATCCTGGATAGTGATGTCCAGGTTGTTGGCGGCAGCCTTCATAATATGTTTCTTTCCGCAGCCCGGCGGACCGAAGAGCAGCATGCCCCTTCCGGTCTTCAGTTTGAAATCCTCCAGCACTTTCGGTTCCTTGATCAGAAGCTGCATGTAATCGTGAAGGTCCTTCTTCAGCCTGTCCGCACCGGCCACGTCGTCCCAGCTGACGATGCGCCTTCCGCTGTCTCTCTTCACCTTGTGCATCTTCCTCTCGAAATCCAGCTTGAGGAGTTCGTAGGTCTTGAGCATGGCAAGCGAAATGCTGGGCTTGATGACCGAGGCGACATAATTGAGGTCCTCGCTCGTTATCTGCGCATCCTCTCCTGTGTCTATAGCGCGTTTCATGGCCACGGTTGCGGCCTCACGCGCAAGGTTGGCGAGGTCTGCGCCGCTGAACCTCTCGCATTTCACGGCGACCTCATCAAGAACGATTCCCGGCGACAGCGGTCTGCCTTCCAGGTGAACGTTCAGAATAGATTTCCTCTCCTCGAAGTCCGGCGGCGGGACATAGATGATCTTGTCAAAACGCCCCGGCCTCAGCAGTGCAGGGTCGACCATTTCAGGCTTGTTCGTCGTTCCCACCAGTATAATCCCGGCGGAATGGTCCATACCGTCAAGTTCTGCCAGTATGATGCTCAGCAATCTCGGCGTAACGTCGTCACCTGCATACAGGTCCCTGTGCTTGGCCATTGCTTCCAGGTCATCGAAGAATATGATACACGGCCTCCTTTCCTTGGCCATGCGGAACAGGTCAGCTACCTTCGTCTCGCTCTCTCCGTACCATTTTGACATGATGTCGGAACATTTGACCGTGACCATCTCGACGTTAAGTTCGTTCGCCAATGCCTTCATGAGCATTGTCTTGCCGCAGCCAGGCGGGCCGAATAGCAGCACGCCCTTTGGCGGGTCGATGCCGTATTTTGCGGCAATATCGCCCATGAGCAGTGGGACCATGATTGACTCTTTCAGGTCCTCTTTTACGTCCTCAAGACCTCCGACAAGCTCGAAACTGCTCGTCCCGAGGTTCTCCATGTCGGAGATACGGGTTCCGACGCTGGCCTCTCTCTCAATGCTCTGGAAGTATGGTTGGAAGAACTCTCTGGCAGCGCGGCCGAGCAAAATGGAGCTGAATAGGGCCCCGAAAAGCAGGGCGGCGGCAATGTAGCCGTACTGGCCCGGATTAAGTTCGTACATGTAGAACCCGACGAATGTTCCCGTGATTATGGCAGGCGGTATGAATGCAAGCGGGATAGTCCATTTCGAATCCGCCACTTCCCGGTGGAATAATCTGTGGACAATGAAAACAGCGATGCCGATAATAAATATTTGAACAATCGGCCCGACCGAAAGTCCCAGATTGTCTCCCACTACCGAACTTATAATATCCAAATCAGCCTCCTGTATTCCGAGGATGGCCGTGCCCATTTCTGTAAGGGTGAAATTCTGCACTGTCGGGTCGAAGAACGCCATGAAGCTTGATTGGTGAACCGGGCCGACCAGCATGCCCGCCACAGTCAAGTTCCCGCAGGTGACAAGAAAGGTGAGGAACACACCGCCCAGAACCAGCACCGCGACAGATAGCAGCAGCGGCATCATTGTCGCCGCGACCACCGGGACGACCATTGAAAGGCCGAACCTGGACAGGAATATCATGAGCAGGCCTAGGTACCCTAGCTTCCACTCAAACAACGACACGATGAGCGTGGCCAACATGAATATCAAAGTGAACAGCCCGAACTCCGGTGTCTGGTAGCTGGCCGCTGCGCTCACGAATCCGCTCAGCAGTACCAACGAAAGGTAAGGGAATTTGATTGAAATAACCGCCACGAGCAGGGCGACCAGCAGTACCATCCAAAGCGGGTAGAACGGAATCCACATCATGCCGAAAACGCCGAGTATGAAGAACAGCAGCGGGGTCAGGATCCACGGGTATCTTCTCTCGGTCTCCACCGCGTTGCTGAATAACCCGACTATGCCTTTCGGGGCATGGGCCCTCTGTAGATTACTCATCGGAATCTTCCTCCTTTGGGGCATCTGCCTTCTTGGTCGTGACCATGTCCATGGCTTTCTTGCGCCTCTTCAGGCCCAGAGCGTAAAGATAAATGAATAGCGGAATTCCGAGGGCCATCATGCCTGTCATCGCAATAAGTATGTGATCATCCGGGATCCATAGGCAGCGGTCACCGCTCTCGTCGGTGTATTCGAACGGGTAATCGGTGTATGCCGCAATGCCCATCACGCTGTAATTGTACATTTTTGAGGTCATCAGGGAGTTGTACTGGTCCCATGCCGTGACCCAGAAAGTGACATTAGTACCGGCAGGATATCCGGGTATTATCTGGCTCATCTCGGTGGCGTTGGCGTTTGATTTCGTGAAGTTCCACCCGCCGGACTGGATTTCGCCCTCTTCGGTTTCGTACGTCACATAGAGGTTGGCGCCGCTGATGGAGATATTGTTCCTCGACACCAGGGTGATGAGCACTTCCTCTGTCGCGTTGACGTTCATGGGCCAGTAAGTCAGTTCGATGTTTCCGTCGAAGGTAGAGTTCTTCCAGCCGCTGCTCAGTACGTTATAGAATAGGGTGGTGTACGTTCTCGAATCCATGGGCTCATAGTAATAATCGTAAGCGATGACATAGAATTCGATTTCGTACTGATTTCCATTCATCGGGAACGGTCCAATGGTGCAAGTGAAATAAGTATCGTTGAGCCTCTCGAAAGTATATGAAAATGCCGACGCCGGTCCGACAGATGGAGTTATTACACCCCATAGATTGGCCCGGTTAATCCAAACCTCACCAACTTTGGATGATATTGTGATTGTTATGGCATCACTGGTTGTAATAATCTCGGGTGTCACGTTCAGCATGATGTTCTGTGCAAAGGTGTCATACTGCCAGCCCACCTCGCCGGCCCTTGTGCCTTCCGCGGAAGTGAGACCCGTGGGCCCTACCAACGGTATTGCTGTCAGCACCATGGCTGCGGTCACTATGGCTGCGAATACGGCTGTTGAGATTTTCATGTCATGCACCTCATGCTCTAACCTTGATTTTATGTTTCATCGCTATCTTGGGCTTCATCTTGGATTTCATCCTATCCCCCAGCGCGACTCCGGCGAACCCTGCAAATAGATACTGGGCCGGGACAGTTGTCGCCATCGGGATGCTTGGCGGTGGTGGTGGTGGCGGCGGTGGCGGCGGCGGGACCGTTCCTGCTGGCAAAGGCATGCCGTCCGCCCCAATCGGTGGCGGCGGCTCCAACAGCGCAGGCGGGGCCTGGACGAATCTGTTACCGTACAATATTGAGGCGACAGTATCGGCAGTCGTCATGTTCTCGCTGTCGCCCGGGTTGAATGAAAGTATCTCCACCATCCCTTTTCCGTATCTGAAATATGATGCCCAGAGCAGCAGCCGCTTGTTGCCCTCGGGGCCGTCCTCGGTGTACATTATGGGTTTGAGGTCCTCGTATCCGGGTGTAATGGCTGTGATATCGCCAGCGTTGATACTGATGTTCATTTCTCCGGCATACTGTGATGGTGATTCTCCCGTCAGGCTGAACTGAGCTGTGAAATTCTGGCCTGCAAGGCTCGTGTCGGTGCTGACCGAGCCCGGGAAAATCAGCCGCAGGTCCTTCATCGCCTTCTCGATGAAGACGAAATTCTTGCCAGCTGTGACTTCGTCCTTGATCGCGTTGCTGAGGGGGAGCCTTATCTCCCCGTTTGCTCCCGGGGCTTCGATGATTATCAGGTCGTTCTCAGTCAGCGGATTGCTTTCGGGGTATGTGTTCACGTACCACTCCAGGTGCCAGAACTGCTTTGTCTGATACGGTATCTCCATCTTCTCGAGAAGGTCCATGGAGAAGCTGTGCTGCTCGAAGTCTGTCGCCTGGTGCACCACGAGGATCTTAGTCGGCCTCTCGATCTTGTACACTCTTGTGGATATGAACAGCGATGTCACATTGTGCACTGTCACGCTCGGAAAGGTCGCAAGAACCTTCTGGACAATGCTGATATTGTAATCATGTAGGACAATGGGCCCGCCGGAATAATTGGCACCCGCAGAGCCGCTCCAGTTCGTGACCACGAGCGGGTCCGGAGGCCCGATTATGCGGTAGCAAATTGTGTCGTTCCTCAGCAGCGCATGGACCAGGCCGAAGCTTCGGACTGTGTCGTTCTGCTTCCCGTCCATGGGTATGATAAGGTCTCCTGGCAGGAAAGGCATTGTCTCATAACGTTCCTTTACAATGAGCGGGCGCACAACCTGTGCCGAAGCCGGTATCTGGAACAGAATCAGGGCGACTGTGAAAAGGCACAGGGCGACCGGAATGAGCATTGTTTTTTTGTTATGTATGCTAATTTTGTGCGTCATGATTCAATATCCGCAATCTAATTGACCACCCTATTATAAATATTTCTGGCCTTATTCCGATTTGTTTTGTCGATTATCTGTCTGGCCTAATGGTGTGTTCTCTGCTGGCGACGCATCAGAGATTCCTGCTTCTGAGCCATCATCATGTTTGTCCTCAGGGGCAGCCCCTTCTTTCGGGATTTCCGATTTTTCGGTCGAGGATTTTGACTTCTTCCTTTCTTCCATCTTTTTCGAAACCTTCGGTGCGAAATAATCGAACAGGAACGGGATCAGAAGGATAAGGAACAGTGTCACGAATAGGTTGGTCCAGCTGTTGCGCGGCGCTTCGGTCAGGTCTGTTCCGGTGACTTTCAGTTTGATCAGTCCGAACCACGGTATCTCTCCAACTGCTTTTCCTACGATCCATTCGGGAAGCACAGGCTCGTAGCTTCCGTTCAGCGGCTGGTCATAGTAAGGGGCATTGTTGTCTCCCATGGTGATGAACCCGCCGTGCGGTTCCTTGTTCATCAAATCATAGTAAGTAATTAGGCTGCGAAGAGAAATATTGACCCACTCTTCTTCATGGCCGTAGTTCTCCAGGACGATGTTGTCGGTCGTGTTATATTTGCCCAGAGACGGGATGTCGAAGGTGTAATTCGCATAGTCAATGCCGTTAAAATCATCAGAAACAGCGGAATCATTCAACTCAAGCCAAATAACAGCCCTGTGGATTATCGGGACCCTGCCCTCGTCGCCGTTCGGTCTGTAAATAACAACGTCTCCGAAAGCGCCGTAATGTGCATAATTGGTGGCTTCGCCGTCAACATATGTTACAACATCATCCTTGCTGTCGACAGTTTTAACAAAAACCATATCCCCGGTGTCGATGACGCCTACGAAACTGCGGTCCTCCGAATGCTGCATGCTGCCCGATTCCACGACCACCATGGGCGGCCATATACCGCAGTAAGCCCACAGCACGAGCATCACGATCACCACTATTGTGAAAGCGATGAGAATGTCCCTTCCGACATCGATAAGGGTTTTCTTCAGTTTGTTATTGTCCATCGTCTACCTTGTTGTTAAGATGTGAAACAGAGTTCATATAAATATCCTTTCACCCACATCACAGACTTCGAAAACATTTAAGTAGTCTGCCAATCTATTTCAA
The DNA here is from genome assembly GCA_028703755.1 of Thermoplasmata archaeon. Lineage (GTDB taxonomy): Archaea > Thermoplasmatota > Thermoplasmata > SG8-5 > SG8-5 > UBA147. The sequence goes on along the minus strand of JAQVMG010000012.1, from coordinate 10,752 downwards.
TCCGGTATGTTTCGCAACCTCAGGTGGGCATCGGTTGGCACGAAATCTTTGAGCTTGCTTATTGTCACATCGTTGGTTCTGATGGCAACGCCCCAGTTCTCGCAGGGCGTCGACGAAGAACCGTCAATTAAATCAGTGCCCCCCCAACCCGCAACCAATAACGTCACTGCCCAGATAGAATCCCTCATCCTTGAGATAAGCCCGGACCTACTCAGAAACTATGTTCAGGACCTTCAGGACTTCAAGACACGGTATGCGTACCGGGGAGACAAGTGTTTCCAGGCCGCAGAATACATCGCATCGTGTTTCAGCGCCAACGGTTTGGATGCGTCTTACGATGATTTCACATATGGCGGGTACACAATGCGCAATGTCATAGGCCAGAAGACCGGAATCACCTCTCCCGATAGCATTTACATAATCTGCGCGCACTATGATTCCACGACAGGCGGAACTTCCTGGGTGACCGCTCCTGGGGCAGATGACAACGGCAGCGGGGTCGCGGCCGTCATGGCTGCGGCAGAGATACTGTCAGATTACGAATTCAACTGCACAATCCGCTTCATCGCCTTCAGCGGAGAGGAGCTGGGCCTGAAGGGCAGCATGAACTATGCCGGCGAATCCATCGGGCTTGGCGAGAACATCTGCGGCGTTTTGAACCTGGACATGATAGCATACAACCCGGACCCAGGTTCAGCAGAATTGTATCTCGGAAAGGATTACAGCGATTCCAAAGCGGTTAACGCCGAGCATGTGTACGGCCCGGCACCTGCGAATGATACCACGGTCCACATGTGGCTTGACCACACCAACATAATCAATTGCAACCTTTACATCGAGGAACAGGGCTATCCGGGCGTTTATCAAAAAATGGCAACGCCTGGTGATTATGCGCTCAATCTCTCAACCGGATTCATCGACCTGTCGGGCGGTTGGGGGCCTCTCGCTCAATATGAGAACATCACCGGTTGGTACAACTATTCGCCTGCTGGCTCATTAATTGATTACACCAAAGACGCCATGCTGAGATACAGCGACATATTCACTCTCACACCCGTGGACCTTGTCTCCGGCAGCAGCGACCATGCGCCTTTCTCCCCGACATATCCCGCCATGCTTATGATAGAGCGGAAATACGCCAGCAACCCGAACTACCACAAGGCGACAGATACAGTGGATTACATGAATTTCACATACTGCGCCAATGTCACCCAGCTTTCTGTTGCTGTTCTTGCTGAGTTATCTGGCATCAGCGCTCAAGACCTTTCACCGCCTGCCCACACTCCGGGTTATCCCCCGGAAGGGGGTTACAGCCAGGCTGTTCCCGAAATATCAATAGAGGTGACTGACCCCAACCCAGTCAATGTTACGGCAACGGTCATGCGCATCAACGGCACGGAAGTAACCCCGCAGTTTGACCCGATTCCGCTTGGGTACAATCTCACATTCACCCCGCCCCTGCCTTACCCGGACGGCGCTGTTATAAATGTGAGCGTTTCTGCAGCAGACACAGCCGGAAACATGTTCAACCACTCCTGGAGTTTCACAGTGGATGCAGTCGCTCCGGAGCCGCCCATGAATTTCACCATCTCCAAATCCCGGGTCGAGGCGGTTAAAAGGGGCTTGGTCCTTGACATAGGTTCGATTGGCAACCCCGACTCCAGACACGCATATTCCCCAAGCGTCATGTTCAAAGACGGCGAATACAAGATGTGGTATTCCGGTTATGACGGGACCAAGTATTACATTTGTTATGCAACATCCCCCGACGGCCTTGTTTGGGCCAAGCACGGCGCGGTTTTGAACTCCGGGTCTGTCGGAGAACCGGATTACATATATGCGGCCCACCCGACCGTTATTTACGACGGTGAATACAGAATGTGGTATTCCGCCTACAACAATCTGAATCATCGCGTGATGTACGCGAACTCGTCCGACGGCATCAACTGGGTCAAACGCGGCATTGCGCTGGACATAGGCGCGGCCGGAGACCTGGATTCCAAATGGGCTTATTGCCCCTCAGTGATAAAGAACGGCGAATATAAGATGTGGTATTCCGGCTTTGACGGGCTCAAGCACCGGATCCTTTACGCTAACTCTTCCGACGGCCTCATTTGGACAAAATATTCTCAGGATATTACCCCTCAGGGGAACGGCGTCATGTATGCGGACAGCTACATTTACAGCCCGGAAGTGATTTTCCATAACGGAACATACAGCATGTACTGCGGCCATAACAGCGGGCCATACGTGAGAACCGTTCTTTCCCGGTCCCAGGACGGTCTTGAATGGCATGACATCGGCCTTGCGATAGACATCGGCGGGGGCACGGCACAGGACGGCTATCGTTCCGAGCAATCGTGCATAATAATCACGGATACCGAAACCAAGATCTGGTACTCCGGTTCGAACAATGCAAACTGGCGCATCCTGTATGCAAATATAACCGCGAATGACACGCCCAGGGACCTGACGCTATCATGGACTCAATCCCCATCATCGGATGTTGTCGGTTACGAACTGTACAGAGAGTCCCGCCCATCGGCTTTCAGGGAATCGCTTGAAACGGCGGTTCCGGAGTTCTACGCGCCTCCCGCCGGTCAGACCGGATGGACATTCGAAACTGCTACAGAGAGCAATATTTCCGTCTACTCGCCTCCAAACAGTTTCACCCCTCAGCGGTTCTACATGCCCGACGACAACCTGCTGAACACCAACCTATACATCGAGATGGCCAACGGAAGCTGGGCCAAGCTCACCCAGGACATTGATTATTCAGTGGATTTGGAGTGGGGCTTTGTCGAGGTATACACAGAACTGCTGGAAGCCGGCAGCGACCTGCACGCTTTCTACAATCACTCGGCAGGCAGGGCACTCCGCACCCTTGGCAATGAGATGGCCGACGTCAGGGCCGGTGTCGGCTCCGAAAAAACCTATTATTACATCCTGAAGGCAGTCGACCGGGCAGGCAATTATGCGCTCGCCCGGGAGATGCCGGCCAAGATGGCCTCCCTGCTTTCCGATACGTGGAACCTAGTCTGCAGTCCGGTACTGGCCGGCCAAACGCCGGTTGAAGAATTGCTTGAAGGCCTTCCCTGGACACACGCCAGGACCTGGGACCCGGCAGGATGGCCCCATCAATGGACATCCAACAGGCCCGGCTCAGAACTCAATACGCTGTTCACTGCCGATGGCACTGCCGGCGTATGGGCCAGATTATCAGCACCCGGGGCCTTTGTCAGTGTTGGCAGGGTCTCGAATGTTACAATCAATCTCACGGCAGGGTGGAATCTTGTGACATACCCGTACCTGGAAATAACGACTGTGTACGATGCGCTCTCTGGCCTCCCCTGGGACCACGCCGATGTTATGGACTCCGGGTCTCCCGGGCTGATAAGAGGCGTCATAGGCTCGGACTTACTTTATCCGGGCCAGGGGATTTGGGTGCATGTCACCTCCGACGCAGTCTGGAGTGCGGTCAACGTCCATTAGAAAGGTTTAAATGCCGCCCGCTTCATAGTCATCATGCTTCCGCTCGAAGACCGTGATGACGTGCGATTTTTCGCGAGGGTGATTCACGGAGCAAACGGAGGCTCGCCTTACAGCGAGGCGCAGACCTTCCTTACGGGAGGTAAATCTCGCGGATTAATTACCCGCGGTGGGTGCCTTTTTTGGGTCCCTCCAGGACTGAGGTGTGACGCCTTTGCGTGACTGGAGAACAACCCAGGCATCCTACAAACCCTCGGCATGGGTCAGGGCGCTGAGAGAGCTAAGCTTACGATGACGCTTCCTGTTAATGTCGAGGGACAACCCCACCTTCTGACTGACTTCTGAATCCGCCAATCCGCCATCATTCCGTTTTCTCAGCATCTGCCGGTTTTTCCGTAGGCAGAATCTCTTCAGGAGCAGATTCGACGGGCTCATTCGGGACTGTTTCGGGCTCGTCCTTAATCCCGTATTCCCTCTTCAGCTTCTTCAGCTTCACCCTTGTCCGCTTGAGGTCCCTCCGCAGCGAGCGGTTGGCCATGAAAAGCATTATGACCATCACAATGAGGAAAACGATTGTTCCGTAAATTATCCAGTCCTTGTAGGATGTGGGCACTTCCTCTGCGACGGTTACGAATTGCCACTCCGTCACGTTGCCGAGCATCCTCCCGTCCTGGTCCTTGGCCGTTCCCTGGAGAGTTACATAATAGGTCATGTTGAAGCTGAGCGGCTCTGCCAGAATGAAGTTGAAGTTCTTGCTGTCGGTTCTCCAGACAAAAGTTCCGTTGAGCTCTGTCGTTGCGTTTCTGAAGGAGAACGCCTCCTGGACCGAAGTTCTGTTCATCGGGGCGTTGAAAGTCATCGCGATGAATGTCTCGATCGGCACCTCGGTAGCATTGTATGTCGGGAATATGGCCACCACTCTAAGATCATCCGGAACCTCTATGCCCGGCGTCGCGAAGGAGAAAGTGAACTTGTCGCCGGCCACACCGTCGGCGTTGCCGTCGAGCCTGTTCCCGTCCATGTCAGTGGCGGTTCCGAGTACCGTGACCCTGTAGGTCGTGCCCTCGGAAAGTTCGAGGCCCAGTATCATCGTCAGGTTCGCGCCGGAGCCGGTGAATGCCGGCGTGAAAGGCACTGAGGGGCTCACTGACAGGGCGTTCGTCACCGACGTGATGTCCATCAGATGCGTGAAATTGATGTAGATGGCTGAAAGTGAAACCGGAACCACCATGTGTTCCTCGTCCGGGTAATACGAAAGTATCGTGGGCGGCTCCGGAGTCGTCGTGAAAGTGAACACAAAATCATCGCTTACGTCCTCGATATTGTTGTCGTTGCCATCGAGTTTCTTGCCGTAAACCGATGTGGCATTGGAGGTTATCCGCACAGTATATGTAGAGTCGAACCTCAGTTTCTCGGACGGCTCGAATGAGAATACAGTGTTCTCGGAGAACCAATCCGCTGTTCCGTTCGTCATGTCCCAAACATCTGTTCCGTCGGTGTATGAAAAAGCCCCGTCCAGCGATGCAGTGTTCATTTCAGTGTCAAAAATCACATTGATATATGTATTAACGTTCACATTGCTTGCTCCGCTCGGCGGGTAAGTGTCGACGACATGCGGCGCGGGCGGTTCGAGCCAGGTTGTGAAAGTCCAGACATAATCCCCGCCCTCCAGCAACTTGCCGCCCTCATCCTGAACGACGGTGCCGTTCAGCGTCGCGGTGAAAGTCTGGTTCAGCGGCAGCGGTTCAGCCGGGGAGTAGATGAATTTTGCATCGGGTGTCTCGAACCAATCCGTTAAACCGTCCGCAAAGTCCCAGGTCTCCGTGCCGTTGGTGTAAGAGAATCCCTCCTCGACCGAGGTCCAGTTCATCTTCTCGGAGAAGTAAATCTCAATGTTCTTGTTGGGGTCCACGTCAATCTGGCCGTCTGCGGGCTTGGTGGATTCGACATACGGCGCCCTGTCGGTCGTTGTGAAGTTCCACACAAGGTCCTGGGCCATTGTGTTGCCGACGACGTCAGCGGCGCTGCGGTTAACGTTCACGGTGTATTGCATTTCATATTCAAAATCTGCAAACGGATTGAACACGGATATGTTTGTCAACGTGTCGTGGTTCCACGTCCCGTTGGCGGAGGTCATGTTCACAACCCCGTCAGTGTATGAGAACGCCGCCTCGACGGAGGTCCAGTCCATGGTCTCGTTCCACTCTATTGTAATCAATTCATTGGCGGATACATTGGTTCCTTGCGGGGAGTGATTTTGAGCAATCGGCGGTATGGTCTCTCCCAGGTGCTGACTGCCGAATGGTGCCATCAGCGGATAATTATCCTGAGCCCCGGCACCACCTGTTATGTTCGCATACGGTGTATCGCCCATGCCGTCGCTTCCCGGGATGTCCTGAGCCAGTCCGGAATAATCATCCGCGCCGAGGTAGTTATTCCAGTGATTGCCGCCGATTGGATATGTGGCATTCCAGAGATTAGTGCCGGTGTCATCATAAGCCTGCGGTGTGTTATTCAATATGTTATTATGAAATATCTCATTGTTATGGGAACCCTGGAAGTACATGCCAGTCCAATTATTTTGTGAAACAGTGTTATTGGTGATTGTATTGTATGAAGAAAAGTAAATCCAAATTCCATTGGTGTTGGAAGATGCGTTGTTGCCCTCGACGGAATTCATCTGTGAAGAGGACAGGTAGATGCCGTATCTGTTTCCAAGGGACGCAACATTCCCTTCGACAATGTTGTTTGCCGACCAAGCGGATAGGAAGATTCCGCTCTCGGTATTCGATTGTGCTGTGTTATTGAAAATTTCATTGTTGCTGGACCCGTAGAGAACAATACCATCAACGCTGTTGAAATTTGCTGTGTTGTCAATGATGGTGTTTTGCTGGGAATATCCTAGCAGGATACCTACACTCCCTCCGCTCACATTCTGGCCTGTAACGATGACATTGGAGCAATTGGCAAGAATCACCTGACCCGCGCCACTCGGTACTGTTCCGGCGGTCTGATTTTTCCAGTAATGCACAGGCTTATTGTTTACTTTATTGGAAATGCCGATGTTGTGTGTGTTCCATTGCTCTTTCACCGTACCGCTCACTGCCACACCGTTGCCATACATCGTGTTCCCAATCAGGGTGCCGCAGGTGGTCCAATACAGCGTGATTCCGTATGTGTTATCCGTTGCATTGTTCGTTTCGAGAACGTTGTTGAAACCACCGCCTACATTGATGCCATGTGTGCTGTTTGAAACAACATTATCCTTCAATGTGTTGTTGTTCGATGTTGAAACCCATATGCTGTACTCGTTCTCCCAAGCGAAGTTTCCATCAATAGCCACATCGCTGGATGCTGTCAGATAAAGGCCGGCAATGTCGTTTGAATATGCCGAATTATTGAGGATTGAAATGTTATGGGCATCTTCACACCTCATGCCCATCCAGTTATAGAATGCGGTGTTGTTAAAAAGCATCCCTACCGACACATTGTAAAGAACAACACCCGAATCAGGATAATATGGCAGACTGCTTACTCCGCTTGCATTGTGCAGACTGCAATTCCTGACTGTGAAATGCTCTGTTGTGTTCCCAATGAATAAGCAATATCCGAAACCTGTTCCGTTTATCTCCCAGTTCTCAATCACCCACGGCGCCCAAACCGTTCCGTTGCCAGATGCTGCAATGCCGGGAAAATCCGCATTCGAGTCGATCCGAATCGGCACATGCGGCACAAGCGCATGCGCAGAAATAGTAGCCGTTTCGGAATCCGCCGCCGGCGCCACCATTAAGCCGCCCATCCCCAGGCACAATGCAAGAATCACGCACAATGCTTTATTCATGTTTCGGACAACATGCTTGCGAATTATAAATGTATTGTCAATTCATTTGTTCAATTGGGAAAGGGATTTAAACCGCCTGAACATGGGGGTTCACAGTAAATTGGAGGACATGAAATGCCCGCAATAATAAGCAAGGACGATTGCGTGGGCTGCGGCCTGTGTGTCGATGTCTGTCCGAACGGCGCCATCAAGATGGTCGATGGCACGGCCGTTGTGGATCCGGACACATGCATAGACTGCGAGGCCTGCGTGAGCGAGTGCCCGAACAGCGCAATATCCATGAAATAAAACCGATTCCGGAGGAATAGCATTGGAAACGATATACATACTGGCAAAGGTAGATGCCAGTCATGCAGAGTCCATAATCACCACCCTCGAAAAAGTCGAGGGTGTGAAATTCGCGCATGCTGTCACGGGTCCGTATGATGTTCTGATATGCATGGAAGGTTCCAGCATGGCCAAACTCCTGTCCCGTTCCCTGAAAGAGGTCAGCCGCCTGGAAGGGATAAGGTCCACCGAGACCCTGGTGGCAATAAAATTCGACGAATAAACATGCCAATGGGCGATAATTTTATAATCGCGGCAGCGCTATCTAATCCGAGGTTGAAATGGGTATCGAGATAGTTCTTGGAACTGTGGCGATTGTTCTCTGGGTTGCCATATGGCTCTGGGTGACAATAGACTCCAAGAGAAGGGGCTACTCCAGCGGAAAAGTCGTTCTTTTCTTCATTCTCACATTGATACCTGTTCTTGATATTATCGTACTTGTAATATATCTCATCATCCGGCCGGTAGGGCAGTTGGTACCCTGCCCCAAGTGCGGCAAACTTGGGCTCCACTCCTTGAGGAAGTGCCCGAACTGCCATTACCCCAAAAAAACCCCGCAAAAGGCCCAACCCCCTGTTCAGCAGCAGTCACCTTCCCAACCTAAGAAGATAAAATGCCCCCACTGCGGCCAGATCGTCGAGCAGCACTGGAAATCCTGCCCGTTCTGCACCAGGAAGATGGTGATGGACAAGACGATAATTGACGAAGTCTTCCTGATGTACAGGGACGGGCGTCTGATAAAGCACTTCACCAGGCGCCTGAAACCGGACGTCGATCAGGACATCCTCTCCGGCATGCTGAAAGCGGTCCAGGACTTCATCCGGGATTCGTTCAAGGGCGAGACTGGCGAACTGAATCACATGATGTTCGGCAGATTCCAGATACTGATGGGCCACGGCCGTTTCATAACAATCGCAGCAGTCACGATGGGCGACGAGTTCGAGCCCTTCCGACCGCAGATAATCAAAGCCATCGATGCCATGGAATCCGATTACGAGATAATTCTCAGGGACTGGGACGGGGACGTGGAACACCTCAACGTTCTGGGCCGGTACATCATGGATTTGATAGATGGACGATACGCGTAAACCGCGCCCCGGTCGGATCGAAAAACTTTCTGAAAGCAATAATCCATCAGTGTTTTTCGAAAGACCGGTTAGTATCTTATATCATCATTGGCGCCTTTTGTTGACTAAGAACAATAAATAATTAAAAACAAAAGGCGCCCCGGTCGGAATTTGAATCCGAGTCGAAGCCTCGACAGGGCTTCATGATAGGCCACTACACTACCGGGGCGTATGATATTATTCTGATATCTGAGCTCCGGTAGTGTGAGGCCGATTCCGCAGATTCGCGCCGGAACACTACCGGGGCGTCAATACTTTTACTTCTTTGTAACCAATGACGCAGGTTGGTGGAAACCCGACACGAAACCCTGTTTATGTACTTTGCTGTAAAGAAAGTACTATCTTGTGAACTCCACAATCTCCAGCGAGTAATCAATCGCCTTCACCGAATGCGTCAGCCATCCCAGCGATATCACGTCAGCAAATTCTGCGTACCGATGGATGTTCTTCGGGGTGATTCCGCCGGATATCTCAATTACGATTTTTCTGTTGAGTTCCCTGATTCGGGCAGCAGTCTTTCTGGCCTGTGCCGGTTTCATGTTGTCAAGCATGATGATATCCGCACCTGCCCGCACCGCTTCCTCTGCGCCTGCAAGGTCAGTGACCTCGACCTCGATTTTCCTGCCCGGGGTGTGATTCCTCGCTTTATTTATCGCAGCAGTTATGGACCCCGCCAGCCTGAGATGGTTATCCTTTATCAGGAACTGATCGTATAGGCCCTCCCTGTGGCGCACGCCGCCGCCAAGTTCCACAGCATCTTTTTCCCATTTCCTGAGGCCGGGCGTTGTCTTCCTTGTAGCAGCAATCTTCAGTTTGGGGTTGAGGGGTTTGCAGATATTCACAAGTTTTCTTGTCACGGTCGCTATGCCGCTCAGCCTCTGTATGAAATTGAGCGCCAGTCTTTCGCAACTCAGAAGTGCAGCGGCAGAACCGGATATCTCCATGACCAAAGTGCCCTTTTTGGCTTCAGTACCGTCGCGTACCAGAATTTTTGACTGCAGCCCGGAATGCCTGAAAATTCCTGCAGCAACCTCCATTCCGGCCACAACGCAGTCCTCCTTTGCGATGATGACCGCGATGGCGTGCTGTCCCGAAGCAATGGCCTCGGTCGTGATGTCGCCGCTGCCAAGGTCTTCCTCCAGGAACTCATGAGGCTGTTTCATGCATCCAACTAAGATGTCAAGACTAAATAACTTTACCGTCGCCGTTTGATGACAATCACAATGATTCGGCTCTGTGGTCGTCGGTTTCAAGCCTGAAAAGTACGCCCATGTCCTTCAGAACCTCATGGACCTTGTCAGCGAAGTAGATCGTGTCCTCGACGCTCGCGTTCTTGCCCCATTCATAAACGAAATCGTAGTTTCCCGTGCAGGGCTTGAAACCGATCATCTGCAGCCTGTCGACTATGTCGGAAGGCAGGCCGCCCTCGGTGCTGAACATGACAGTGAGATATGTTCTCATCAGGTATGTCATAAGCCCCAACACTATTAAAACTTTTCAATGGCATGAGCAATGGGCAATCTACTTATCGGAAATCCCCAATCCCCCGCGCATGAAACCCAAGGTGCACGAATCCTGCTACGTTCACAGGACCGCGGTCATAGTGGGCGACGTTGAAATAGCCGAGAACTGCGGTATATGGCCCAACGCCGTCATAAGAGGCGACGAGGCCCCGATAAAAATCGGCCGGAACTCGAATGTTCAGGACTGCTGCGTAATCCATGTGACCACAGATACAGGGACAGAAATTGGCGAGAATGTTTCACTCGGCCACGGGTGTGTCGTCCACGGCGCGACTGTCGGGGACAATGTCATAATCGGCATGAAAGCCGTGGTGCTCAACAGGGCGGTTGTAGGCTCCGGTTCGGTTGTTGCCGCAGGCGCCTTGGTCAAGGAAGGTTCGGTCATTCCCCCCGGAAGCCTTGTGGTCGGCGTTCCGGGAAAGACAGTCAGAGAATCAGATGCGTC
>JAQVMG010000011.1 GCA_028703755.1 Thermoplasmata archaeon | reverse complement strand
CTGGGCGGTGCGTTTGCCATTTCTCGTCTGCAGCATGAAGACCTTTCCGTCCTCGATTGTGAATTCGAAGTCCTGACATCCCTGAAATGTTTCTCGAGGATTGCGCGGTTCCGTTCCAGCTCCCTGTGGGCTGAGGGCATGACCTTGGCCAGCTTGGCAACCGGGTCGGGTGTCCGTACGCCTGCCACAACGTCCTCGCCCTGGGCGTTCATGAGAAATTCACCGTAAAACTCCTTGGCGCCGTTGGCCGGGTTCCTGGTGAAAGCGACCCCGGAGCCGGACTTCTCGCCTGTGTTCCCGAAGACCATTGTTTGCACATTCACCGCAGTCCCCCAGTCCGCCGGGTATCCGTACTTTCTGCGGTAGACGATTGCGCGGTCGTTCATCCATGAGTCAAAAACTGCCGCAATCGCGCCTTCCAGCTGCTCCCATGGGTCGGTGGGGAAGGATTTTCCAGTCCTCTTTCTGATGAGAATCTTGAATTGGCTGACCAATTCCTGAATATCATCTGCTGTCAGCTTCGTATCCTCGATCTCCTTCCTGTAGCGCTTGTTCTTGAGACCGTAGATGATGAGCTCGAAAGGATCGCGGTCCTCGCCGGGCAGTTTCTGAACTCCCATGACAACGTCGCCGTACATCTGGATGAACCTGCGGTAACAGTCCCATGCGAAGCGGTCGTTCTTCGTGGCCTTGGCCAGCGCAAGAACCGTATCATCGTTGAGTCCAAGATTCAGAATCGTGTCCATCATGCCGGGCATAGACACCCTTGCACCCGAGCGGACGGAAACCAACAGGGGCTTTTTCATGTCCCCGAAAACCTTCCCGGTGTCCTTCTCGAGGGTCTTCATAGCTTTCCGGACCTGTGCCATCAGGTCTTTGGGCAGCTTCCTGCCGCCTGTGTTATACGGATTGCAGACTTCGGTCGTTATCACGAAACCCGGCGGGACAGTGAGTCCTATTCTCGTCATCTCGGCGAGATTCGCTCCCTTACCGCCCAGCAGATTCTTCATATCGCCCTTTCCCTCGGAAAAGAGGTACACATGCTTATTGGCCATACAGATTCCTCGTTTTCTGCCCCGAATGCAAGGTTGGATTTTAAACTTTGTAACTAACGCCATGATATAATTTCAATTATCTGCGCAGTTTGTAACAAAGCGGCAAATCAACAGAATTCTTTGAGCAGATTAGCCGTACATCACCTGTTGTTCCTTCGGTCCGGGAACATTCATGGCATTCGCATGCAGAACAGCCTGCTTCAGCTGGGCTTCCAGCTTTTCCGCCTCTTTTATAAGCGGTTGGGGGTCGAGCTTTATCTTCGGCAGGAACCCGTCCAACAATTCAATCAGTCGCGCAGACGCTCTGGCGTCCGGTATCTGGGGGTTTGCGTCCGAGAGAAGGCAGACAACATCCTGCTTGGCCCGTTCGGCCTCATGCAGCAGAACGCCCGAAATACCTGTGATGATGCCGCTCTGGAGAGGGGCTATCTTCCTGTTCTCCAGCAATTTCCTTGCCACAACAGAACTTGCGATTGCATATGTGCCATGCTCTTCGTGATTTTTTGATTCATTGATTATTCCTTCAATGGAGATTATCGTCTTGATGCCTTTCTTGCGGCTCCACTCCAGCAATTTATCTGCGAGCGGCTGCATCAGTTCCGCAGGCGGAGGAAACTCCGACGTGACCACAACCAATCTCTCACATATGCAGTCCTTCTTCTCGACGGGCTGGCCTGCATATATTCTCACCGGGGGCATAGGGACTCCGCCCATGATGACCGCGGTCGGCTGGAAGTGCCTTGACCTGACTGAGCCTACGTATTCCATGTTAAGAGTTCTAATCATATAATTCGCAACGATGGAACTCACCATGCCTATGCTTGGAAAGCCTTCGATCAGTACAGCACCCTGGACATTCAGTTCTTTTCTTTCAACTATCTCAATATCGTCATCCATTATCTCAACTCCTATCATTCAGCGGTCAGTATAGTTTCGACCGAGTATTCCTTGCCCTCGCCAAGTACACTTGCAATCAGTTTGCCGGTGCTCTTGATGGCGGTTTTTTTGTATTCGGTGGCAAGTTTGATGTTTGCGGATTCGCTTCCCGAGCCTATCACGCCGGCCACGCATTCGGTTATCATGCCGCCCGGCTCGATCTCGAAAAGCCTCGGCCTGGTGAAGCATGTTACGACCAGCAGGCTGGCACCGAGCGGCCGCGTGTCGCGTCTCAGGGTCTGGTTCCAGTATATCTCCCGGATCGCGGAAAGCACCTTTTCCTCTGTCTTCAGGTCCAGCGGTTTCAGGTGGTCCATCACCATCATCGCATCCACAGCCAGCCCGGAATACCCTATCATGATGTTCTCGGATATCTTGCGGATTCCCGGATTCGCGACTACCAGAGCGTCTGCGCCTTTCATCATGTTCTCGGTTGCCAGCACCGCGCCGTCGTTGCAAATTATCCCGAGAACCGGCCTTCCGCGTTGGACCGATTCCCTGGCATATTCCAACTGGTAGATGCGGCCCTCCGGGGAAAACGCCGTTTCCTGGTCATAGCCCTTGGAAATGGGGCCGAGCGTGTTCAGGAAATGAACTATTGCCGCGCGGGCCAGCTCCGCTTTGTTGCCGAACATCCCTGAACGTATGACACTGTCAATATACCTGTCCACATCGTCCGGGAGTATGACCCTGAGTTCTGCCATTTTAACATCTCCTGCTTTGCAGCAGTTCCATTAATGTTCCATTTAAATGGAGTTTTGATGTACCTCTATATCTTAATTGTATTATTTATAATTATCCGATGCGCGTGGAAAACATAATATCGTCAAGTTTGATGAACCCCCGGAAAGGTGTAAAAATGCCATCCAGACTCATAATCGGCACACAATGGGGCGACGAGGGAAAAGGAAAGATAACTGACTTGCTGGCTCAGGACGCGGACATGGTTGTCCGGTTCCAGGGCGGCAACAATGCCGGCCATACTATCGTCATCGGTGACAAAACCTTCAAGCTTCACCTGGTCCCTTCAGGGATTCTCCGCTCCAATGTTATTTCTGTGATTGGCAACGGCCTTGTGATAGACCCCGAGGTCCTTCTGAAAGAACTTGAGGGGCTCAGGGAACTGGGCATCAAGACCGGCAAGCTGGCCATCAGCGACCGCGCCCATGTGATACTTCCATATCACAAACTCATAGACGGCCTCGAGGAGGAATCCAAGGGCGCGCTGGCTGCCGGAACGACAAGGCGCGGCATCGGACCGTGTTACGCCGACAAGGCATCCCGGTTCGGGATCAGGTTCTGCGACCTCCTTGACCATGCGGAGCTCGAGCGGAAATTATCCGCCGCCTACCCTGCGAAGAAAGCATACATCGAGGCCCTTGGCGGCACACTCGACATCTCACTGAAGGAACTGCTGGCCATGTACGTGGAATACGGTAAGAAACTTGCCCCCTTTGTTTGCGATACATCTGTCCTGATAAACGAAACATTGGACAATGGCAAGAATGTGCTTTTCGAAGGCGCACAGGGTGTTCATCTGGACATTGACCATGGCATTTACCCGCACTGCACCTCCTCCGCCACAATCACAGGCGGCTGCTGCACCGGCGCCGGCGTCGCCCCTAACAGAATAAACAAGGTCATAGGTGTTGTGAAGGCCTATACCAGCCGTGTAGGAACAGGGCCGTTCCCAACCGAACTGCACGATGCGACAGGCGAGCAGATAGGCTCGGTCGGAAAGGAGTTCGGCACCACCACCGGCCGCAAGCGGCGCGTCGGCTGGCTGGACCTTGTTATGTTAAGGTATTCGATAAGGCTCTGCGGGCTGGATTCCATCGTGCTGACAAAGGCGGACGTGCTGTGCGGACTGCCCGAGGTCAAGGCATGTACCCATTATCTCCATGAACGCGGAGAGATTCATGATTTCCCGGCAAGCATGCGCGTCCTTGAGAAATGCAGACCTGTGTATCACTCATTCAAAGGATGGCCGGCCATGAGCCCGGAGGAATGGGCTGAATGCCGCAAAGGGGGCAGGGATGCACTTCCTGCAAACCTGGCTGCTTACGTAACTTTCATCGAAGCCAATCTCGGCGTTCCTGTGGACATAGTCTCCCACGGCCCCGGAAGGGATGAGAACGTCAACCTGCGGTGAAGTTTTTCTTTTTCCCGACCCCTCTCTGGCGGGATAACATAGATATGATTCCATCAACCCGCGTTGAACCAGAGATAACTATCTAATATCCGATATGAAATACCTCATCTCGTGGCAAACACGGAGAAGGATAAGGACAAGGAAATTCAGAGACTTTCCACGAAGATAGACAACCTGGAAGGCATGATTGCCGAGATGGCCAAGCCCTACCAGGAAACAATGGCCATGATGGCGAAGTTCAACGAGATGGCCTCCGGTTATCTCAAGATAATCAATCTTTACCAGCAGCACGGGAAAGTGTCGCCCGAGATGCTCGTGCCGTCTGTTAAGGACCCCATCGCCCAGGAAATCCTGGTCATCCTTTTCGAGAAGAAAGAACTGAATGTGTCCCAGATCGCGGAAAATCTGAAGGAGAAGCGCGGCACATCGTCCCGCAAGACCGTGCGGGACAAACTCATCGAGCTCGAGCAGGCCAATGCCATCGAGGTCATAGACGATAAAAAGGTCAAGAAATACAAGGTCTCAGATGAGCTGGTCGAGAAATGGCTGAAGCTCTTGGGCGTGATGAGATGAACCCTCACACAGAAACAATTAATCAACAGCATGCCCCGCCTGTGAGGGCGGGGTTTCGGAGCTATATTAATTTGAGTGCGCTTAAGGCCTATTTTCGAGAATATGCATTCTACTCTCAGGAACCCTCGTCTGTCAGGGCGAGGAGTATCTTGGATTCTCTGGCATGTATTTCGTCTCTATCATACTTCGTTTCATTAATAATGATTTGCCATCCCACAGAAGGCATCGGATACACTCAAACTGAACACTAATTTCCAGTTTATTTAAATACTCTGCACACGCAATTGTCTATCAGGAGCGCAAAGAACGCTCTAACGGAGGTATGAAAATGTCAGAAAAACCAGAAAGACCGGAAAAGCCAGACCACGATAATGAATGCGACCATGATCACGGCACGGATGCGAAAGAGGTCAAGGAGATACTGGAAGCGGTGAGTGCTACAGTGCCAAAGCTCCTGAACGAGATAACCGAGGCACTGTTCAGCGCGGAGAAATCCGAAGCTTTCGGCATGGCTGTTGCGAAGTTCTACAAGTCAATGATCGACGCAGGCATGAACGAGGAAAGGGCTTTCGAACTCACTCAGAAGTTCATGGACAGCTCCAGCCCGGGCGGAATGATATCCAAGGTCCTCGGCGAGAGCGGTGGCATCAATCTCGGAGGCCACGGCCACAGCGAGGATGACATCGGCGACGAGATAGAGAGGAAGGTCAAGGCCAAGATTGCAAGGAAGTTCGAAGATGAGTGAATTTCCATTGGCCGCCATTGCCAGGATTCCAGGGCTGGTAATCCGGCTGTTCTTCTCTGCACTGAAGTTCAAAAGAAGTGCAAAGAAGTCGGCCAGAAAGCTCAGGAAGGGCATGATAAAGGGCGGAATGGACAGGGCGCTGGCCAACCAATTGGCCAGCCGGTATGAGGAGAGCTTCAGCATCAGGCGGTTCATCGGCCAGGCGACCGGTGAGGATGCGGGCTTCTCCTCGATTTTCCCCTTTGGCAGATAAAATATTATACTCTGTCCAACTTTATCAGGGATCATGAATGAGGACCTCATCCGGATCGCCGAAGCGGTGCGCTCCGGCGTTGCCGCTGTCCCTCTCAGCGAAAGAGGCAGGATATTGGCCATGGGCGCTGACGGAACGCCCACAAGTCACATCGACAAAGTTGCCGAGGACATAATCATCGGGTATCTGGAAGACCGTGCGATTCCTCTCAACCTTCTGAGCGAGGAGGCAGGATTTTTGAACAGAGGTTACCAGGAAACGCTCGTCGCTGACCCAGTTGACGGAACTCACAATGCCTGCGCCGGGATTCCTTTCTACAATGTCTCACTGGCGGTGGGCAGGGACTCCTTGGGTGGCATCACCGAAGCTCTGGTGATGAACCTGGTCACTGGCGATGTTTATACCGCCTCAAAGGGAAAAGGGGCATTCCTGAACGGCTCGCCGATACGGGTCCGCGTTCCGGGAAAAGAGATGCTTCTCATGGCCTATCTGGGCGCAGCCGCAGTGCCGCGCACACATGAAATCGCATCGCGGTTCAAAAGGGTCAGATGCCTCGGCTCCGTGGCATTGGAAATCTGCTCTGTGGCTTCCGGAACGGCCGATGCTTTCTTCATCGAATATTCCGAAATCAAAAAGAGCCCCAGGATAGTTGATATCGCAGCGGCCGTTCTCATCCTCAGGGAAGCGGGCGGCGAGGCCTATGGGGCAAACCGAGATATACTGGACATGCCATTGTCCCTCGAGGCGAGGAGCAATGTGGCTGCGGCAGGTTCGAAAGCCGCGCTGGAGCTGATATCATGAGAATAGGCGTGCTGGCTAACCCGAAACTCCGGGACATGGACAATGTGTTCAGGGACCTCTGGGCCGCCCTTGAGAACAGGGCCGAGATAATTGTCGAAGAAGGCCTGGGTAACACACTGGGAATTGTCGGAGTCCCTCTCGAGAAGATGAATCCCGATGTCCTCATCACAATCGGCGGCGACGGCACGATCCTTCATGCGCTTCAGCACTGCAACCCCGTCATCGCCGGAATCAACGCTGGCCAGCTTGGATTCCTCACCGAAATACCGCGAGACGAGATCTCTGACAGGGTCAACAGGATTTTGGCTGGCAAGTATACCATCGAGGAGCGGATCCGCCTGAAGATTATGCGGAACAGGGAGAGGCTTCCGGACTGCACGAACGAGGCAGTCCTGCACACTTCCCATGTCTCCAAGATGCACCATTTCGATGTTCTGGTGGACGGAAAACCGGCGCTGAACGTCAGAGCTGACGGCCTCATAATAGCCACGCCGACCGGTTCCACAAGTTACGCAATGAGCGTCGGCGGCCCCATCATCGACCCGAGGGTCGGTGCTTTCGTGCTTGCGCCAATAGCGCCTTTCAACCTGGCCATACGGCCGCTCGTCATCCCGGCTAACAGCACGGTTGAAGTCAGGCACGAGGACAGGAAGGAGTGCGTGATGGTCCTTGACGGGCAGCAGGAGCTGGGCATAGGCCCCGACGATGTTCTTACCCTTAGCCTCTCCGAGTCCCCTGCCAGATTCGTCCGATTTGAAGAGGACTTCTACACGAAGGCCTGGAAGAAACTAAGGATGTGAAAAGGTGGCAAGGCAAAAGGTCACAGCCATCACCAAAAAGTTGCTGCTCGACCTGCTCGCAGCGTCAAATTCTGCGTATCATTCAGAAGAACGTCACGAGTTCTCCTGTTACCTCATTGCCGAGGACGGCGTGATAATAGAATTCTGGCTTTGCCCCGGCACGATAGAGAGCGAGGGCTATGCGATTCTGAACCCTCACCACCTCCCAATCGATTTCAGACGAGTTGGCGTTGCGCATTCGCACCCGACCGGAAATATCACCCCCTCCGAAGCGGATCTGCATCTTTTCTCGCAGTCCGGCTCGGTCCACATAATAATGGGCTATCCTTTTGACCTCAAATCATGGAAAGCATATTCCCGCGACGGCGAAGAGATACACTTGGATGTAGTGTGAATTTTTTTGTATACCTGCTCACAATTGAACAATAGATTTAAAAAAGAGCAGTGCTATCTCATGTCAGCGGGAAAGGAACTATGATAGAGCAACCAAGTTTCAAATTGGCTTCGGAGATAAGGAGGATTCTGACCGCAGAGCTCGGCCGTGAATTCGGCCAAACCGTTTTTGTTACCCAGTGCTCCGAACTCAACATCAAATCCGAGGAGCTGAAAGTCGGCGACCTCATACGCCTGGCTCCTGCCATCATAAGAGCTATACGCCCCTCCGCTGGTGACGAGACGGCCCAGCGAGTGGGAAACCAGATCAAAAAACTCAAGGTCCAGATGGAACTTGAGACCCTCAAGGGCAAGGAAGGGGACCCTGCAATGTCCAGGCGTTTCGCAGACATGTATGTCACTCTCGGATCCGCATGCCATGCCACCGGAGATTTCGACGAGGCGGACAAGGCTTTCAGAAACGCAATCCGCTACGCCAAGAAAGCAGATTATCCCCTGAAGGACGCTGAAGCCCATATCGGCATAGGGCTCATTTTCGAGAGGAACGACAAATGGGACGATGCCATCGAATACCTGAACAAAGGCCTCTCAATCTCACAGTCTGCCGATTATCCGCTGGGCATTGCAGACGCATCGCGATGGCTCGGCCACCTAGAATGGCACCGGAGCAATTACGACAGAGCCCTGGAATGGCTTGAGAAAGGCCTCTCCAACGCAGAGCGCACCGGGGATGACAGCCTGGTGGGCCAGATCATGATCGAGTTCGGGCTGGTCTACAGCGACAGAGGGGAGTTGCCCAAAGCCATAGAATGGTTCAGCCGCAGCCTTCCCCTTCTCGAAGGCGTCCGCGACTACCGCCAGCTTTCGAGGATTTACAATAACATCGGCGATTCCCACATGCAGCAGAAGGAATGGAAGAAAGCCCTTGAGCATTTTGAGAAATCCGAGGAATATGCCAGGATGATCAACAACCAGCAGTTCATCGGATGGAGCCTGTTCAATTCCGGGGAAGCCCTCCTCAACATCAACGAGATAGACCAGGCCATTGACCGTGCGGATACCGCACTCAAGATGCTTGAACCTCTCCATGACACCATGGGGGTTCAGGGGTCAATACGCATCCAGGCCCTCGGTTACGCGAAAAAGAAAGAATGGGCCAAAGCTGAGGAGATGTTCTCCAGAGCCATGGAAATAACCGAGGGCATGGCGTCAAAATATCATAAAGGCCAGTTACTCTTTGATATCGGCCGGATGCACCGGGACAAAGGCGACAAGAAGAAGGCGAAAACGCTTCTGACCGAAGCCCAGGCGTTATTCAAAGAGATAGGTGCCAAACGCCTGTTGGCCGAAGTGACCGAAGATCTGGGCAAATAGATTTATGCCAGAATCCCGTCCATATCCAATTCCTTCTTGGCCATGGCCCTGATCAGCTCTTTCTTGTCAGTTTCATTGGGCGATATCTCGGCGACAATCTTCTCGACCGCCTTTGCAGTCGTGTATGTGTCCATGTGAACTGAGATAAGGGGTACATTGAGATCATCCGCTTTGGCGATCACTTTGGGATGCGGCAGGATGTTGTTCGTGAGCACTATTCCCGCGGTGTTCATGTTCAGCGAGGCGAAAATCAGGTCCACCCTGTCGCCTCCGGTGATGAGCATCTTGTGATCTCTGAAGAATGTCGGCATCTTCATCGCCTGCTCGGCGCTCAAAGCGCCGACCTGGACAGATTCAACAATCTTGTCGAGGCCCTCGCTGCCGGCTATAAGCTTGGCGTTGAGCTTCTCCAGGACAAGGCGGGCCGTGCCCTTTTCCAGTTCCTTCAACCTGGGCAAGATGCCAAGCAGTTTGACGTGTTTCCTTTTCAGGATCGGCGGGATCTCAATCTCGATCTTCTCGCGGTCCTCCTCACTCACCTTGTTGATGACAATTCCTTTCAGCCTGACTATGTTCTCGGCGCATTTCGATATTGCCAGAACTTTATCAAGAATAAGAGGCACATCTCCCTCGGCAACAAGCACCATCTCCGAATTGAACTTCTGCGCCAGGCTAACGGAATCCATGTCCATGTGACCGCCGAACGAATAATTTCTTGCTGTTTCCACGATCATGAGCTCCTTGCCGCGGGCGATGTTCTCATAATTGCGCTTCAGGACGCTGTCCAGTTCCTGCGGGTTCCAGTGGGAAATGATTTTATCCGCGTCGAAGCCGAGTGTGCTCTCAAGAACCTCGCTTCCCATTCCGAGCCAGTTATGAAAAACCATGGCATCAAGGTCCTGCAGGCTTTTCTTGCTGTAGACAAGGTGGTCTCCGTAAGGTTTGAAGTAGCCGCATTCCAGGCCTGCATTGAGGGCTATGCCGAGCCCCACCGTCGTCTTTCCTGCCGCTGTCCTGCTGGATGTTATGGTGAGCGATTTCATGGGTGTACACCCCTATCCGGTACTGTGTTAATATTATTTTTTCTGATAGTCATCCTTGAATCAACGACCTTGCAGCCATGGCCCTTTGCCATCACCATCAGGGGGTTGATGTCCAGTTCCAGAATGTCGCTGACGTTCGCTGCGATAAACGAAATTCTGGAGATTGCGTCTACTGCCTTCGGTATATCCCGGAACGCTTTGCCCCTTGCCCCGGCCAGAACTGGGTAGGAGTTGATCTCCTTGACCATGGATTCACACTCCTGCCTGGATATGGGCGCAACCCTGAAGGAAACGTCCTTCAGGACCTCTACATAGATACCTCCCATCCCGAACATTATCACCGGTCCGAAGGAAGGGTCTACGGAGAATCCAAGAATCATCTCGGTCGCATCCTTCACCATTTCGGTTACAGTCACGCCCTCTATCCTGGCCTTCGGGAAGTGCCTTCTGGCTTCAGCCATGATGGTTTCATAGGCAACTCTGACCTCGTCAGCATCTTCCAGGTCCAGCCTGACGCAGCCGTATTCTGTCTTGTGGATTATGTCCTCGGAAAGGATCTTCATCACTACTGGGTATCCTATCTTCTCAGCCGATTCCAGGGCTTCGTTCAGACTGTGGGCCACAGCCGTTTTCGGAAAATCGAGGCCCGCAATCCGCAGAATCTCGGCACAGTCACTCTCTAGCAGCTGAGACTGATTCCTCCCGTGCGCGGCGTCAATGATCTCCCTGATGCGGCCGAGGTCGATATCGAATTTCTCCGGTTCAGCAGGCTCTTTTCCGAGCCATCTCCAGCGCCTGTAAAGTACGCCCATCGAGGACATTGCCTCGTCCGGCGTGGCATAGCATGGGATGTTGTGGGCGTTAAGCATGTTGATGGCCTCCGCCACGCCGCTGCCGCCGATGATCGAGAACACGAACGGCTTTTTTCCGGTGAGCTCGCCGGTGGATTTTATTGCTGTCTCTGCGAATCTGGTCACATCCATCGTCGCGGGTGTGCAATACAGCCCGACGACCGAGGGAATGGTGTCTTCCTCCAGGGACGCTCTGAGAGCAAGACCGTACTCCTCATTCCGTGCCTGGCCGGTGACATCGATGGGATTCTTCGAGCTGCCGAACTTGGGCATTGTCGGTCTGAATATCCTTTCCAGCATCTCCAGGTCATCGTTCAGGATGACATCGTGCCTTTCCGCGGAGTCCGAAGCCATCACTCCAACTCCTCCGCCGTTTGTCACGATCACAGTTCCCGTTTTCTCGGGCAGCGGGAGGTTGGCCAGCGCCCGTGTCCAGTTAAAAGCGTCGGTGAGGTCGTTCGCCCTTATGACGCCCGCCTGCCTTATCGCCGCGCTGAACACCCGGTCCGAACCGGCAAGTGAGCCGGTGTGCGATGCCGCAGCCAGTGCGCCTCTTGACGAGCTTCCCGACTTGATTATGATTATGGGTTTCTTTCTTGAAACCCGACTGGCGACATCAAGGAACAGCCGCCCCTCGCGGCATCCCTCCATGTACATGAAAATCACTTCTGTCCCCTCGTCGTTCCCAAGGTATTCCAGGGCTTCTCCCTCCGAAATATCGGCTTCGTTGCCCACGCTCACAACGGCTGAAAGGCCGATGCTGTCAGTTACGGATTTCCCCATTAGAGCCACACCAAGCGCCCCGCTTTGGGAAATGAGTCCAACATTACCTTTTCTGATCTGGGGCGGCCCGAAGGTCGCGTTCATGCTGGACTTGGCGCAGAATACGCCGAACACATTGGGGCCCAGCGCCCTTGCGCCATGCTTCTTCAGCACTGCAAGAAGCTCATGGGTGAGGTCATGCCTGCCGACCTCGTCGAAGCCGCTGGATATTATTATGAACATTCTGGCGCCGGCCAGGCATGCGGTCTCTACAACGCCGTTCACCGCTTCCGCCGGAACAGCCACAACAGTGAGGTCGGCAGGGTGCGGCAATTCTTCAAGTGTTCTGTAACACCTTATGCCAAGAATATCATCGTACTTGTGGTTCACGGGAAAAATCTCGCCGGCATATCCCGACGCCTGCAGGTTCTGGATGAGGCTGAAACCTATGCTTCCTTCCTTGGCGGAGGCCCCGATTACGGTCACGGAACCGGGATTGAAAAGTTTGTCCAGGTCGCTTCTGCCCGAGCGCATGAGGCAAGGAGATAGGGTGGAATCTAAAAAAGGTTGGTATGGTTAAAGCCTTTGAAGATTGTTAAAGGGAAGGGAACCGTTTGGCTCCCTTATTATTCGGAAATTCTGTGAAAGAATTAAATCGAATTCGGTGAACTCAATATCTGTCCCTTCGCGGTGGCCTGTGCTTCTGGAAGCAGTCCCTGCAATAAACCGGTCTGTCTTCTGAAGGCTTGAACGGCACTTCACATTCTTTCTTGCAATCCGCACAAGTTGCCTTGTGCATCTCTCTGTCGCTGTTGTACATTTTATTTTCTCCTGTTTGCCTTAATGAATCAGAAAACATCACTTGGGCAATGTATCTAGACGTTTGGGGTATAAAAGGCTATCTATCGGTAATCTCATCGCTTCTAGATTGCCGATTACCGAGGGACGGTGAATCTCATTGCTTGATAATGCTGATTCAGGGCGAATGCTTTTCATTGCTCAATTTAGCAACGCATTCACCACTTGCTGAGAGATTAATGGGAGTTGATGGCCCTGATTCAGCTGTAGAATGTGGTACGGGCCATTGTCGAATGCTTTGCCATTTTATTGTTATAGTCGATTCAACTCACGAATTCTGGGCGCAGGCGCGTTTATTGGCATTGCCAGCATCCTTTTCGATTATTACTTATAACGTAGAAAAGGCGCCGAGACGAGTGTCGTACCTCCCTTTTCATAATAGCATCGACACGAGCAAGCCGAGTCGCCCTTGGCAAATGTCGTGCGATTCGGCGCGGGTGCGGCGTAGCTCAGGATTGTTTTATTGGCATCGCCGCACCTTGAAAGCGCGAATCTAGTAAATAAAAAGATAAGCGCCGAGAGGGAGATATTCAGCGAGCCAATGAAATTCCTCGACGAGCAAGCTCGTCTCGGACCCTGGGCGAGAAATGTTAATGTTTGATATCTATTTCTCGTCCGGGCCTCGGCTTTCATTTTGCTTGGAGATTGTGAATGTCACTCCAAGCCTCGGTTCGAACTCCCGCATCCTTGCGGACACAAGATTTCCAGTCTTGCGCCTTACCGGGCTGGGCCATCTCGGCACATGCCGGGCATCTGGTATATGCTATAAAACATTGTCGATTCCCTCGTAATCTGTATTGTCAGCAGTTTTATATCTTTAAATAGGCATATAGGTCTGAACTTATGAACCGAATAAAAGTAGTCAATGACCCATCCGAACTGGTTTCGACTTTCAGGGCAGTGGACACTGAACTGAAAAGGGAGATATTCAAAGAAGTGTCTGCCGGTTGGAAGACCTCACAGGAGGTCGAAGACAAGTTCGGCAAGGAAGGCCCGGTCGTCCTGCGGCTATTCAACAAGATGAAGCTGGTGGAGACCAGATGGCAGCAGCCACCCGAGGGCTCCCAGCAGAAGCCTGTAAAGGCATATCACACCTATTATTCCGCATTCCACATCAATACATCGTGCTCGGTTTTCGAGATAAGCGACGTCATCGCCGCAGCAGGAATGCCGGACAAGGAATTCAAGAAGCTGGAAGATAAGATTCTGAAGTCCATCGGCAAGGAAGGAAAGTTTGCCGGCGATGTCGCAGAAGAACTGAAGCTCACCCAGACAATGCTAAAGAGCCTCGTGAAACGCTCAGCGAAATTCGATTACCGCGGTCACAGGATAGAACTCCACGACGACGAAGAGTGATTGGCAGGTGTCTTTTTGATTACCGTTCTCAGGATCGGCCACAGGCCCGAAAGGGACAAGCGCATCACGACCCATGTCGCACTTGTGTCAAGAGCTTTCGGGGCCGACAGGATTCTCGTGGACACGCGCGACCTCGACCTGGAGAGGAATTTCACATCCACCTGCCAGCGCTGGGGCGGTTCAGCTTCCATCAAGACAGGCGTGAAATACCGGGAAGAGATGAAGAACTTCAAAGGCCAGATTGTCCATCTCACCATGTACGGGGAAGAGTTGGGAAAGGGCATGGCCACGCTGGACCCCAAGAAGGACCTAATGGTCGTCGTGGGCGCGGAGAAGGTCCCGAGGGAAGTTTATGAACTCTCCACAATCAATATCTCGGTCGGCAACCAGCCTCATTCCGAGGTCGCCGCCCTTGCGGTTTTTCTATACAGTTACCATGGCAGCAAGATGCCTAAATTTACCGATGGCCAGATGAAGATTGTTCCCGACCCCCGGGGAAAGACGGTGCTCGAAAATGATACCGACGATTGAGCAATGCCTTTCATTTCTTGCCGAGGAGAACTGCCCAAACGCGGTCATCGAGCACTGTATGGCCGTGGAACTTCTAGCAATGAAAATTACATTGCGGATTACAAAGGACAGGAAGACGCTGGACCTGGTGAGCATGGGTGCGCTTCTTCATGACATCGGGCGGTCGAGGACCCATGGCATCGAACATGCATATCTGGGTGCAGACATACTCAGAAAGAGAGGCCTTGATGAAGCCATTGTCAGAATCGTCGAGCGCCACATTGGTGCCGGCATCAACCCGGAAGAGGCAGATATTCTGGGCTTGCCTCCCAGGAACTATATGCCCGAAACTCTGGCAGAGAAGATAGTCGCCCATGCTGACAACCTCATAACCCATGACGACAGAGGGCCGGCCAGGTGGAAGGTGGCCGATGCCGTTGCCAGAGAGCGGGGCAAGGGCCATGAGGCGCAGGCAGTCCGGATTGAAAAACTCCATACCGAGCTGAGCGAGCTGGCTGCGATTGACTTGGACGAGATTTAACAGCACAGTCATTGCCGGAGCAAATCAGAATATCAAATATCTACCTGTATTTCAACAGCCGAAAAAGACCCTTTGCAGGCTTATACACTCTGTCCGGGTAATTCTCCACAAGCTTCCAGACACATCCATTAACTGTTTTCGGGTGGAAGGTGCTGTCCGATTCAATGATCAACGAGAGCAGCTCAGACCAGCGCACACCCTCCGGATGCTTTTCCAGTAAATCAAAAGCCTGTGCGTAAATCCGTTCGGTGACCTTGGGACTCCGGGGGTTTGGAACGTTTGTCTTTTTCACATCTAAGTAATCCGTTGCTCCGTTAATAAATATATTGTCGGGGGCCAAGCCGAATTAAAAGTCTCTTGGCTCATTTGCGAACCTCCAAGGGTCTGAAAGCCCGGGGTGCTGGGCCGAGATTGAACGAAATTTAACAAAGTATATAAATATGTCATTCACAATTACGAATCGGTGCTAAGGTGAGAGGGAAAATCTACAGTACTATACTAACATGTGCGCTAAGTATATTGATGGTTTCTGCGACGGTTTTTGCGCAGACAGCGGTGCCGTATGCCGAGAAGACCTGGGAAAGCGGTTCCCTGGGCGGTTATTCGGGGCTTCAGGTCGCCGATATCGACGGCGACGGGCAATCCGAGATACTGGCCATGTGCTCCAACAATATTATAAACATCTATTCGGCGCACGATTTCGCCCTGGAGAGCAATATTACTGTACCTTCCTCCGGCGGTTATTTCACTCCGATTTACGACTTGTTCGCAGTGGCCCAGGTTGACGGCGATGCGGCGCTCGAGGTAATCTGCAAGTCAAGCTCCATCCTTAGCGGATTCAAAGTCATTGACGGCATCACCAAGGCAGTCGAATGGGACCGCTCCGGCGACATGGACCATCTGGCTGTCGCCGACATTGACTCGGACGGCATGGCTGAAATCATTGTGGGCGGCAATGCCATAGAGGTCTTCGATGCGGACACCCAGGCCCTGAAAGGCACATCTGAGAATATCACATACTGGGGGAATCTGTCATATGTCTCCATGTTTCGAGACATAGAGGTCGGCGATGTGATCGCCGGGGGAAACAGCGAGATTGTTGCCATCGTGGACGAGTTTTACGGTACAGGCAGAATTTTCATTCTGGACAGCCAGACCCTTGAAATTAAACTGAACATTTCCGTCTCGGGAAGTCTCCAGTGCCTGAGCCTCGCCGATATAGATCAGGACGGCGCCATCGAGATAATAATCGGGGACGGGGGCGTCTCGACGGGAACCCTGAGTTACTTCGGACATATCTTTGTTTATGATTCGTCCGGGACCCTGGAGTGGGGCAGCCAGGACCTGGGAGAGATGATTAACGCCATCGCCGTCTCGGACATCGACAGCGACGGGGCGATGGAAATCGTGACAACTTCCGACCGCGTGAAGGTCCTTTATGCCGGAAACAAGACTGCCGTTTGGAGCGGTACCAATCTCATTTCTGTAGGCGACGGTGACAGCCTTGTGCTGGCCGACCTGGACGGCGACGGTAAGAAGGACATTCTCACCAGGGCCGATAGCTACTCAGACGGCAACAGGGCGGTAGTTTACACCGTGAACGGCTTTTCAACAGCTGTTGACGAAGGCGATACAGACGATGCAAACGACGACGGCACCAGCGATGACGGCAACGAGACTGAGAATGACGAATCAGGCTCATTCCTCGAAGATAATATGCTGATCATTGTGGCAGTCGTGGTAGTTGTTGCGACTGTCGCTGCCGTTATCTTCATGATAAGGCGAAAACCGTGATCAACGGCCCGACCTGGAGTGACTTGGGTGGGAATTGCGGAAGGACGGTTTCCGAGCCTGGTTTCTCGCATTCTTACCCCGGCTGCCGCCTCCGTGCGGGCCTCTGGATCCTGCCTGCCGTCTCTGTCCGCCGCCTCCCTGCGGTGGCGGCGGGCTCGTGGAAGTTGCCGCCGCCTCGGAATGGTATGGGTGGCTCCTGTCCACCGGTATCTCATGCCTTAGCAGCTTCTCGATGTCCCTGACGTAGGACCTTTCTTCCGAATCGCAGAATGATATGGATATCCCGGCATTGCCTGCCCTCGCGGTCCTGCCTATTCGGTGCACGTATGTTTCAGCCACGTTCGGCAGGTCAAAATTGACGACATGGGTTATGCACTCGACATCGATGCCTCTTGCGGCGATGTCCGTTGCCACGAGAACCCTCACCCTTCCTCCGCGGAAGTCCTCGAGGGCCTTCGTCCTGGCGTTCTGGGCCTTGTTGCCGTGTATCGCCTGCGCTTTTACGGCGTTTCCTTCGAGGAGTCGGACGATTTTGTTGGCTCCGTGCTTTGTCCTTGTGAAAACAAGAACGCGGCTGGCCGAGTTTTCCCGGAGCAGATTCACAAGCAGGGATACCTTGTCCTGGCGGTCGACATACATCAGCCGCTGGTCAATGAGTTCAACAACCGGTTTCTCAGGCGTAACGTTGACGCTCACCGGGTCTCTGACCATAGTCTTTGCGAGCTTCACGATGTCAGGCGGCAGAGTCGCCGAGAAGAACATGGTCTGGCGCTTCGTCGGGAGTCTGGCAAGAATTCTCTTGATGTCAGGCAGGAATCCCATGTCCAGCATCCGGTCGGCTTCGTCCAGCACGAATATTTCGACGCTGTCGAGCCGCACATGTCCCTGGCTTATGAGGTCCAGCAGCCGCCCCGGTGTCGCGACAAGGATGTCTACACCTCTGTCAAGCGCCTTCACCTGCGGGTTCTGACCGACACCGCCGAATATGACGGCACCCCTGATGTCCAGATACTTGGCGTATGCCCTGATGCTCTGGTCAATCTGGGCTGCAAGTTCCCGCGTGGGCGTCACGATGAGCGCCCGCACATACCCTCTCTTTCTCTGTCCTCTGACTGTGGCCATGTGCTGCAGTATCGGCAGCGCGAACGCCGCCGTCTTGCCTGTCCCTGTCTGTGCGCAGCCCAGCAGATCCCTCCCCGCCATGAGCGAGGGTATCGATTGAACCTGGACCGGAGTTGGCACTGTGTATCCTACGTCCCGGATAGCGCGGTTCAGCGGCTCCAGGAGTTTAAAATCTGAGAAACTGTCGCATCCCATATTCATTCCTTCGTAACCGTTCCTATAACGGGTGGGTATAAAATGACATCGGTCACCGGCTCAGAGCCAGTTTCCCGCGCGTCAATGCACGCGCGAACCCCTACAACATAGGTTAAATATTCTCGCGCCCTTCTCCGCCCCATGGACTATCTCACCCTCGCTCAGGCCTATGAGAAAATCGAGGCTACCAGCAAGCGTCTGGAGATGACGGATATGCTGGTGGAGCTGTTCCGCAATGTTCCCGAGTCCGAGATAGAAAAAGTTGTGCTTCTCACCCAGGGGAAACTTGCGCCGGATTTTGCAGGGCAGGAACTGGGAATCGCCGAGAAGCTTGCCCTCAAGGCTATTTATGAAGCGACGAGAGTGAACGAGACCGATATCCAAAAATTATGGCTGAAGGAGGGCGATCTGGGTACCGTGGCTTATGAAGCCGTATCCCGAAGGAAACAGACCTCTCTGTTCACAGATACGCTCAGCATCGGAATGGTGTTCGACAGCCTGGTTCAGATTTCATCGGCATCCGGGTCCGGTTCCCAGGACCTGAAGCTCAAACTGCTTGCAAAGCTCATGCACGATTCATCCCCTGTCGAGGCCAAGTACATCGCCCGGACGCTCGCGGGAAAGCTGAGACTGGGCATCGCGGACATGACCCTTGTGGACGCTCTGGCGATAACATTCGCAACCAAACAGGACCGGGACAGGGTCGAACTGGCTTACAACACATGCTCCGACCTGGCCAGGGTGGCCAAGCTCCTGGCCGGAAAAGGTCTTTCCGGTCTCTCTGAGATAGAACTGGAAGTGGGAATACCCCTGAGAGCGATGCTTGCCGAACGGCTGCCAGGCATCCCGGAAATTCTTGACAAGCTCGGCGGAAAAGCTGCTTTTGAATACAAGTATGACGGTCTGAGAATCCAGGCGCACATAAAAGGCGAGGGCGTGCAGCTTTTCACGCGCCAGCTCGAAGATGTCACCGGCCAGTTTCCCGACCTGGTGGACATCCTGAAAGTTGCTTTCAAGGGCAAGTCCGGGGTTCTCGAGGGCGAATGCGTTCCTGTCGATATTAACACAGGCGAGATGCTGCCGTTCCAGACTGTCAGCCGCAGAAGGGGCAGGAAGTACGAGCTAACTTCCGCAGTGGACGAATTCCCTGTCATGCTTTACCTGTTCGATTGCCTCTATCTCAACGGCAAGGACCTCACCCAGACGCCTTACACCAACCGCCGGAAGAAGCTGATCTCCTGCATTTCAGAGGCCGACAGAGTGAAACTTGCCGAGGTCCTGGTTACCTCAGATGCGGATGAAGCTGAGGCATTCTTCCAGAAGGTCATAGGCAAGGGTGGGGAAGGAATAATGGCCAAATCCCTCGCGGATGATTCATTCTACAAAGCCGGTTCCAGGGGCTGGCACTGGATAAAGTTCAAGCGCGATTACAAGTCTGAGATGAACGACACGGTCGATTTGGCCGTCGTCGGAGGTTTTTCCGGCCGGGGCAAGCGTGCCGGCCGCTACGGCGCCCTGCTGATGGCGACATACAACCGCGACGAAGGGCGATTCGAAACAGTCACAAAGCTGGGCAGCGGATTCGACGATGATTTTCTGGCAGCCCTTCCTGAACTGCTTGACCCGCACCTGGTCAAAAAGCCACACAGGCTTGTCAACTCTGCCATGCAGGCCGATTTCTGGTTCGAGCCGTCGCTGGTCCTCGAGGTCAAAGGCGCCGAAATCACCCTTTCTCCGACCCATACCTGCGCCTGGGAGCTTGTGAGGAAAGGTTCCGGTCTGGCCATACGTTTTCCGCGCTATACCGGGAAGGTCAGGCAGGACAAAGCCCCGGAAGATGCGACGACCAGCGAGGAGATGCTGGCGCTCTACAATTTGCAGGCGAAGTAAATGCTTCGACTGACAAGACGCTTTCGGACATTTTATTGAAGGAAACCTCGCCTGTAAGGGCGGGGAGCTGTACCAGTGGCTCTGGTACTGTAACGATTCTTTGAAACTTTGCTATATTCTACAATGCGAAGTATGAATGATAAGTATCTGTGCAAGAGCTAGGAGTGTATCGAATTTCGCCTAGCTTACAGTGGCTAGGCGATTACCTGACATCCCCGCCCCTGAGATGGCGGGGTTTTCGAAAACAGACCAACAGATTGCCCGAGATTGCCCTGTCACATAAACTGTCAATAAAATGAAACCCTGGGCTCACGCCCAGGGCATGTAGTTTGCAGTTTAATTGTTGTGAAACCGCATTGTCCTTGCATTGCTTTTTGTAGCCAACTGCCTATTCGATCTTGAACTTCTTCGCCAGCTTCATCACGATGAAGACCAGCAGGCAGACGATTACGAAGGTTATGAGTGCCATCAGGAACAGTCCGGGCTTGTACGGGTCGTACATTCCGAATCCGGTACCGCTGAGAACAGGGTCAAGTATCTCCTGTATCATAGGCATCAAAATTCCTGTCACCAATCCCTTCACGACCTCACCTAGGTACAAACCTATGACGAAAGCCACGGCAAGTCCCAGTATCTTGTATTTTCCTACGAAATCGAGGAATTCCCCCACAAAGCCCTTGCGCCCTTTTGGCTCCGGGGCCGGTGTGAGGAGTTTCCTGATTTCTTTTAACTCTGCTAATATCTCTGCGTTTTGATCTGTCATAAATACACCTGAATCCTAAATTACACAATTCTATATAAATGTGTCTATAAAATGTAGCAGTGCATTGCATTTAATAATCCCCTCGCGATTTGGGTCGGGAACATGGCGCTTAAGGATCACCAGGACGCTTTCGGGCACGGCATCTATGACCAGTACATGGGCGAAGCTGTCGATGAGGTCATCGAGAGAGAGGACGGGTACATCGATGTTTCCGAAGGACCGGAATCCTACCTGTCGAATTTCGAGGACTGGCCCAAGCATGTGCAGAGCGCGATACGTCACGCCAAGGGCAAGGTCCTGGACATCGGATGTGGCGGGGGCAGGCACTCGCTCTACCTCCAGGATAAGGGCATGGACGTGCTGGGCATAGACAATTCCCCGATGGCCCTCAGATGCTGCCGGGAGCGCGGCCTGAAAAAAACAAGGCTCATGAGCATTACCGAGATAACCAAGTCACTGGGCACCTTTGACACCATACTCATGATGGGCAACAACTTTGGTCTTTTCGCCAACGCCAAGCGCGCGAAAAGACTTCTTAAAAAATTCCATGGCATGACAACCTCCGATGCTTATCTGATAGCCGAGTCCATGGATGTCTACCAGACAGACAAGAAGTATCACCTTGATTACCAGGCATGGAACCGGAAGCGCGGCAGGATGTCCGGCCAGGTCCGCATCCGGGCCCGCTATCTGAATTATTGCACGCCGTGGTTCGATTACCTCATGGTCTCCAAGCCGGAACTGGAAGAGATACTGGTGGGCACCGGTTGGAAGGTGAAGAAATTCCTTAACGGCCGGCACGGCATCTATGTCATGATACTTGAAAAGGAAGTGCACCCGTGATTGTAATGAACCCGAAAGGGCGGGTCGCAAGCATAGTGGCGGCAGTCGTCTGGTGCATACCCCTGACACTGCTTCTGATTCGCGGCGACTGGTCACTCGGCCCGTCGCTTCTGCTTGTCCTGTTCACCCTTCTCCTGGGCCTCTCCGTACTGCGCATATACCAGGAATGGAAAGAAGACGGGGAATGGCTGGACTGAGGCCCAGCCCGTGCCCGTTCTTCCTTGGGAACAATTGATATACGGTTAGTGTAATATTCGCTGTGCATGGCTGAATATGCCGATAAATTCGACGGAAAAAGTTATCCTTTGGCATGGAACACGTCCTATGCCAAGATGGGTACCCAGTGGCGGGGAAGGTTCGATGTTTCCGGCTATACTGAATTTCTTGACCTCTCGGGAAACGTTCTTGAGCTGGGCTCTGGCGACGGGAACACCGCCTGTGCGCTTGTTCCGCATTGCGGAAACCTGTACTGCATAGACATTGCCAAAACCTCATTCATGACATTGGGCATGAAGGACCCGCGATTCCACAGGGCGGTGGCCGACGCCCGGATACTGCCTTTCAGGACCGGCTCGTTCAGCGCGGTCATATCCAGGCATGTTCTGACTCACGCTGTCCCGGGAGACGATATCGCTATGATGAAGGAAACCGCGAGAGTCCTGGCCACGGGCGGAATGGTCCTGATAGAGGTGTTCAGCCCCGGGGACATGCGCTCGGGAAAGGGGAAGGAGATATTTCCCAGAACCTATCTCAGGGAGGAAGGCCTGGTGTGGAGGTTCTACCTGGGCCAGGAACTTGATGCCCTGGTGAAAGAAGCGGGCCTCAGCGTGCGGCACTTCCAGATACTCTCCAGAAAAGTGAGGCACGACGGAGAGATTTATCCGAGAGAATCAATAATAATGATGGCTTCGAAAGCCTAGGATATTTTTACGTCGAGCACAACATGCTCGACGCCTGGGGAATACGATTTTATCCTGTTCATTTTGAGTATCTCCGCGGTTTTTCCTGCATCCCTGGCCGCCTCCTTTACCCTCTCCTGCGGCCTGTTCGGAAGCAGCCGATTGGGGCATGTCTCATGGTAATGGATGATTCCCTTTCCCCTGAGGATTCGCATGGCCTTCGGAAGGAACTCATGGGTCGTTCCCACATATCCCATTATGACCCGGTCGGCGATATTTTCTTCGGCATCCAGGCAGTTGCCCAGCACCGGCTTTATCTTCTTCTCAACGCCGTTCAGTCCGATGTTCTTATTCAGGTACTCGAAGGCGAGCGGGTTGATCTCATGGGAAATTATACTGGCCGGCTGTGAATGCACGGCCATGGGGACCGAGAAATAGCCTATTCCGGCGAACATGTCCGCCACAACCTCCCCGGGTTTGCAGATTGTCGCCATCCTGATCCGCTCCTCCACATTCCCGGAGGAGAACATGAGTCTGGCCGCGTCCAGGGAGAATCTCACCTGATTCTCCACGTGGACTGTTTCTGTTTTATTGCCCAGAAGCAATTCCATCACCGGTTCCCTGAACTGCCCAGTGATTCCGCCCGTATCCCTGAGTACGGTGTCAACTTCAAGAACCTTGGAATACGCGCGGGCTATCTCACCCTTCCAGTCATCCAATTCCTTGGATATTTTCAGAACCAGGACATGCCCGAGTTGCTCCCATTTCTTCGGGAGCATCTTTTCCAGTTCCTTGGGAATGTCGATATCTGCCATTATGTCCTTCAGCGGGTCCCTGAACGTCTCGCGCCAGACATAATCACGTGAATCAGTAAGTTCCGCTCCGAGTTCCGCCAGCCTCGCCATCAGGCCGGGAAGCGGGGTGGCCAGCGCCGGTATCTCGGTGAATCCTTCGGAGCTGAAAATCCTGTGGTGCTTGTCAAGGATCCCGGATTCCGTCATCAGCAAACGGGCCGGTTCTGCATTACTGCTCGGGACCCGAAGGGCCAGCATCACTCCTTCTCCTTGGAATAATAGCGGGCCTCCAGAGTCTCCCTGATGGCCTTTGCGATGCCCTTGCCGATGCCCTTCACTTCCATCAGCTGGTCCTCGTTTGCTTCGAGAACAGCTTTCACGCTCCCGAAATGCGCGAGCAATCTCTGCGCGAGAATGCCGGATACATTGGGCAGTCCCTCGATCATGAACTGCTGGCGTTCCTGGACCAGCATTGTGCCTTTCTCCCCGCGGATGCCCGGTGTCCGACCTTCGGCGGATTCCCTCTTCACCAGCGTGTGCAGGAATTCGGCAGTTTCAAGGTCATTGGCCGTGAACATTATGGGCACTCCGAAATCCACGGTTATGGATGCCAGCGTCCCCCTAATTGCGTCTGCCGAGAGCCGTCCGGTGTAAAGGCCCTCGCCCTCGATTATGATGAGCGGCGACTGGTAAGCCCGCTTTAGAGCCTTGACCTGCTGGAACAGGCGCCCGTCCATGATGGACGCATGCAAATCGGCAACCTCCTTCCTCTCGACGCCCACACGGTCGGAAATGAGGTAATCACCGACATCCAGCTGTTTGGATTCCACAATAAGCCCTTTAACTGCAAGGTGCC
>JAQVMG010000094.1 GCA_028703755.1 Thermoplasmata archaeon | reverse complement strand
AGGACGGCATGCGCATCTGCAAAGAGAGAATCGGCGCCCAGGAGATTGAGAAATTCGCAAGGGCGATACTGCACCTGGAATACGAGCGCAACCGCCCGGTATCCAGGGAGGAGGCGTTCCGCGACGCGGGCGTTCCGTATGCCAACCTCGAAGCGGTGTTCAGCTTCCTGAATCAGATCGACGAATATCCGATACAGGCAATGACCCCCGCCGAAAGGGATGAGATGGAAAAAGCCTCCAGAGATGTGCTGGTCCGCTCAATCGGGAGCGGTGTTTCCTCCCAGAAGACGCGGCTGAGGCTGTCCGATATCTCAATCAATTTCCCGGAATACCCCCTGTGGAAAGCGAAGCGCGTGCTGAGTTACATCCAACGGGTTGACCAGATGACATTCCCCCCGGAACCGACTCCCGAGATGGACAGCCTTCTGCACAGAGCATTGGGCTTACCGCCGGAACGGAGGACCGTCATCGGCCTCGTGGAATCGCTACAGCTCGGCGTCATGAAGGCGAAGCAGCTTCAGGCCCTTCTGGCCACATTCAAAAAAGACGGTTATGTCGCGCCCGAAGTGGAGATAGGCTCGCTTGTCAGTGAGGAATACGGCGGTGCAAAGAAAGCCCCGAAGCCTCAGGCAAAATCAGAGCCCAAACCCCGCAGGGAACCGGCACCCAGACATGAACCGGAACACCAGGCGGACGACCACGGCCTGGCGCGAAAATACTGCACAAGCCACGGCCACCTTGCGGTCACAAGGCATCACTGCGGAGCCTACCTCTGTCACAATTGCGTCAGCGGAGCAAGTAAGTGTCCCGCGTGCCACCAGCCCCTCCACGGCTCCCCGAAGAAGGACCAGGAAAGGCCCAGGGAGCCGGAGCGCAGCAGGGAGCCCGAACCCGAGGAACTTGATTCCGAGGAACCTGAGGACTACGAGGAACCGGAAGAGGAAACCCGCCCAAGGACGGACAGCGAAGTCAAAAAGGAATACGGCACTTTATAGATTTCTCAATCTTTCAAAACTTCGCATGTGCCCGCCTATACGCGTCATAGTAAGGATAAGCTATTTATAGAATTCCGGAGTTACAGTCTTCAACCGATTCAGACCGGAGACTCAGGGAGGATTCAGCTTGATAATTAGAAAATTATCTGTGAGCTTGATTGCATTGATGCTTCTGAGCATCAGCTTTGGAATGTTGGCCAGCGACAGTGCGCAGGCCGCTTTTGTGCAGAATCTGTCCAACACAAACCTCCCCAGTACCTTTGTGGCATATGACACGGCCTGGAACGAAGCAGGCACAATGGCCGTAGTGGTCGGTTTTGATTCTGCAGCCACAGCAACAAATGCCTATGCGTATTTTCCCAACAACGATACTTACCTGGCCATAGATAACAAAGGTTGGAACCAGCAGAACCTCCACGCTGTGGATTACTTCCGCCAACCGATTTACGATTGGCCGACCGTGCTGGTGGTGGACGCTGACTGGGATGAAGCTAACGTTATAACCTTCTATTCAAACGCCCTGAGCGAATTGGATGCTTACGTTGATATCTGGGACGTTTGGGACCAACCCGCAGCCGATAAGGGTAAGCCGACCGCAGCCGATATGGCCGGTTATGACCTTGTGATCTGGGTCCCGTCGAGATACATGGCAGGGTTCAGTGGTCCCGGAGACGGTCTCAATTACCTGGATACGCTGGAGATCATGGAGTATCTTGACGGCGGCGGCAATTTCTTCCTCTCCAACGCCGGTTTCGCGGATTTCCACTCATTCGCACCCGGTTCCCTTGCTGTCGATTACCTGGGGACAGGCATAGACGGTGTGAGCCATGACACATCCTATGAATATTACGCCCGCCCCGTTGCAATGGACTCAGTCTTCGGAGGCCTCTCCGAAGAGTGGATGAATTGGGGCAGTTACGGTTGGAGCGGCTACCCATGGAGCACGGATGTCCTAATCCCCAACTTGGGCACTGCATGTTTCCAATGCCGTGACTCTTTGAGCGCCTGGGCTACCACCGGCCTCAGGTACGATTCCGGAACTTTTAAAACAGTTTACCTTGGATTCCCTCTGGAAACCCTCAGCGGCTATTATGCCACTCAGATATTCCAAAATCTGCTGGATTGGATAATGCCGCCTAAAGGCGCCTTGGACCAGTTCAATGAGAACATGGCCAATCCCAACTGGAATTACGTGATGAACCACGATATCTGGGCCCAGAGTTTCATGCCTGATGCAAACACAATTTCTGCGGTCGAGTTCTATATGTATTCCGAAGGTCTGAATGATTACTTTTCGATTGAAATCAGAGAAGATGGTGCCGGATGGCCCACCGGGAGCACGCTGACAACAGGCTATCTCTACCAAAGCGACATACCGCAATCTCTGGGCGAAGCCGGCTGGGTGCGTTGCACATTCGCCAGCCCTGTAAGCGTGACCGTGGGCAATTCATATTGGATAGTGTGCACGCAGTACGATGAGTCATACAACCAGAACTGGCTGCACGATGAGGACATGTCCTACCTGGACGGTGTCGCAATGCGCTATACGATGGGTTCATGGACATTTGAAAACTATTATGATTGGATATTCCGAACATACTCCTCGAGCGGCTCAACGCCACAGACAGTCAGCCTCTCGCCGACAAAGGACAATACAATCTACAGCGAGAACACCGGAAACAGCAACGGAGCAGGCGAGTATCTCATAGCCGGAACAGATTGGTTCCCGCATTACCGAAGGGCACTGCTTGAATTCAACATCGCCAGCCAGATTCCCAAATATTCGACGGTCAACAGTGTCGGTCTGAGCATGTACTGCAGCCATGCTTACAATTCAAACGGATACAATGTCAACCTTCACATGCTAATCGACGAATGGGGCGAATCGAGTTCCGATGCCCCCGATATTGAGGAAACGGGCATTTCTGCTGCAACAGGCGATGCAACATGGGATTATGCATATTACTCAACAGATCCATGGATGCCTGGAGCGGACTTCGGCGCGAGCTTGGCCAGCACATGGGTGACTGTCCAGGATGCAGGTTACTCTTGGAACACAGCCCCAATGAGGGACAATGTCCAGCAATGGCTCGACCATCCCGGAACAAACCACGGATGGATTTTGCTTGGCGACGAAGGTCTCGGAAACACAGCGAAATGGTTCAACAGCCGCAACAGCCTGAATACAGGTACACGGCCATTGCTCACTGTAACCTACACTGAACCCACCGTCATCGGCTACGAGGATGTGTTCTGGATAGCCGGAGACACATTTGGCCCCAACCCTCCCGCAACCGCATACAAACTAGTCCCATCCGAGGGCTTTGCGCTGATTCCGATGAATACCCCGTCCACCGGGCAGTATTATTCCGTTGCAATTGACGATACCGGCAACCCATTGTTTGGAACTGACGGCCAGTACCCCTACATGTATTACTATGACGGAACAGGCTGGTTACAGATACCCAGCCCTACAGACCTCACAGGTTTGGCATTCAGAGGCATGGACTTCAACCCGAACGACCGCAGGTTCTATGCGACCGGAGTCGATTTCGCATTCTACACCGACCCGGTCCCGCTCATCGGCGGTGAGAGCCGATGCTATCAGTTCAATCATTTCCCGAACCTCGGCGGCTCGCTCTATGGGCAGCTGGCCTGGAACGAGATGTATGATTATGGCCTTGTCGGCGGCGATGCCTGCCTCGTCAAGATGTGGCCGTACGGCGAGTACGGGAACGGTACGGTCCGGTACGAGCTTGAGACCACTACCAATTTGATTTATGACATATCATGGGATACCGACGGCTGGAACGAGGCTGGCCTTGTCGGCATGACCAATTCCGGGTACAAAGGTTACTGGCGGTATTACAACACCAACCCCCAGATAATTCCCGGAAGCACCGGCGCAATGGGTACATACTATGCATGCGGAATGAAACCCCCGTCCAGCCCCAAATGGCTGTTCATACCCTCGGGCGCTGGGAGCATACGCATCAACATCGAAGAGAAGGACGAGAGCGGAGAACTCGTTGTAAGCTCTGAATTCCCGCACATCTTCACGATGGACATGTGGAAGCAGAGCGATGTCGCCGGTCTCAGCACAATGAATACCCAGGTGAGCACCGACTCGACATACACATTCGCCTTCGAGGGCAACTACACCAGGGACGGCATCGATCGCTGGGCCGACCTGGATGTGTTCATCACCGGATGGTTCGATTACGGTCTTACCGGAATCAATTCCCAGCCCGGCGACCCCGGCTGGACCTTGGACAACTACCGCAACAGCCAGTTCAACCTGACCTTCGACACCGGAACGCAAACCGCCGGTATGCTGTACCCGTCCCCGGTGGCACCTGCGGGAGAGGAATTTTCCATTGACAGCTTCTGGCAGGATCCCGCAACATACGGCGCGGACAACAGCCATCACAGGCTTTACATCAACGTCACATTCGGGCCGCAGATGCTGATGGCCAACGGACCGGGCACTCCCGCAACCGGCAACAATATCTGGGACAAAGCAAGCGCGCTCAACGATATGGCCTCATGGGACCTGAGGTTCTTCATAAGAGACTCGACCATGACATCCGCTTACAACATCACTTACAATGAGTTCGGAATTCAGAGATACGCCTCCGTGTCGGTTTCAGGCAATCCCTCGGGAAGCATACCTCCCGGCGCAGCGCCAACCCTGCTCCTGGTCCCGACGACTGTGATGTATTCAACGAACGTCCAGTACAAGCTCAATGTGTCCATTCCCAATCTCTACAGGAACGGCAATCCTCTTCTGAATTTCATCGCGCCTACCTACGTGGATGTATGGAACGACCACTCGAACGCTCCGGGCAACTCCAATATCTCTGTGCCAACCGCATTCAACGGTCCCAACCTCAACCAGATAATCTGGGGCACGGAGTTCACATGGATACAGCCCGTGGGAAGCGGCACGGTATCTGCCGGCCCCCAGTACTCGGACTACAGCGCCGCTATCGTCCCCGAGCCGTTCGAGGTCACCGAGGTCTGGTGGACTGTCGAGGTTCCGGTAGGAACGACCGAAGGTGTGTACCGCGGGACGATAACAATCACGCTATGGAGCTGACCATATGGATAATCAAGTCCGGGGAAAGATATTCGCTTTCTGCACAGTCGCAGCGATGATATCCGTGAGCTTCGCAATGTGCATTTCAATGGAAGCGAAAGCCCTGGAGTTCGTGGACAGCACGACGATTGATGCTCCCTGGACATCAAGTTTTACTCCTCTCGATTCGGCCTGGGACTCTTCGGGAACCCAGTGCATCGTCGTGGGAAATGATACATCCCGCATTCAGCCCAGCGCATGGTACTACAACGAGCCCCTGAACGAATGGGCGCCGATACTGGAGGGCTCGGACCCGACTGTAAAGGTCTCACATCTCGTTGAGAATGATGACACGGGCATCACGTACGGGTCCATCCAGGCGGCGATCAACGCAGCCGCTCCAGGCGACACGCTCAATGTATGGGCAGGCACCTATTACGAGAATGTGATTGTCAACAAAACGCTGACGCTGCAGGGCAACGGCAGCGCCAACACGGTGATTGACGGCGGGAACACCGGCACTGCCGTGACCATTCTCGCTGACGATGTGGGCTTTAGGGGATTCACTGTTACCGGCGGGCCAGACCATACAGGCATTCTTCTGTTGAATGTAAATTACTGCACTGTGGAACGTAACAATGTCGAAGGCAACGGAGACGGCATATGCATCTCTGGCTCGTCCTACTGCACAGTCAGGGACAACTATGTGCGCGACAATGCAGGGGTTGGGGTGAAGACGCAGGAAAGCCCGGTTATGAAGACCCTCGCCGGCCTAAGCGAGAACGGCGGTATACGTGATTATGGCGCGATGTACCGTATAGACCTAACTGGGACAAACTATTCACAGACCCACAGCTTCCACAATGGGATGGCGGAAGGGTATCCTTACGCATCTCCGCTGATACAAGATTCCTCGGACACCAATAAGCTTTATGGGACGACAGAAAGCGGTGGAAAGTACAGCTACGGAACACTCTTCACCGTCAGGAAGGACGGCTCTCAGTTCAAAATTCTGGTCAATTTCAGCCAGGCCTTGGGGGGTAGTCCTCAGGGCCTTGTTCAATCAGGAAATTACCTTTACAGCACAACTTCATGGGGCGGCGCATGGGACTATG
>JAQVMG010000093.1 GCA_028703755.1 Thermoplasmata archaeon | reverse complement strand
CCTGGAGGAAGCGGAGGCCAAGGACGCCAAGGCCGCAGAGGAGGGTCAGAACGGCAAGCTCTCCGAGAAGGAGAAACAGGTGATGCTCAAGAAGCTCCTCAAGGAACAGAGAGCACTGGAAAGGCAGCTGAAGAACGGGGAGATAACCGAAGAGGAATTCGCCAAGCGGCTTGATAAGATTCGCATGGGCAATGGGTTCGGCCCCATCGGCGGCTATGTCCTGGAGGAAGCCGAGGACAAAGCCGGGAAAAGGGCAGATAAAGAAGCAAAGAAGGAACTTATCCGCGAGGAACTGGCCAAGGAACGCCGCACAGGATTATTCAATTACTACAACCTCAGCCTTGTCACGCTGTTCTTCTTCGTGTTCCTGGCAATCTTCGTGCTTATGGAATTCATTTTTGCCGTAGCAAATTTCACGACCCAGGCAGATGTTCCGATGGCGATTTACTTCAATTTCACTCCTACGCTCGACGAGATTACGAGCATTCCCGTGCTGCTGTTCGGCGTCATTCTGACGATGTCTGACCTGATTCTCCACCTCTGGGACAGGAAGATGAACCTGATGCTGTCCCTCGTTCCCACCGGGATAATGATACTTGCACTCAGCATCGACGCCACCCATTACAGCACATTCGTTCCCACCGATATGATGTTGATACTGGTTCTTCTGACGGTCCTGATACTGATGCTGATTCTGGACTTATATTGCACATTCATCGCCTACCCCGTCATTCTCGACGCCCAGAAGCGCGATGAACTCGAGGTATTCCTGGAGAAGGAGCAGGAGAAGCTGGAGATACAGCAGAGCCTTGAGGAAGAATACGAGAAAATGATAGAGGAGGAGGAAGAGAAGCTCCGCCTCAAGGACGATGAGATTGACGACATCAAGACCAAGCTCGAGAGTCTGAACGACCAGATACAGCAGGAGGAGGAGAAACTCCGCCTCAAGGAGGAGGAGATATCTTCAATCAAATCCGAACTTGACCTCAAGACCCAGCAGATGATGGAGGAAGAGGAGAAGCTCCGCATGAAAGAAGACGAGATGGAGAGCCTCATCCAGACCGAGTTGGAAAAGCGTGCGGAGGACATGATGGTCGAGGAAGAGGAGAAGATCCGGATGAAGGAAGAAGAGCTCATCCGCTCCAGGAATGAACTTGACATTCAGAAGAACCTGTTTGACGAGAGCAGGGAAAAGCTGCGCATGAAAGAGCAGGAGATGGCCTCCCTCAAGACCGAGTTGGAGAACCAGATGAGGCAGAGGTTCGAAGAGCAGGACCGCCTCAGGCTGAAAGAGGCAGCCGCCAAGATGCTGGACCGCGGTAAGCAGAAGCGCGTCCTTTTCCCGTTCGCAGCCATGGTCGGACAGGAGAAGATGAAGCGCGCCCTGATTCTCAATGCCATCTACCCGGAAGTCGGCGGTGTCCTTATCAGGGGCCAGAAGGGAACCGGAAAATCTGTCACTGTCAGGGGATTGGCTGAGATCCTGCCTGACATCGAGGTGACAGGATGCAAGTTCAACTGCGACCCCAAGGAGCCGGACAAGTTCTGCTCCGAATGCGCGGCCCGCCACAAGGTCGGGAAGCTGGAGACATTCAAACGCCCTGTGCAGGTGGTCGACCTGCCGCTGAACATCACTGAAGACAGGCTTGTCGGCAGCATTGACATCGAGAGAATACTCTCCGCAGGTGAAAAGTCCTTCGAGCCGGGCATTCTGGCCGAGGCGCACCGCGGTATCCTGTATGTGGATGAAATCAACCTGCTGGACGATTACATCGTTGATATCCTGTTGGACGCCGCATCATCCGGTGTCGTAACAATCGAGCGCGAGGGCATGAGCATCAGCCATCCATCGAGATTCCTCATCGTGGGAAGCATGAACCCCGAAGAAGGCGAACTGCGCCCCCAGATTCTGGACAGGTTAGCTCTGCAGTGCGATGTAATCGGCATCAAGGACGTGGAGCAGAGGATTCAGATTGTCAAGGGCCGTGAGGCCTTCACTTCCAACCCGGTGAAGTTCAGGGAGCAGTTCGAGGGCCGGATGCAGGAAATTCGCACCAAAATTGACAAGGCCCAGGAGATCATCCCGAACGTGACGACACCGCCCAGGATTTACAAGCTCATAGCCCAGATATGCCTGGACTTCGATGTTGACGGCCACAGGGCCGACATTATCATCGAGAGGGCTGCGAGGGCAAGCGCCGCCTTCGAAGGCCGGCTGGAGACCACGGCAGAAGACGTAGCTTCCGCCGCATCCATGGCCCTTCCCCACAGGATGAGGCGCAAGCCGTCCGAGGACGAG
Organism: Thermoplasmata archaeon; assembly: GCA_028703755.1. GTDB lineage: Archaea > Thermoplasmatota > Thermoplasmata > SG8-5 > SG8-5 > UBA147. Next base: position 3,916 of record JAQVMG010000093.1, on the reverse strand, counting down.
GAATTCAGCGAGGAGACGATTCTGAAGCTGGTCAAATCCAGAGAGGCGGAACTGGAGGGCTGATGACCGGTGGCGGAAACAAAGCAGGCCGAAGTCCCCAGGATGAAGATGAAGAAGACCGATTATCCGTTCACAGCGATTGTCGGCCAGGAAGTCCTCAAACGCGCGCTAATACTCAATGTCGTCAACCCGAAGGTCGGCGGCGTGCTTATCCGGGGCGAAAAGGGCACAGGTAAATCCATCGCAGTGAGGGCGCTGGCAGACATTCTTCCTGCAATTGAGATTGTTGAAGGCTGCAAGTACAACTGCGACCCCGGCAAACCGGACAAGTTCTGCAATGAATGCAAAGCTCTTCAGGAGAAGGGCGAGATCAAGGCCGTTAAAAGCCCGACGAAGATTGTGAACCTTCCCCTGAACATCACCGAAGACCGGCTCGTGGGCAGCATTGACATCGAACGCATACTGAACGAGGGTGTGCGCTCGTTCGAACCCGGCCTCCTGGCCGAAGCCCACCGCGGCATACTCTATGTCGATGAGATAAATCTGCTGGAGGACAATGTGGTCGACGTGCTTCTGGACGCGGCCGCCATGGGCATGGTCACCATCGAGAGGGAGGGTATCAGCCTGAATTATCCTTCAGACTTTATAATAATCGGCAGCATGAACCCCGAGGAAGGGGAGCTTCGCCCCCAGCTGCTGGACCGCCTGGCGCTTCAGGCCGAGGTAACAGGCCTACACGATGTCGAGCAGAGGGTGGCCATAATGAAGGGCGCCAGGGAATTCTCCCTGGACCCGCTCGTTTTCAGGGACCAGCACAGGGAAAAGCTGAAAGCCCTCAGGGATGAGATCGTCAAGGCCAGGGGGATCATGTCGAAAGTCACTACACCCGATTCAGTCCTGGCGATAATAACGAAGATCGGCATCGATTTCAACATCGACGGGCACCGCGGCGACATCATCATCGAGAGGACCGCAAGGACCAACGCGGCATTCGAGGGCCGGACCGAGGTAACTGCCGACGATGTGATTCTGGCAGCGGAGATGGCCCTTCCACATAGGATGAGGAAGCAGCCCTTTGAAGAAGAGAGCTTCTCGGCCGAAATGCTTAGGCGTCTGGTCCGAAAATACGAGACGGACGGAATCCGATAGTTGGGCCCCCATTCAACCACTCAGATTTTCGAGCAGGGTTGGGCGACTCCGACCCGCCTCATCCCCAATACACCAGCGTCACATATACCTCTTTTCCGCTGACTTCCAGCCGGGCCCTTTCGACCGTGAAGCCCTCCCCCGAGGCATGCTCCTGCCCGATCCAAACTTTTGCGAGGTCCGAATATTCAGTGAGATTGAACTCTCTCTGTGACAGGTTCTGCGGTATCACAGGGCAGGTGAATTCGGAAGCCCACATCCTGTTGCCAGCACGAACTGTAACTGATGTTCCGCTGATATTTACAGAATATCCATCGCCGTCTATTTCGGCCGGAAGCTCACCGGCCTCCCCTCCGTAATCGATGCAGACCACAGTTGCCGCACCGAGGGCACCGAAGCTGTCCAAGGTGTCAGATATGCTGTCGGCAAGTTCCTGTCCCTCCCTGTCCACCATTGCCGAGTGCTGCCAGGCAAACAGGCCGAGGACAAATCCGGTTGTCACTCCGATGGCTATGAGAACGCCAATCTTTGAAGCCAACCATTCAATCATTTTTTCCCCGCACGCAACCAACCGGCCTGACATTATAATGATATGTATGGGTGAATATTTTATATTGCGGGCAGGATACATCGCCGTGAAATTCTGCGACAAATTCAAAAGATGGCTTTCTGCCAATCGGAGGGAAGCCCCGGACAGGCCATCAATACTGGCCTTCTCAATTCTCATGGTTTGGTTCGGAGGGAATCTGTTGAGCCCCTATCTGGCCCCTGCCGGAACCATCTACTTCGGCAATGACGGCCTGGTCGGTTCTGGGGACAATGCATATGAGATATCCCAGATAGACAGCGGCTTCGCAAGGTTCTTCTACAAAGCAGGCGATGCAAATTGCCACCAGCATGCTGACAGGTCCTTCTTCCTGCACGGCAACCAGATGCCGTTCTGCGCGCGGTGCACCTCCATATTTTTCGGCCTGGTCCTTGGCGCCGGAGTCATGATATTCCTCAGCCTGGAACTGAATGTGTTCTGGATATTGTTGGGTTTGGCACCCATGGCCCTTGACGGCGGCATCCAGCTGCTGGGCCTGTTCAATTACGAGAGCACCAATCTCATGAGATTCCTGACCGGGTCTATGGCCGGCCTGGTGACAGGCATCGCCCTCGGATACATTGTCTCGGAGTTGACCAAGATAGCGGTTATCAAAACAAAGATCAGGAAAGGCGGCTGATTATTTCCTTTACCTGGCTCATTTTTTCATCCAATAATTTCACGCATTTCGCATCGTTATCGGTTTCGACAGTTACTCTGATCAAAGGTTCGGTTCCGGATGCCCTTACAAGTGACCAATGCTCCCCGTGCACAGACTTGATACCGTCCAATTCGACGACTGTGCCATCTGCCTGTTTCTTCACCTCTTCCATGATGCGGTCCTTCAGTCTTGGGTCGATCCTGATTTTCCCGCTTTTTATGCTGTACTTCGGAAGCTCTGCAAGTATTCCGGACAGCGGGCCGTCCCCGGAGATGATATCGGTGAGCCTTGCGGCGGCCATCATTCCGTCGCGGCAATACTGGTGTTCGGGGAATATCGCTCCGCCGTTGCCTTCTCCGCCGAGTATGGCGCCGTTCTCCATCATTCTCCTTGCAATGAGCGGTGAGCCAATCGCTGTGTATTCCACCTTCCCGCCCCCGGATTCCACAACATCCTGGACAACCTTGGAGGTGTTTATCGGGATGACCACCACACCTTTGCCCGCTCTCTTTATCGCATCCCGTGCAAATACAGCAAGGCTGCGGTCTCCTGTCACATAGTTCCCTTTGTCGTCGACAAAAGTGGCTCTGTCCGCATCGCCGTCATGGGCAATGCCGATGTCCGCGCCTTGGGTCTTCACGGCCGAGATGAGATGGCCCACATTTTCCGCCACTGGCTCCGGCATTCTTCCGGGAAAATGGCCGTCGGCATGGGCATTGAGAGTCTGCACCTGGCAACCCGCGCTCTTCAGTATCGCGGGAGTGTAATCAATCGCGGTTCCGTTGGCGCAGTCAACAATGGCCAGGAGTTTCTTGCCCCTGTTTTGCATCTTTTTTAATATTGACGCTCTGTATGTGCCCTGAATATTGTTCTCCTGACTGCGGTTGCCCACACGGTTCCACTCTTCCTGTCTTATCTTTCCGTCGGCCATGATGTCTTCGCACGCAATCTCCTGGGCTCTGGAAAATTCTGTTCCGTCGGATGAGAAGAATTTGATGCCGTTGAATTCCGGCGGATTGTGGGAGGCGGTTATCATGAGGCCTCCGTCAAGCTTCATTTCCCTTACTGCGAACTGAACAACCGGGGTTGGCACGACTCCGAGAAAGACCAGGTTGCAGCCCGCTGTCATTGCGCCGGCTTCAACGGCGCTTTCCAGCATCGGGCTTGTTGTTCTTGTGTCCATGCCGATGGCTATTATCTTTCCGCTTCCGAAAAACATGCCTGCGGCATTTCCAAGCCGCACAGCGAAATCCGGCTCCCGGTCTCCGGTCAGCCACCTGATGCCATTCGTGCCGAACAGCCTGTTCATACTGAAGGCCGTCCGGTTCATTTCGGTATTATCGAAACTATGTTGTTTCCGCGGAGAACGACCGTTCCGAGGCGCTTGACCTGGTCTTCGCGGTTCTCCTCGGTGTCTTCGAGAATCATATTCATGTATTCGTCAAAGCCGGCCAGCTTACCCTCTAGGGTTCTTCCGTCTTTCAGTGTCAGCATCACAGTTTTGTTTATGTGTCTTTCCAATA
>JAQVMG010000092.1 GCA_028703755.1 Thermoplasmata archaeon | reverse complement strand
TCGGTTATGCTGGAGATGTAATTACAACTGGAAGTTATGACACAAGCGTATCTGCTAGGGCAGAAATTGCTTCAGGTGTTCTTGTAACTGGAACAAATTATGCTATAGAAAATACATCCGAATATACGATATTACCATCTACGACGACGCACAATTATTATTTGTATATAGGGCCAAATACAAGTACTGACCCTGAAGCACGAAGATGGGATGGAGACTTTTATAGTGGAATTGTATTATCCCCAACATCTGTTAGATACTTCTTTAAACAAGCATCTAGCGGAACATGGATTAGTACTACGAGTCCTCACGGATTATTTAGTCCTCGTGTTGGAATGTTAAATTATACCATTAGAGAAAGTAGCGCCAACACAACATTTATTATTAAACAATCTGCAATATTTAATGGTTAGGATAGGAGAAATATGGCTACAAAGACACAAGAGGAAATGAAAGAAATGGTTGATTTAATGTCCCTCATAAATCAATTGGAAATAAAAGCATCAAACAGCAATGTTCTTCTTCTTCATACTATTCTCGGTTATCTTCAAAACAAGATAACCGAGATAGATAAGGAGATAAATCCGAAACAAGGAGGTTAATGTCCTATGTCATATTTATCCTATGCGGATATTAATAAGCTAGAAGAAATAAATTTCATAGCGGGTAGTGAATATACCATAGAGTATAAAGTATATGAACAAAGTGGGGCTGAAGCCAATCTTGGGGCGGCAACTTGTTCTGCTAAAATCTCCCAATATGGAAGCACAGATGAATTAGTAAGTTATTCTGGAACTATAACGGGGAGTAATACTTTTGAAATAGTTATTTTATCGGCGGATAGTATTGGATGGGAAGGGAAATATCTTCATCAACCAATTATTGTTGAAAGTGGAAAATCATATCGCTCTCAACAAGGCGTTATCAATGTGAGTGGCGCAATTCAATAAGGAGGATTTATGGCTATACACTATGTAGCGGGAAACCGCATTCTTGACCAGATAGCAGGGGCTGTAAGTCCTACCATTCCAGCAACTTACTATTTTGGTTTATCAACTACTTCGATTGCTGATGCTGGTACGGGTTATACAGAACCATCTACATCTGGAACTGCCTATGCGCGTGTGGCAGTGGATAATAATAAAACAACCTTTGGGAATGCGGCGGCAAATAGCATAACAACGCTTATTTCAATTTCATTTCCTGAAAGCACGGCCTCTTGGGGAACAATTACAAATGTTTTTATTGCAGATGCTTCGGCTGTTGGAACAGGAAACATTCTTTATTCGGGAACATTGTCTTTGCCAACTGCCGTTGCAAGCGGGACGGTATTTTATTTCGGAGCGGGAGGAGTGACCTTTACTCTCGTAAACGTGTAAAATGGCCGACATCCCCAACAAGAAAACGTTCAACATAAATACAAATAAAAAGACTTCTGTATCCATAATTCCATTTGGATTAAAGAAGTCTTTTAATATTACAATAAATAAAAAATCTAGTTTCAATCTGGTTATTTTTGGATTCAACGTGCTTGAAAAATGGTTGTTTACATCTAAAACAAAATTAAACTTAGCAATTATCCAAAAACAGATCATAAAAAGAACAAGCATTTTAACAAATAAATTAAATTTAACATTATCATTGGTTAAGGAAACCATTGAAAGAACACTTCCAATAACAATAAAATTGAACATGATTTTAGATAGAAAATTACATCAAAAAGTGGCGAACATTTTCACAACTAGGTTTGATTTATTGGTAAATAGAGTTCAGTCAATAGGAAGTAGAACATCTTCATCTTCGACTAGATTTGATACTAGCTTGACTTTTGAAAATAGATTATATTATCCATTGTCGGCACATGATACAAAAACGTTAGCGGAAATGGATGTTCTTACACTTGAAGAATTAGATTATCAGGTTGTATAGAAAGGAGAAATATGACAACTCAAACACCGTTTTATGACCTTACACTATACAACAATACCACAGATAATGTTGCTTTATATGCGGCATATCGTGCGGCTCAGGCAGGTGTAAGCAACAGTAATATGCAAAAAATTGATACCGCCTTAGCCGGACTACAGGGGCAAATTACATTAAGTCCAATGGGAATAAGTTATATTTCATCTGTGTCTACTGGAACAAACGCATACACATCCACAAGTGTTACAACGATAACGACCTACACAGAAGGACTCGGTATAGTTTTAAACGTAGATGTTGCGAATACGGGGGCATCTACATTAGATATAAATTCTTTAGGGTTTAAAAATTTGTATAAAGTAAGTAATGGAACAATATCGCCATTGGCGGCAAACGACCTGGTTCCAAATGCCTTATACTATTTCGTTTATAATGGAACGGATTGGATTTTAATTGCTCTGCCTCCAAATGATGTTTCTGCATATAGTTTTTTGGGAAACGATACTGCATCATCTGCTCCTTCAAAAAATCTTACCCCCTTAGAATCTATGGTTTTATTGGCAAGAGAATTTGGAACTTGGGATACAACAAACAGTAGATTTGTATTATTTGGCGAAATTCCACTATATACTTCTATTGATGCGGCGACTTTTCCGAATTCAATAAATGTTATTCAAAAAACTGGTACTGGAACATCTCTTAATCAGTGGTCATGGGGAGCAGCATCGGCAATAAGGGGATTCAGAGCGCAAGGAACATTTGGTTCTCCAACCGTCGTGACAAATGCAAAAGACCTTTATAGTGTTCAAGGATATGGTTATGATGGTGCGGAATATATTAATGGTGGACAGTTAAAATTTACAACAACCGAAAATTGGTCTGTTGGAAATAATGGTTCAAAGGCAACTATTTATACAACTCCTCCAACCACAGCGACTCCAGCCATAGCAGTTACCATTGATAATACAGGGCTTGATCTCCCATCAGGAAACATATATAAAATTAATGGAAGTCAGCACCCCCATATTATTCATGAACAACTCGTGTTTCATTTTTATGGAAATCCAACCTTATATGCCTTCTCAGAAAGGCAATATATGTCATATGTTGGGGCGGGAGCCACAATAGAAGAAGTAGTTGTGTCTGCAAAAACAGCCCCATCTACAACTGCCCTCCAAATAAAGGTTTATAAGGGTGGCGTTGGTTCTATATTTAATCCCCCCCAATATATAGAACTGCCAACCGGAGAGAATTTTGCAACCAGAGCTGATTTTGCACATTCAACTTTGGATAAAGATGATTATGTTTATCTCGAAATTGTTGATGATGATGTGACTGTAAGTGATGTCGTTGTTCATGTTCGTTATAAATGGTCAACTACAGACATTTAAATAAAATATACCCTACTGATTTCAGTAGGGTATATTTTTTACTATTTTTACATTTTTCCTCCCACTTCAATTTCCCAATTTGCCCTTTTGGCAACAACCCACTTCAATTTCTTATCACTTTGAATTTCTAATGAGCGAAGAAGGATTCTGCTTTTTCCTACCCAGGCAAAATCCTTAGCTTCTGAAATATTGTCTGTAAATGTTAGTTTCGGGGATGTTGATAAAATGTAGGTTTTATCAACAATATTGTAACATAAAAGTGACGTTTCGACTGTATTTGGCATGTTTTACGTCCTTTTCGTCATTAAAACACCACTTTTAATGACGATTATGATGTGAGCTATTTTACACCTGTTGAACCAAATCCTCCACGAGAAACATCATCTAGACTGTCAACTTCATCAAAAACTAAATCGGGTTGAATCTCCATAATTCTGAATTGACACACACGACTATTTTTCTCAATATAAGTATCTCGTGTAGCATAAACACCCATTTTCCAGATATCATCATTTCCAGAATATGAATCGTCAACTATTCCAATACCGTTTGTTTGAATGATTCCCCAATTCTTAAACGTAGATGAACGAGGGGCGATATGAGCTTCAAATCCTTTTGGCAATTTCATAGAAACGCCCAGAGAAAGAATTGCAGATTCTCCTTTCATGAGCATTACATCCGAGTCAATTCTTAGGTCTACCCAATTACCAATTGAAATGGGTTGAATTTTGTCAATGTCTGAATGATATTTAATTTTGATTGTTTTTGTATTTACTGTTTCCATTTACTTCTCCTTTTTCCATTTATAATCATAACATGCCACTGGTGATTTTCCAATATAATTATAAAAATCATTAGAATATCTTGCAGGGATATAAAACTTTCCACAACCTCTTTTTTCTTCAAAGTGGTAGGTACATCCATCTCCTAGAATATCTCTAATCTCTTTCATTAGCGTTTCGTTAAATGGAGATTTTGCGATATTCAATGCGGAAGAACTTGTTGCAATACTTCCGTCGCTAATAAACCATTGACGAAAAATTATTGGGGTTAGTTTTGTTTGTTTCGGAACAATTCTTTTTCCATCAACATAAAACAATTTTCTAAAATCGGAAAAAACATTATATGTGTTTGTTTGAAGATAAAAACATTTACTCTTTCCCTTTGTTTGATTATGGTATGTTTCGACTCCGTTTTCACTAAGGAGTTTTTTGAGCCACAAAATATATTCCAAGTTTTTGTCCACATGGGAATATTGACCTCGAATTTCACTCTTCCCTTTTCTGACACATCCATCACCCAACAGGTTTCCATAAATTATTTCTTTTAATTCTTCTGAAAGATTTATATTGTCTCTTCCAGAATCATTATAAAACAAATCAACTCCCTCCCCAACGGTTCTTACTTTTACGTTGTTTTTTCTAAGAATTCTCATTAAAGAACTGATGTTTATTTTTTCATAGATTGATATTTTATTTGCGCTTTTTCCAGACACATATTCATCTATCATTCTTTCTATTTTTTCTTGTTCCATCATTTTCTCCTAAACAATACAACTATCATTTGAACAATATTTCTCACCCATTGATTCGGCACTAAACATATTGCCAAAATCAAGGGGAACAATTTCATCAATCATGCTTTCATATTGCTCTTTAGTAATTTCTTCATACGGCATCTGTGCATAAGCACCTTCTTCCAGTTTCGGTAAAAACGAAACTGCTTTCAACCTAAATTGATAATAATCTAAAGCAGATTCAATTGAATTTTCTTCTTCTTTCTTGAACGTTACTGTTACGCTAACAGAATTGTCTGCCCAATTTTCTTGAGCAAATGACGCAAGATTTAATTGTTCCCACATTGAAACATCGTTGATGGTCTTTGTTTCATCACCCACAGAAACCGGAAACTCAACAACAACCGTTCCATTTGGGTCTTCGTTTGCTGGTTCAACTTTGTAGAATGAATTTTTCAAAACAGATACAAAATTAGAATTGGATGCAATTCTTACTCTGCGAATATAGTGTTTTGCTTCAGGATAATGAATTCCTGGTGTTGCTCCAGCAAGAAGAGAAATTGTTCCACTTGGTTTAATGGTGGTCAATTTCTTTGATTTAGGAATTGCTAACCAATCACTATAAATTTCATCATATCTATTTGCAGTATTATATCCTTCTTCCATCCACTTCTTAAGTTCGTTCATTCCGTTCTTAGAAATAAACTGAACAACACCAGTCATGGAAAGACCAATTCTTCGGTTACGAAGCATTACCTTATTTGTATCTGACCAATTCGTATTGAGAAGAGTAATCGTCTTGGCATACAGATAGGCAAACTTAATCGTTTTCTTAAAATCATCAAGATTATCATGATTATACGGAAACAATTCTACCAAATTGCATAACTCGGATGGTTCAAGGGTAATCTCGGCGCAAGGATTAAGTCCTTCTACACTTGAATCTTTCCAATTCGCTTCGTCTTCTCTCATTCTACCATACTTCTGTGCATTTACTTTCCAGAAAACACCTGGTTCGGCATTATCTTTGATTCTTGTTGAAATATCTTTGTAACTCATTCCTAGTTCACCATAAACAGTATTGTTGCTTGCCCATCCATAGTTCATTCTTTCTGGATTCTTTTCATAATTTTTAAGATTCAGAAATTCGTCATTGTTGTTTCCAAGAATAATTTCTGCACTTCTACGGACATTTCCAGAAACAACGGCCTTACCCACCATGTTAATCATATCTGCAATAGTTGTGGCAGTTATTAATTCTCCAATATTCTTATCTAATGTGATAGCAATCCCTTTATGAAGTTCAATCAGTGGTTCAGCACCGGCTGAAACACCACCAAACGTTCTAATTGGTGTTCCCGCTGCACGTATAAGAGAATAGTCAAACTCATATCTAGCATATCCAAAATATGAATTGATTAG
>JAQVMG010000091.1 GCA_028703755.1 Thermoplasmata archaeon | reverse complement strand
ACCGAGTCCACGACCAGCGATATAGAATCCGCATCCGAGCCGGTAACGTATCCGGTGACGTTTACCTCGGCGGTGATCAGCCCTGTGGAGCTTGCGACCTGGAAAGCGCCGCCGACAGAGGCAATTATGATGAATCCTGTGACGGCTACGACCAGAATCACCTTCTTTGGGCTGAGCCGGGCCTCATTGCCGTTCATGCGCCCCACCCCCAGAGGTATGTCTGGGCAAATACCAGCCAGGCGACTGTGAACATGAGGGCCAGAATCCCGAGTGAAAGTCCGGCCAGGCCCGCAGTTCCCTCTCCGTTCTCCCTCTGATATTCCTTGCGGAACAGCCTGTGAACAGATATGAATCCGAAGACCACTGCCAGGACCGACAGAATCAGGGGTATGTAAAATACATACAGTCCCCAGCTGAACAGTGCGACCCAATGGATGCACATCGCCAGTATTCCGATTATGACCGAGGCGACTTCCATGGCTGTTGCCTTCTTCCTTGTGTCAGCGGGATAGGGTGCGACCTGGACCCAACCCGGGATCGGATACATCGGCATGACCGGGTATGGGGCCGGAGGCGCTGGCGGCGCCTTCCTGACCGGCGGTTGATCAGTAACCATAGTAATAATCATTGTATCTCCACATCCACATTATCATGAAGAACAGTATCGTGATGATCAGGGAAATTATGCCCAGGATGATGCCCGCAATCGCAGCGGCCTTTCCCGGTGTCATTCTCTGTCCCAGCCGTAGGCCTATCGCCCCGAAGACAATCGCCAGAATCGAGAGGATTATGAAAACTATGGACAGTATGCCGAGAAGGCTCATCCAGCACATCGTTATACTGATTATCCCGAGAACAAGCGAAGTAACCCCGGCCCAGTTCGGTTTACCGTTAATCGGCTGATGGCCCATTCCCATCATAGGCATGTTGTTGGCAATCATGAAATACGGGCAGGCGAGGCCCGAACCTGTGTTCTCGTAATACGGGCATGCAGGTTTGATGGGTTGCTGGTATTGTCCGTTTACCGCAGGCCCCTGGAACCTACTGTCCTGATTCGCGCTTCCCATTCATCCACCTACCCAACTATTCTGAAGGCTTATCAAATCCTGTGTATTTATATGTTGTCTTTTCGGATTGCCGGCATTGTTCAAATCCGCGTTGGGAAACCCTTATATATAGTAAAATCATTTCCGTTATCTGTATATTATAAGCAATCGGATAATCGGTATTTATTTGAAAATTATCTACCATTGACCCGATTTTGAGGGAGCGGATGATATGCCAGAATACACTCAGGAATTGAAGAAAGGCACTACGACAGTAGGAATCACATGCAAGGACGGCGTGGTAATAGCCACAGAGCACAGGGCTACCATGGGAACGCTAATCGCGCACAAGAAGACCCAGAAGCTCTTCAAGATCGACGATAACATCGGCATGACCGTAGCAGGCCTTGTGGGCGATGCGCAGACGCTTGCCAGATATTGCAAGGCAGAGGCCGAGCTTTACAGGCTGAAACGCGGCTCGAACATGCCCATAAAATCCGCAGCGACAATGCTTGCCAACATCCTGAACGGCCGCTCATACTACCCCTACTGGGTCCAGCTCATTGTCGCAGGCGTCGATGACGACGGCTACCATGTCTACTCACTGGACGCGGCCGGCGGTTCGATACCGGATGATTATGTCACGACCGGCTCAGGTTCCCCATATGTTTACGGAATTCTCGAGGATTACTACAAGGAAGGCATGTCCGTAAGTGACGGCATAGATCTGGCCATTAGAGGTCTCTCTGCCGCCATGAAACGAGATTCCGCTTCAGGCAACGGCATAAGCGTCGCCTCCATCACAAAGAAAGAGTTCAAGGAATTGGATGAGGCCGATGTCAACAAGAGAATCGAGAAGATGAAACTCGCATAGGGGCAGATGCCGGTTTTGGGTGGTACACCCATGAGCGTAGAAAAGATACTAGAGCATGCAAGGGACGAAGTCAGAAAGATAGTTCCCCCGCATATAAAGATAACAGAGATCGATTTCGAGGGTCCCATCATTATAATTTACACTGAGGATATGGAGGGCCTTGCCAATAACATTGACATCATCAGGCAGCTTGCCCAAAGCCTCAGGCGGAGGGTTGCGATCCGCCCTGACCCGAAGCTCCTCTCAAAGCCGGAGGAGGCTGAGGCAGCCATCAGAAAGATAATTCCCGAGGAAGCGGAAATCACAGACATATTTTTTGAGCACGAGACCGGCGAGGTGACAATCGAGGCAATAACTCCCGGCCTGGTCATAGGCAAGCACGGCCAGCTTCTCAACGAACTGAAAAGCAGCATCGGATGGGCTCCCAAAGTCACCAGAGCACCGCCGCTCGCCTCAAAGACGGTGAGCGAAGTCCGCAGTTACCTTCGCAGCGTCCGCGAGGAGCGCATCGAGTTCCTGAGGAAGCTGGGAAAACGGCTGCTGCGCGAGGTTCCGGAGGGAGAGAACTGGGTGAGGCTCACAACACTCGGCGGTTTCCGCGAGGTCGGAAGGAGCTGTTCTTTGCTGACGACGAGGCACAGCAAGGTCATGATAGACTGCGGTGCCATGCCATCCAGCGACAATGTTACCCCGTATCTGTATGTTCCGGAGCTTGCGCCTCTCGACAGCCTGGATGCTGTCGTCATAACGCACGCCCACCTGGACCACTGCGGCATTCTTCCCGTTCTCTACAAGTACGGCTACGAGGGGCCGGTTTACTGCACTCCGCCCACCAGGGACCTGATGTCCCTGATGCTCATCGACTCGATAAAGGTCTCGTTCGGGGAGGCCAAGAAAGGCCAGTACGAATCCAGCCATGTAAGGGAGATTGTGAAACATTGCATCCCTCTGAAATTTGGCGAGACAACAGATATCTCAACGGATGTAAGATTGACTTTCCAGAACTCCGGCCACATCCTCGGTTCTGCAGTATGTCATTTCCACATCGGCGACGGCCTCTACAACATCGCAATGACAGGCGATATGAAGTTCGAGAAATCCTGGCTGTTCAATGCGGCCGTCAACCGATTCCCTAGGATAGAAACACTTGTCATTGAATCCACATACGGCGGATACCACGACATCCAACCCAGCAGGACGGAAGCTTCGGTCCAGCTGCGCCAGACAGTCCAGAGAACGCTTGAAAAAGGCGGCAGGGTGTTGATCCCTGTCTTCGCTGTCGGCCGTTCCCAGGAAGTGATGCTGGTGCTCGAGGACCTGATTCGCAACGAGCAGATTCCCAATGTCACGGTCTATCTGGACGGGATGATATGGGAAGCAACGGCAATACACACGGCTTACCCAGAGTACCTCAACAGTTCCCTGCGCACCCAGATATTCCAACAGAAGGAGAATCCCTTCCTCTCGCCGGTGTTCAAGCGCGTGGACAGCATGGAGATGCGCCAGCGCATAGCGGACGACCCGGAACCCTGTGTCGTGCTGGCAACCGCCGGAATGATGAACGGCGGCCCGGTCCTTGAGTATCTCAAGGCCTGGTCCAGGGACCCCAACTCCACAATCGTTTTCGTCGGATACCAGGCCGAGGGCACAATCGGCCGCAAGATACAGAAGGGCTGGAAGGAAGTCCAGCTCAGCAACCGCGGAGACGGCCTCACTCTCGACATGCAGATGAACGTCGAAACTGTCGACGGATTTTCCGGACACTCCGACAGGCGCCAGCTGATGAAGTACATCGAGGGCATGGAGCCCAAGCCCGAGCGCATAATCATAGGCCACGGAGAGGAGTTTAAATGCTCCGACCTTGCCAGTTCGCTTTATAAGAAGTTCGGTTTTGAAACCAGAGCTCCGATGAATCTCGAAACGATCCGCATGAAATAGGATTGGATAGGGCATTCTATTTGCAGCATGCCCCACCTGTGAGGGTGGGGTTTAGAAACTAAATCCCAGCAAATGCGAATGACATGTCATTCTGGAGCAATCACGAGTTCTGTTCAGGAAAGCCCCGCCTCCGCAGGGGCGGGGATGTCAGAAAATAATCGCTGCCAATTGTTCGGTTTTGAAACCAGAGCCCCGATGAATCTCGAAACGACTCAGTGCGATTGGTGGACGAAGTTTGAACGAAACGCCCCCTTGCAAGAGCAGATAGAATGTCCTATATGTTTTCACCAGGCTTTCGCAGGCCTGGCGAGTACCCGGCATCCCCGCGCTCACACGCGAGGCTTTCCAACACAGAGCAATAAAATGCCCGAGATTGCGCTGTCACCCATATAGCCAATAAATCGAAACCCCGTGCTTACACACGGGCATGTCGCCCTGAGCATACCCTCAGCCGATTTGTTTCAATCCCGCTCTCAATCTGTCGCGAGCCAGATTGACATAAATTGCCTTGAAATGCGTCCATTGTTTCTTGTATTCATCGTTGACCTGGCCGACCGGCTTCGCGGGAATGCCGACGACTATCTGGCCCGGCTCGACGACCGACTTGTTTTTGACGACCGCGCCTTCGCCGACAACGGCCCATTCGCCGACCCTGGCGTAATCCGAAACTATCGAACCCATGCCGATGATGCAGAAATCGTCCAAGGTGCAGTTATGGATTATCGCGGCATGGCCTATTGTGACGTCATTGCCGATTTTGAGAATCTCATTGGGCCTGGCATGAAGCGTGCAGTTTTCCTCGACCGCAGTTCTGTTGCCGATGATTATCGTGCCGTAATCCCCGCGGATGACCGCCCCTGGGCCGATGTAACATCCTTCGCCAACGGTCACGTTTCCGATGATTGTTGCCTCGGGATAAACGAAGCAGTCCTTTCCTATGACCGGTCTTTTTCCCTCGAACTCGTAGATGGCCATGGTATCCCTCAGTACTTGTGATACTCGACGCCAGCTTCGGAGTTGCAGACACCCTTTCCCTCGAAAACATGGCCGACGATTTCCGCCTTCAGGGTCTTGTTGAGGATGGCCAGGGCCTTCGGCGCCTGTTTCTCCGGCAGGACTATTGCCATGCCCATGCCCATGTTGAATGTCTGGTACATCTCCTCGTCCGAGATTCCGCCCATCTCCTGCAGAATCCTGAAAACCGGCTGGGGTTCCAGCGGCTTCTCGAACCTGAATTCCCTGTCTGGGTGCAGCCTTATGAGGTTACGCAGGCCTCCGCCGGTGATGTGGGCCATTCCGTGGACCTCGCAGTGCCTTACGACGGATAGGATCTCTTTCACATACATCTGGGTCGGCTCAAGCAATTCCAGCCCAATCGTTCTGTTCAGGCGGACGAACTTCTCATCGTAATTTATCTCATTTTTCTCCAGCACCTTTCTTGCCAGAGACAGTCCGTTGGAATGGATGCCAGCGCTCCTGACGCCGATTATAGCGTCTCCGGCAGCGCATTTCTTTCCGGTGATGAGCTTGCTCTTCTTTATCCAGCCCATGCAGGTTCCCGCTAGATCAAAGCCGTTCACCATTTGCGGCAGGATGGCGAATTCCCCCCCGACCAGCGATACATTCGCCAGTTCTGCGCCTTTCTGCAGGCCGATGCCTATCTGTTTTGCCAGCTCATTGTCCGGCTTGTCAATTGCAATGTAATCCACGAAGGCCAGCGGCTCCGCGCCGACGCAGATGAGGTCGTTCGCATTCATGGCGACGCAGTCGATACCGATTGTATCCCATTTGCGCACAGCGTTGGCCACAAGGATTTTGGTTCCCACGCCGTCCGTGCACATGCCGAGCGCATACGATGAGCCGAACTCGATGAATCCGGCATAACCGCCGTGCATCTCCACCCGCTTCCCGACGCCCTTCCTGGAGAACCCCAGAACTTTCACGATTGAATCTATGGCTTCGGATTTCTTGTCTATGTCAACCCCCGCATCGGCATAAGTAAGTTTCATTGTTTCACAGCCCCAATAAGCAATTTGAACATAAATGTTTTGCATGCCAATCCCGACGGATAAACTTATAATGGACAGGGTGTATTCAGTCTCCCGGTTGATATGAACTTCAAGGGATTTCACACAGTGTCCGCCCGGGACTTTTGCAGAGAGGATATCGAACATATTTTGGATTTGGCCGACGGCATGGTGCCGATTGCCAAGGGTGAAAAATCGAGCTCACTTCTGAAAGGGAAGATAATGGCCACGCTTTTCTTCGAACCCAGCACCCGGACAAGGCTGAGCTTTGAAAGCGCAATGCTGAGGCTCGGCGGGAAGGTTCTCGGTTTTGCGGACCCGAGCGGCACTTCCGCAAAGAAGGGCGAGACACTTGCGGATACAATCCGCATGGCCTCCGCGTATTCTGACGTCATAGTCCTCAGGCATCCCCAG
>JAQVMG010000090.1 GCA_028703755.1 Thermoplasmata archaeon | reverse complement strand
GTAGCAGGAGACGAGCTGAGCGGCAATTCTGCGCGAATTATCTATGAAGGGCTGCCGCGAATCACGAGATTCTATAAATTACGATACACAATGCTGCGCGGACGGATGTAATGAATCGTAATTACCTTTTCCACTGCGTCAACCTCATAAATTATCCGATAATCGCCTACTCGAAGACGATGGAGTTTTTCTGATCCAGATACCTTGATAGATTGAGAGGGAAATGGCTCCGATTCAAGGTTATCAATTTTTTCCATCGATCGTGAGATAATCTCGGCAGGCAGGCGACGCAGGTCTTTTTCTACGGACGGCTTGAAGTCAATCCTAAACGATGCCATCTCGCTTCATCTCTTCTAAGCTAATGGTCTGCTCATTCCTACGCTCAGCAACGACCGCGAGATCGTGAAGATCCTCTGTCATCTGCTCATAGCGTTCTATGGAAAGAATAACTCCTTTTCTATTGCCTTTAGCATCGATTATGTATTGCTCATCGGATATGCCTGCCATAGATTCACCTGGACGCACGTTTGCGCATTGCGGAGTTATGGTTATTCTTCTTGGTTTAAATAGATGAGGTGAAGGAAAATATTGGCCCATGTTTGCCTGTCCAATCTACATGCCAGTGCCCAAATATACGGTTACTATTAGCCTCTCTCTTCAAAGCGACGACGAACGAATCCAACCACAAAGATCACGAAGGACGCACAAAGACTTTTGTCAGGGACATTTGACCTATTGTCTATCCTAAATCACGCGAAAATCCCTTGATCGCCGCTGGCCCGGCTCGTTGGCTGCCTTGGCGGGGGGGGCGCGCTGCCCACCGGGGCCGGGCCTCGCTTCCGGGCGGCGCAGCTCGGGATCGGGGGCCGCAAGCGCACGCTCGTGTGCGGGCGGGGGAGGACGGATGAGCAATATTTCTGCTGGACCGGTCTCCATGATAACGTTCCGTCTACGGCTATTAGCCGCGATCTGCAAAGCGACGACGAACTAACCCAACCATAAAAATCCCATGATCCTCTGAGCAGGGTTCATGCCCAAAGTATGAAAAAACCCATTGAATCACAGGAAAAGCTGATATGGTAAATTTCACGTCTAGCGCACGGAGGGACACACAGAGATCATCCATACAAAACAGCGAAGAACCAAGCGCCAATTCTACGGTTTGTCATTCGTCGTTATCGCCAACCAATGGGCCAGCATTTCTGCCAGTTCTGTTATCAGGACGGGTTTGGCAATAAAATCGTTCATCCCGGCCCGAATACACTTCTCCCGGTCTCCTTGCATTGTAGCGGCGGTCATGGCAATTATGGGAATGCTGGGGTTGATTGCTCCTGATGCTCTATTACGGATTCTGCGAGTTGCCTCGTAACCGTCCATCTCAGGCATTTGGCAGTCCATCAATACCATGTCGTAGGGAATCATCTGGAGTGCATTGATGCCCTCCTGACCACCGGTCACAATATCAGCCTGAAATCCCATCTTTCTCAGCATGGCCTGGGCTACTTTCTGGTTTATGGGGTTGTCCTCCACTACCAGGATGTGTTTTTTGCGCTTGCCGTTTTCAGAAATGGCAGGCTCAGAGGTGAAGCGCTCATTAGCTTCCTCTCTCCCAATTTTGGCAGACTTCTTATCTGCCGCTCCAGACCCGGCTGGCTGCTTCTCAAACATAGCTGTGAACCAGAATGTAGAGCCTTTGCCCTCCTCGCTTTCCAAGCCGATATTGCCTCCCATCAGCTCGGCGAGTTGTCGGGAGATAGCTAGCCCCAGGCCGGTTCCGCCGTATTTGCGTGTTGTTGAGCCGTCCACCTGAGTAAAAAGTGAAAATAGACTATCCTTCCGGTTTGCCGGGATGCCTGTGCCTGTATCTCTGACCGAGAAGCGAATTGTGACATTTCGTTCCTCTTCGCTCTCCAGGCAGACGCGAATCTCTATCTCGCCCTTATCGGTGAACTTCACAGCATTGGTTCCCAGGTTGACTAGAATCTGGCGCAGCCTTCTGGGATCTCCACGCAGGAGCGACGGGACTTCTGGCTCTACCTGATAGCCCAGATCCAGTCCCTTCTCATGGGCACCGATGGCCAGTAGATCGACAGCCTCTTTCAGCGTCGAGCGCAGATCATAGTCCAGTGTCTCCAGCTCCAATTTGCGGGCTTCAATCTTAGTGAAGTCCAGGATGTCGTTGATGAGTGATAGAAGCATCTTGCCGCTGATATGGGCAATTTGTGCATATTCATGCTGCTTCGCATTCAAATCCATATCCAGCAGCATTCCGGTCATACCGATTACGCCGTTCAATGGGGTGCGGATCTCATGACTCATATTGGCCAGAAATTCGCTCTTTGCGCGGGCTGCATCTTCCGCTACGTTCTTTGCCAGAATCAGGGCTTCCTCAGCCCTCTTTCGCTCGGTGATATCGCGGATGGTATTCTGCATGCCCAGAACACGTTCATCAATCTTGGTCAGTCTTGCTGAAAGAGATAACCACCGTATCGCTCCCTGACCATCAACAATCCTATATTCAAATTCGTGCAGTTCCCGTCCTTGATGCACAACTTGTTTCCAGGCTTGTTGACACTTGATCACATCCTCGGGATAAATTATGTCCGGCATCATTTTGCCAATAAATTTTTCGGCCGGGTGCCCGATGACTTGTTCACATTGAGGGCTGACATATGTGACAATGCCTTTTGCATCTGTCAGAATCGTCAGGTCTGAACTATTGTGCACCAAAGACCTGAATAACTCCTCACTCTCGCGCAGCGCCTCAATCGTTTGCTTGTGCCCGGTGATGTCCCGCAACTGCTCGACAATGAATTGGACTTCGCCATCGTTATTCAATAAGGGGTTAGATCGGCAATCCATGTATTTTCCGAATTCAGGCAGAAAAATCTCAGTCTGTTCCGACCTCTTCGTTTTCAGCGCCTTTTTTGTTGCACATCCTTCGCAGGGAATGTTTCGCCCGAATAGTTCATAGCATCGCTGCCCGTGGACCTCCTCAGGAGGAAGGTTTAAAAATTCGTATCCAGAGTGGTTATAACGTACGATCGTATAGTCCGGGTTTTGTATTCCGATAATATATGGTATGAAATCAAGTGTAGCGTTCAGAAGCACTTCTGATGTGGCGATTTTCTCTTCCGCCTGTTTGCGCTCGGTTATATCATGAACAACAGTAAAACGGTATTTTTTATCTTGCACATAGATATTTTCTGCAGATAACAACACATGCTTGATATCACCGTTCTTCGCCTTTAAATCGGCTTCCGCATTGGTTACACTCCCATTGCCATCGGCTTCTAGTAATATGGCATTTCTTGTTTCGGTGGTAAGAATGCCCAAGTCCATAGCGGTTTTGCCTATTACTTCATCTTTCTTAAATCCCAGCAAAGTGTAAAAGGCTTCATTTACTTCGATATATTTGTGGTCATCCAAACCACTCAAACTACAAGCGGAAGGATTGATATAAAACAACTTTGAAAACTTCTCTTCAGATAATTTAATTTTTGAGATATCCTTAGTAACTCCAAATATTGCGGGTTTGCCGTCCCAAAATCCATTGGAGACTCTTGTTTCAACTGGAATTTGAACACCTGATTTTGTAATAATCGGAACAGGACAATACTTTGCCATTCCGCTCAGCATTTCAGCAACAATTCTGCCGGCTTCATCGCGACGTTCAGGCGGATGTACCATGAGAATCGATTTTCCGAAGAGTTCTTCTCTTGTGTAGCCGAGACGGTCGATAACTGTATCGTTAGTATGAATTATATTTCCCTGTTCATCAAGAACAAAAAGGAAATCATCTATTTTGTTAAAAAAAGTTTCGTAATTGTGGCGGGTTTGTTTTAATAGATCTTCCATCTGCATGCGCTTTGTGATATCGCTTGTGGTGCCATATACATTGAATCGGCCATGAGCCGAAAACTTGGAAATAACCCAAAGCGTGCTGCCGTCATCCTTTCGCATGCGGTATTCTGCGGTTATATCCTTGCTACGCGTTCGCATCACTTCGAAAAGTGTCTCTTGCACTGCGGGCACGTCATCGGGATGGACATGGGAAAAATATCGGTCGAAATTGTTTCCGATGGTGCCGATAGGCAGGCCCAGCATCCCGGCTGCAACCGATGAGATATAAGAGCCGACGTACTCTCCTTTGGTATTGACATCATAGCGCCAGACGATATCGGATATCATCGAGACTGCCTGCTCGTACTGGGCGATGCTGGCCTGCGCTACTTTCAAGTCTTTACGCAACTCATTTTCGGCTCGCGTGCAGTTGATCATGTCATTGCCCATGATTTTTGTTAATAAATAGTTCCAATAAATAAGTCTATTTAGGCAGAGTACATAAACATTATGATTAAATAGACATGGTGGCAAGAGAGAATTTATCCAGTTATAGAGCTGGTTGGATCGTCTCCCGCCAGCTGGGGCTTCCCGCCACCCCCACGATCCGCAGCCTCGCCCCCTGGAGGGCCAGCATCTGCAAGAGGCCCTCATGCGGCTTTATAAGGGCGCGACAGAAGCTATGGAACTGGGGCACATCGAGCTGATTTGCTATGGGATTCAAGGAGCAATGCTTTTATGCAATGCATCCAAATGAAATAAGGTGATAATATGGCGAACCAGACATCTAACGCTCCGAAATTTAACCCTGAAAATCCTTTGCCATATGGCGGTACCACTGACATTCACTGCAATATCATCCAGGCAATTACAAGAGAGGAACAGGATGCAATGCTCGCCAAGGTAAGGAGAGCCTTCGGGAAGAAGAAATGACAGACATCACAATCGATACAGATTTGCTCTTCTTTGCCATAGAAGATCATCCTCGAAAGAAAGGCCCCTCACCTGGTGATATAAAAAACTGATATCTGCCCTGAGTACCCGCGACGGCATGGCGTTATACGGCCTACCTCTGTTTTGGGTGAGGTATCCGCCATTTGTTTTGAGGGCAGAAAACATAACGTCGATGATCTATACAAGGTCGTCAGTTTTCTAAATCGTTGTGAAGTTAAGTTTCGCCATCCAAACAGAGTTGTGGCTGAGATATGCTGCAATTTATACAGCGATGCCTGGCGAGACGATCGCATGAAGCCTACAGACCTTGTTCATTTAGGATACGCCCTGGCATATGAGGTGGACTATTTTATTACAAGCGACAGAGTCCTTAATGAGTACCGAATACCTGAAGAGTTCAAGCTCATAGTAATAACACCAGATGAGGCTATTAAGCAATTTCAATAAGTTGCCGGATCCAGCCACGGCTTAGCATTTCACGCCCGGCCCTCACTTCTTCCCGATCTCCTCCGCCCGGAAAGGCACACCCCGCCTCTCCAGCTCGGCCAGCAGCTCCTCCATGAACACGCCCCGCCCGCTCACGTGCACGTGCTCGGCTCCGCACGGCAGCCCGCCCGTGTAGCCGCTGCTCGTCATCTCCACCCCGCAGCTGGGGCTTCCCGCCAATCCCACGATCCGCAAGCTTGCACCCTCATGGGCCAGCATCTGCAGTAGGTCCGCGTAAGGTTCGATCAGCGTGCGGCAGAAGCGGCGAAACTGGGGCACGTCGAGCTGGTTTCGGGTAACGGCCCAGCGTTCCAGGCCCAGGTAGAGCGCCTCCGGGCAAGGGAGTTGAACCGTGGGGCCCTCGGGCTGAAAAGGCACCGGTGCGAGCCCTCTCACCCGCGTCAAGGGATTGAGCAGGCAGTGGGCGGCGACGGTTATCTCCTCAGATCTGCAATTGCAGGGCAATGAACTCTTACTCCTTCCATTGCTTCGTCTTCAGATACCGGTAGAACTGGATGCCCTCCATGTCATCGTAGAAGGTGATCTTCTCAGCTTTGTCCCCCACTTTGATCTTGAGGGTGTTGTTGTGAAACTCATCCACGTAGTCTACATCATCGATTACATCCAGGGGCACGGTCTGTACGCTGTCCCAGGCGATGCCCGGCCGCACAAAGTGCACATTCTTGTCCGTGGTCACCAGATAGCCCAATACCTTGTCCAGCATTCCCATCCTGGCGATGGCCAGCATCTGCTCCGAGGCTCGGCTGTGCAGGAGGGCGGGGGCAATCTGCACCAGCCTCTCGCCAGCCGCAGCCAGCTTTTTGGCCGTGCGGTTGAGCTTCTTGGGAACTTCTATGCCGCCCAGTTCTTTTATCTCTGTCATATTACTACGTCAATTTTGTTAGTCCGTTTCTTTGTGCGTACTCTGTGAGCTCTGTGTCTCTAAACTTGCACTTTAAGTCACAATCTTTTCCAGGCAGTCGTTATCCAAAGCCATGCGCACCTCGCGCGCCAGCC
>JAQVMG010000089.1 GCA_028703755.1 Thermoplasmata archaeon | reverse complement strand
ATGGGACTCAGGACCGTCCTCCTGCACCGCTCCGAAGTGCGGGGAATAAGGAATCTGCTAGACGAAATAGCTGCTGAGGACTACATTTCTCTTCTCCAGGGCGAAGTTCTCGGAGCCAGGCAGCACAGAGAAAAGGCGGTCATACATGTGGAAACCGCTTCGGGAAAAGAAGAAAAACCGTTCGACCTGGTGCTTGTCGCTGTCGGCAGGGAAAGGAACCTGCCGAAACTCACCGGAATAGATGCGGAAAATCCTACGCCTTGCTTCAGAATAGCCGGTGATGCCAGGCACGGAGGGCTCGGACAGACCGCAATGGCTGTGGGCGACGGTGTCCGCGCGGCCATGGAAGTGGGGAGGGAAGCCGGGAAATGAAGGTAATATCCAGCCAGGGGAATCCCGAACTGGCGACGGTCCATGTCGGGGAACTGGAAGACGGCAGCAGGATAGAATTCGTGGAATCAATCCAGCCGCCCCGCACCAGGCAGGAGAAATGGGTAAACGTAATCTCAACGATGGTCGGATGTCCAATCGGCTGCAAGATGTGCGACGCGGGAGGCGGCTTCTCACGATTCTTATCGGTAGAGGAGATGGAGGCCCAGATCGAATTCCTGGCGTCTGCCAAATTTCCTGAGGGAAAGGTTTCCACCGGCATGTGGAAACTGCAGCTGGCCAGGATGGGCGAACCCACTCTGAACCCCAATGTCCTGAAGTTCCTGAAGGCGCTGGGCCAAAAGAGGCGAAGCAATGCAGTCATCAGTTTGTCGACGGTCGGGCCGTCGCAGTGCGCCCCGTTCATCCAGGATCTGAAGAAGCTCAAGGATGAATACTTCCCCGGAAGGTTCCAGCTCCAATTCTCGATACACTCGACCGACGATGAGACAAGGCGACGCCTCATCCCGGTGAGGGGTCTCATTCTGCCTGAAATTGCTGCACTGGGCAGGCAGTTCCGCAGCCCCGGGGACAAGAAGATAACTCTCAATTTTATTGTGATGAAGGACGTTGAAATTGACCCGGCCAGGATTGCGAAACTTTTCGACCCGGAGAACTTCCTCATAAAGCTCACACCTCTCAATCCGACCTACCGGGCGCAGTACCACAACATAATGCCGGGCTTCGACCCGGAGAGGCCCGAGACGGTCCGTGAATTAATTGCCAAATTCGAGGAGAAGGGATTCGAGACCATCCTCAGCATCGGAGAGATGGAAGAGAACGCCATCGGGTCCAATTGCGGGCAATACGTTGCAAGGCGCTGACTTGCGGCATGCCCCACACTACAAAATCTTCAGAGCCCGACCCGCACCACAATCTGCTCTCCAAGGGTTTCCCCGGTCGGCCTGAACCCCATGCTGTGATAGAGCTTTTCGCCTTCCTTATTGTGGGGTACGTATGATAGGCTGAGCGTCCCGGCCCCTTCTCTCCGGACCCGCTCCATCAGCATCTCCAGGGCTTTTCTGCCGAAGCCCTTCCTTTGGTATCTCTTATCAATCATGAATCTGATGAGCCAGGCACGGCCTTCGTCCTCCGCGGAAAGGTTGTAGAACATGGCGCCGACCATTGTTTCATCGTTGTAAATGGCGAGGACCTTGCTGTTGTTCCCGAAGACATAGGCCTCGGCTAGGGACATCATATTGGGCTTTGCGGACCTGAAGTAGAAATGGTCTTTCTGCTCGGGAAATACCTCCAGCTCAATCAACTCGTGATAATTGCTTTCGGTCACTTCTTCGAACCTGAGGGCCATGGGCCGACGTTCCTACAATGTTGCTTCGAAGTCCTCGATCTCCATGCCGAACTCCTCGTCGTTCTTGACGAGACCGCGGTTCTTCATGTATTCGCGGGTCAGGAGCCAGTACACAGTGGCAAGGGCTCTGCGGCCCTTGTTGTTCGAGGGGATGATGACGTCCATGTTCTTGGTCTCGTTGTTGGCGTCACACAGTCCTATGATCGGGATTCCTACGTTAAGCGCTTCGCGGACAGCCTGCTGGTCCGCTGCTGGGTCGGTCACAAGCAGAAGCTGGGGCTCGATGTAATCCGCAAGCCTGGGGTTTGTTAGGGTGCCTGGCACGAACCTGCCTGCAAAGTATTTCGCGCCGATCTTCTTGGCAAAGGTGCGGACCGGTTTCTGGCCATATTGCCTTGCCGAGACGATTAGAATGTCCTCGGGCTTGAATGTGGCCATGAATTTGCCGGCGGTTCTGATGCGCTGGTCAGTGAGTTTGAAATCCAGCATGTAAAGTCCGTCGGACCTCACTTTGAACAGGAAGCGCTTCATATCCGCGCTCTTCTGCTCGGTGCCTATATGCACGCCGGAGCTGAGATAGCTCTCCTCCGGTATCAACAATGGCTGCTTGGTTTCGGTCTCTGGCTGTTCCGCTTGCTTGGTTTCGTCCATTCTATGCCTCCAGGTCCTCTTCAATCCTGATGAGTTCATTGAGTTTTGCGATTCTCTCGCCGCCCACGACTCCGGTCTTCATTGCGTAGGAGCCGAATGCGACGCCGAGATGCGCTATTGTATCGTCAGTGGTCTCGCCGCTTCTGTGGGATATGACGGTCTTGTAACCGTTCTTTCTGGCCAGCTCAACAGTTTCGTAGGTGTCTGTGAGGGTGCCTATCTGGTTCGGCTTTATCAATATTGTGTTCGCCGCGCCCATTTTGATGCCCTTGGCAAGCCGCTCTTTATCAGTGACGAACAGGTCGTCGCCCACGATCAGGCACTTGCCGCCGACCGCTTCGGTGAGACTTGTGTAACTCTGATAATCGTTCTGGTCCATCGGGTCCTCTACCAGATGGAGCCCGTATTCCTTCACGAGGCCGGCCACGTAGTCGACGTGCCTGTCCGGCGTGAAGGATTTCTCCTTGTAGACGTACTTGCCCTTCCTGAAGTACTCGGAAGCGGCCATGTCCAGTGCCGGAAGGACCTTGAAACCGAGTTCGGAACTTGCTTTCGCGCATGCCTCGGAATGAAGCGCCAGCGCATCCTCGTTGCTTAGGGGTGCGACCCATGCGCCTTCATCGCCCTTTCCGATTGCGTGGCCGGGCAATTTCGCTTTCAGCATCTGGCCGACAATCCTGTGAGCGAGAGCGTTGCCGAAAACGCAGTCCGTGGCTTTTTTCGCCATCGAAATAACAAGGAATTCCTGAATGTCAGTGCCGCCGATGGCGTGCCTTCCTCCGCCGATGACATTGCCCAGCGGTTTCGGGAGCTGGTCGGCCAGTGCGCCGCCGAGATACATGTAGAGCGGCATACCGTAGGACGAGGCAGCGGCTTTTGCTGCTGCAAGAGAAATCGCGACCGACATGTTTCCCCCCATCCTTGAGAAATTGGGGGTGCCGTCGATGTGGTGGAGCAGGGTATCGAGAACCCTCTGCTCGGCGGAATCCATACCGACTATCTGGGGAAGGACCTCGTCCTCAAAGACCTTCAGCGAAGCATCGACACCCTTTTTCGGGAAAGACAGTACCTCATGCTCGCCTGTGCTGGCGCCGCTGGGTGCGGCAGCGATGCCATAGCCGGATTCAGTAAGAATCTCGACCTCGACAGTCGGGTTTCCGCGGCTGTCAAGGATCTTTCTGGCAGTGGCATTCTCTATAAAACTCATATCGTTCACCCTAAAGTGCGGCCCTCTTGACCGTTATCGGTAGCATGCCCTTCTCGTACTCCATGGCGGCTATGTCGAGAGGGTCTATGAGGGTGTCCGGGACCTTGAGCAGTACCGGTGCGCCCATGCTGATCTGCAATGCCCTGGCGCCGATAATCCTTGCCTTTTCAAACCTAGTGTATTTCATTATGAATCACCCTTGAGGGACACCCTAGATTAGGGTTCCTCTTATAAGCCTTTTGGAAGATTTCCGATTCGCCGGATATACCGCCACATGCCGTGCGGATTTAAGCATATCGGCCGAATCACAGGGATTCGGCAATTCAGGCATGTGGCTTACACCGAATGTGAACATGCGGCCATGAATAAATGGATTATAATGGCCGATTGTTCACACGCCGACCCAGAAACTGCCGGTTATTTTCTTAACGGCGGAAATCAGCGAGAGCGCAGCCAGATAGCTTGTGCGCGGGTTGTCGGGAAAAGGCATATTCCTTGTCCAGCATTCTATTTCCCCGAAAGTGCCCTTTGCGATTATTCGGTGGGTGTTGAGGGTCGCTTTGGGGTCGATGACAATCTTCACAACCGTGTTGTCCAGCCCTATGCCGGCCAGACTCAGGGTGGCCGCGACGTTCACATTCTTGGGGAAGTATTTCACGGCTTCCTTGGCGTGGCCGCTGAATATCACCTTCGGCCGCTTGATGGCATCCAGGTCAATGCCCTTGGTCTTGAGGTACTTCACGTCCCTGAAAGCTTCGACCGGTTTGTAGGACATGATGATGACCTCGTCAACCTCGCTGACCGCGGCGGCGCATATGCCCTCGATGCCGCAAACCGCGCCCGATGGGATATAGACCTTGCAGCCCTTCTGCTTGGCCAGGATCCTGCATTTCTCCTTGAAATCATCCTCCACGAAGGCGCCGACGCTCATCACAAGAACATTTTTGCCCATCTCCAGGGCCTTGGGAACATATTCAAGAACTGCAGCCTGGGAAGCGGTTTCCACAATCAGGTCTGAATTTTCGAAAGCGTCCGCCAGATTGGTCGCGAACCTCACTTTCTGGCACTCGGCCATGAGTTTCTCCACAGCCTCTTTCTTGGTGTCGTACACGTAAACCAGTTCCACATCTGTCATTGTTTCGAGGAACCGCGCCAATGTTGTTCCGATGGACCCGCAGCCGATGATTGTGAGCTTCCTGTTTATACCCAAACCGCGGAAAAGCAATGTCTGATTTAAGACTACCTGTCCAAAGAAATATATGTGCCGGAAGCATGCAGATTCCGGAAACTCATGACCCGTAACGCACAGGACATTCTCGGAGACTGGCAGATATTCTTCTTCCTCGGGATAGCCGGACTTTTCTTCGGCTGCTTCTTCCTGCTCATAGGGCTCATACTGTTTTTCATTGAAGCGGAAATGTATAACATGTTCCTGCTCGGTTTCGCCCCGCTGGCACTCATCCCAGGAATAATACTCATGGTCATCGGCATGAGGAAGCGGGCCCGTATGAAGGACCTCGAAAGCCTGGCAGATATACTGCGCGCTTACCGGAGAATCAAAGTGTCGAAAATTGCCCAGAAGCTTGGCGTCAATGAATTCGAGGCGGAGAGAAGAATCGCCATCTGCGTCGACCGGGGCTGGGTCAAAGGGTACATCGACCGCACGACCGAGGAGTTTTTCACGCTGGAAAGCATCGGCCAGGTAATTCCCCAGACAGGTTGCCCGAACTGCGGGGCCCCACCGGAACGGATTATACTGGTGGGGGAGCAGGCCAAATGCGGGAGCTGCGGGGCGACGATATCGGGCACCGGGGTTGAATTATTCAAACAATAATATATTAAATAAAAGATGCAGGGAGAGAGATTTTCTAAGGCCAGCGTTTTAAACGCTGGCCCTTTTGAACTCTCGATGGACTAACCACAGGATCCTAAGTCCTGCCCCTTAGGCCAAGCTCGGGTATCCCTGCGTTGCGGATTGTTTCTATATTGCACAGAGCAACGCAGGTCCGACGAGGCTCCCTCAGCGTATTGTGCTGAGACTCGACTGGATCTGCGTTGCGGATTGCTTCTACATCGAACAAAGCAACGCAGGTTCGCCGAGTCTCCCTCAGCGTATTGCGCTGAGACTCGGCAGAACCGACGATTGCGTTTGCACGCATCAAGCCACGTAGCAATCGTCGTTCATTTTATTAACTCTTGCATGGAAGCGTTTCGCTCAAACTCCGAATTGCATTCACACAACGGAAGTTTGAAAATCGCCCCTAGGCCAGAAGATCCAAATTAGAGTCCTTGGGAACGTTGGGGAGACCTCGTGCCAGAGGGTCTTTTGGGGCATTGGCCGGGACTCAGCAACGGGTTGGATGCCGATTTAGACACCACCCCGGCCTTACGGCCGAGGATTCCTAAGGATGAACTCAATATCACCAACCCGGTTCCGTTAACCGGGTCACAACCCCGACCTTGAGTACAGAACGCTGATGGGCGACCGAGGCATGAACGCGTTGGCTGGGACAATTGGCCCGTATCACCAGTTGATTGTCCACGTAGAATCCGCAGAAACATGAATCCAGTATCCTTCGCCCGGCTTCATCACGTAAGTCGCCCCGGCCTCTTTGATGTAAGGCGATATCGGGTCAAAAACTTCAACTCTGTCCGCCCCCGTCCCCCACAGCGCATTCCCAACCGTTTCCGTGGTTTGCGTCGGATAGCCAACTAAATTCCATCCAGCATAAAGTGGAATGGTC
>JAQVMG010000088.1 GCA_028703755.1 Thermoplasmata archaeon | reverse complement strand
TTGACCGTCTGTAATCTCTGACTTTTTCCTTTAGTTGTCTGCTTGTCACCATGTTTTCACCTCACAGTTGCACCCTCGGATCCAGCCACGCATATAGCAGATCTGCAGCCATATTGCCGAAAATTGTAAGAAGTGCCAGTATGTAGAATGCGCCTTGGACAACAGGGAAATCTTTGGAAAGAGTTCCTTCAATCAGCAATGTACCCATACCGTACCATGAAAAGATGGTTTCCGTTAGTACACCGCCGCTGATAATACTGCCAATGGACATCGCCATTGATGTGACCACAGGAAGCATAGCGTTCCTGGCTACGTGCTTGAATACGACCGTTCTTTCCTTGAGGCCTTTCGCCTTGGCCGTGGTCGTGAAGTCTTCGCCGATAACTTCCAGCATTGAGCTTCTCATAAGCAGGATAGTACCCGCAAGACCCAGAATGACAAGGGTAATCAGCGGCATGGTAAGATGCCACATGACGTCAAGGAACCACGTCAAACCTTCCAGTTTCACACCGTCGGGAGTGATACCGCCCATTCCCGCCAGCGGGAACCAATCCAGCTGAGCGTAGAATACCCATTGCATAATGAGCGCGAACCAGAAAATCGGCATTGAATAGAAGAACAGTGTTACTATGATAGTGCCCATTTCCAAAACGGTTCCTCTTCTCCATGCCACTATCACACCGATGATAATTCCCAATACATCGGAGACAATCATCGCCATACCGAACAGCAGCGCAGTGGAGGGAACGCGGTCCAATATCACATCCCATGCAGGCCTCTGGTAGATGTATGAAGTGCCGAAATCGAATACAAGCATTGTCTTCATGTATGTGACGAATTGGGCAGCCATGCTCCTCATTTCGACATAGTTGGGGTGTTTCAGGAGGATGGATGACGAGGACCCATCTGGCCTTACGACAATTGCGGTCACATTGGAGCACATAACGCCGTCTGCGTCAGTTGCAGTTGCATTTATTCTCAGGCGGAGAGTGCTGAGCACATAGGGATAGTTTGGTGTTGGTACTTCCTTGTCCTGTTCATTCAGTACGGAAATGACAAGGTCGCCCATGTTGGGGGATGTTGATGTCCCCTCAGCACTCGGTGCCGGGGGCACAGTCTCATCGGAATTGACCGGGAAGGAGAAGTTCGAATATATTCCGCCCGCCTGCGCTGTCAGAGTCAGTATTCCGTTCTCGGGCAGTGAAAAAGAGCCGTTGTAATTGTTCACTGCGTCCGCGACAGTTGTGACTGGGACGAGTTCCAGGTCTGACATTGCCATGCTGATGGTTGGCGCTGCGCCAAGGGCTTTGGATGTGAGTTGAACCGTATCCCCAACCGAATAATACGAGTAAGTCTCATCGGTGATTGAGAAGGGTATATTGACCCATGTACCCCACAGCTTGTTGATTACTGTCCCGGTTGTTGCATTGAAGGACATCGAGGCGGTCCCGACATTTCTGGCACGGTCCGTTGCTGAGAAAGTAATCTTAAAATTTGCATTGCCGTCATATGAACTGGTCAGGACACCCGGGGTTATGCCGGTGTAATAATATGAACCGTTTGCAGCATCGGTCATGTTGTTGAGTTGGTTCATAATGAATTTCTCGGTATAGAAACCGCCGTCTGCGCTTTCGGTTTCATTGGGGTAAGTAATAACCGCTTCAACCGATCTCATTGCACCGATATCATAGGCATGCAGGTAGAATTCACCTTTCTGGCCCAGTACAGCATTTGAAAATCCGATGTCGAGAACTCTCGGAGACACATAATCCATTTCTGGAAGCGCGTCGACATCGATGTAGGTTTCGATTGTATCAGTCTGACCGGCGTCGTCGGTGGCGGTCACCGTTATTGAGTAGCGGCCCACTGTCTCAGGTGCCAGATTGGCGGTCTTGTATTCACCTGGATAGTCAGCCCACTGCCCGAATCCGTAACGAACCATGACCTGGTTGATTTCATTCTGAGTCATTTTTGGGTTCATCATCATGGAGGCGGCTGCGCTCCCCGGCATCATTCTGTAAAGAACGAACAATAAAACCAATACGATTAAAATAGTGATAATCATATGGAACGTTCTTTTCATCAGATATGTTCTCAGTTTCATTCTACCATCTCCGAGTTTTGCATGTTTCCTTAGACTGAAAGGGAAAGGGTGAGGCCCGGTTTCCCGGGCCTATTTCTCATGTTTATCTCTTTTTTCTGGATATCACAGCATAACTGACTGAGATAGCGCAGAATACCGAGGCGATCACTGCGAAGGTTGGGAACGGCGTGTCGCTTATTATATCGCCTCCGGATTCCGTATCCATTATGTACAGTGTGATCAGGTTTTCACCTGATATGCCTGCGATGTCCGGGTTGAGGGCGACGGCTTTGAGGTCGAACTCGACCTGTGTACCGTCATTGTTCTCTAGGTTCGTGGCGACTATCTTGAACGTGGCTTTCCCGTTTGCATCCGTGTACTGGATTTCCGGGGTTATGTTCAGGATGGCCGGTGATGCAGTGAGCTTCACAGATGAGTTGTATACCGCAAGACCGGTCTGGTCCGTGACTGTGACTTCAACCTGCGTGAACCCGTTCGTTCCCTCTGCGGTGACATCGTCAATCACATCGGGGTTTTCGTTGAAGGACATTGCAACCGAGAGGAACTGTGCATCTGTTGGGTATACTGTGACCACGGTCAGTCTGGCTGGGGCATCATCGTAAGCCTGGCCGGTGTCGCTCGTGTATTTCGCGGTTGTGATGGATATGATTGCCTGAGAACCGTTGTTTGTAAGATCCAAACGCTCGTTTTCGATTGATTCATACAGGGGATCTGTCGGGTCAACTGAGTCCGGCAGGACCACGGTTTGGGCGGTGAATGTGGTGGTGAACTTGCCGGTTTCCCCGGTCGTGCCGTTGTATTCGGAGAGTGTTCCCATGGTTGTGCCCATGAATACCGAAGCCCCGTTTATCGGGTTGCCGTCCTGGTCCTTGACCAGTACTGTTATTTCCTGAGAACCGTTGGAAAGCATTGCGGACGGCGGGCTCACGAACTGGGCGTTGGTTTTATATGGGCTCGGAGCACGTATCGAGAACAGGGAGGACCATGTGAAAATGGAACCCTTGGAACCGACATCCCATCCGACGAAGTTGTCAGAGCGGTATGCTTCAATGTTCGTCCTGAAGTAGAGAACGTCATACGGAAGGTCGTAACAGATAGATGCCTGAGCTTCCAGGATGAGGGCTTTTCTCTCTTCCTCGTCACCGGTCTCCCTTGCTGCATCTATGACCTCATCGAAGCATTTGTCATATCCGTTGATTGAGGCGAATGTCGAGGAGTTCGAGTAACCGGGGTAGTTTTGGCCGGCCACGCTCATGGACGAGTGGAAGAAGGCGTGCAGGAAATCAGTCGGGTCGCTTCCGATGCTCCAACCGAGGATGTACATATCAAAGGCCCTCTGGTCCATGACATCGACGATGGAACCGAAGTCCATTGCAATAGATTCGGCATATATTCCGATGTCCCTCAGCTGCTGGGCGATCATCAGACCGGCCTGCGCCCTGATCGGGTCATAGTTGGCTTCGGGAGTTAGGATTTCAATCTTTCCGCCGGTTGAGCTTCCGATGTTGGAACCGTCGGGGTTGACCCACCAGTTCGGGTCTCCGGCTGCGGCTTTGGCTGCGTCTCCGGTCAGGAGAGTGCCGCCCTGGTTGACCTTGTATCCTGCGTTGGCCAGGATGTTCTTGGCCTCATCCGGGTCAAAGCTGTAAGTCGGAATGCTGGAGTTGTACCATGCGCTGATGGAGCTCACGGGGCCGTGGCCGGGTAGACCCAGATTAAGGAGCAGTCTTTGCACGATGCTGTTCTTGTCGATGCAGTGTGCAACTGCCTTTCTGAAGGGCTTTCCCATGTCATTGCCGGTAGAAGCATCTCCGTTCTCGTATCCGAACGACTGCCTTCTCATGTTGTATGCAAGGTAGAAGAAGCCCTGTTCGGGAGACTGAATGAGGGATACACCGGGCTCATTTGCCAGTTCCTGGACGAATGTCGGGGGAACTGACCATGCGATGTAGTCGATGTCGTTGCTCTTCAATGCCAGAACTGCTGCTTCTGCTGTTTTGTAGATTTTGTAGGTGACAGCGTCGATGTTCGGCTGAACCGCGAGGCTCTTTCCGAATTCATCCAGTACATAATCTGTATATTTGTAATCTTCTCTGAAGAAGTGATCGCGCCATGTGACAATCTTGGTCAGCTGGCCGGGTTCCCATGATTCAAATTTGAAAGGCCCGTTGCCTATCGGAGGATTGTTGTCATAGGACTGGGCCGGTGCCACCTTCCATGAGTCGGCGGCATCGACATCATAACCAGGTAGATCACACCAGATCTTGGTGTTGTCAACTGCCTGGCCGGAAACCGTGCTGCCCCATATGTGGTATGGCAGCAGGAATGTTGACAGAGTGCTTCTGAAGAAATCCGCAAACGGGGTTTGCAGGACGAACTTCAAAGCTGCCTGCTTGCTGTCCGGGCTCTCCCAGACCTTGTAAACATGGAGCCAGCTGGTGGTTGAATAGTTACCGCCAACTCCGCCCATGTCCTTGAGCGGGTTCATCGAGGAGGTCCATTCCGGGATCATTGCGGTCATGTGCATCGAGAACATGACGTCCCTGATAGACATCTGAACGCCGTCATGCCAATATACATTTTCAAAATCGTAATATATGATGGCTTCGCCGACTGTGCTGCCGGAACCCCATTCGCTTCTGGGGGAGAATCCGAAGTTGCCTATGTCACAAAAGCCGTCAAATGTTGCAGTACCTGCCGGAGGGAATGTACCGGTGGTGTTTGAAGAGCCGATTGCCAGATACGGAATAAGTTCGTCCGTGGTCGGGTTGACGTTAATCGGTCCGTCAAAGATGTAGCTGAGAACGTTCCAGGACCATACATCGCTGACAGTGATGGGGTTAAGCCCCTTTATGTCGTCCTGCATTGCGACTCTCAGAATAAGTTCGCTATCCTGCCTTGTCTCCGCGGCTATGGCCGATGCAGAGAACGAGCTCAGCACCATTGCGATGCTGAATATCAGGGCAATACCCACAATTTTACCATGGTTATTGTTTTTTCCATTCATGGTTCCAATCCTCCATTTCCTATTAACTCTATCATCAGAAATCCCCGAGGAATTCCAGTGGCGGAGTGAATATGGTGACTATATTTATAGTTTTCTTGATGGCGTTGGCCAGTTATTTTTGTTTCCTGTTTTGTCACTTTTTTCACCCAACAGGCCGTAGATAAATTGCGGTAGTATAAAAACAAATTTGTACAGCGTTTTGTATAATATAAAAACATTTTGGTACACCTGTTTGTAACTCAAAAAAACGACTCGCCAAAAAAGGTCGTTGATTATGCGTCAGAGGAAATGAAATATTTCTTCCTAACGCCGTCCCTGGCACTGTTCAGTATCCCCATCCTCTCCAGCAGGGAGAGATTGTAGCTGACAGATTGCTGGGATATGCCTTCCCGTTTTGCTATGTCCTTCTGGGAAAGGCCCGGAGACTGCCTTATCGCATCGACAATACCTATCTGCAGGTCGCTCAGTTTGATACCTTTGGTCCTGGGAATCTTTACCTCTGTCGGGTAAAACCGCTTATATGTTCCGTCCCTGTGAGAGACAATGTATCCCTGAAATTCAAGAGCCCGCAAATGATGTGAGAGCGTGCCATTCGTGACTTCAAGCTTTTGCTTGATATGGTTGTAATGCTCCCCAGGATGCGACATGATATAACCGTATATCTGACCGCGCACGAAATGGTCCAGCAGGTCATCCCTCTTGAGCCGCGAGTAAAGGGGAAGGAAGAATGTTTTGATGAGCCCGTATTTTCCCGCCTCTGTGCTTGCGATAATCAGAACGGTCAAAAGGCCGGTCAAACTAAGATATGATATTCTTTCATTAGTAATTATTATAGTAGGGGGCTCGATGGTGATTTCATCCACTTCATAATAACCGGGCAGATATCCGTCAAGATTGGCCCGGGCGGTTATATTGATTATCTTACGTTCTTCCGAATAGGCTGTCATGTGGACCTTCGCTTTTCCGTCAGTATCCGTAAGACCGTTATTCTCATATTCAAAGGAGCATAAGTCCGGAGCATCGGTGGTAAAGCTGACAGATGAATTCTTCACAGGAAGGCCTTTTTCTGTTACGGTTATGAAAAAAATCAGAGATCCGCCCGATTCCATATTCAGGCTTTCATAGGTTACCGCTATATCAAGCGATTTTTGGGCAGAGATGTCCTGGGTGGGGGCAAACACATGGGCCGCCCGGGTCTGGGCAGGCAATGCCATGACCGTGATTGCCAACATGATTGCCATTGCGAATGAGAGGAAAATGACTTTCCGGGCTGCATTGCCTCCGTTCGGTACAGCAGTACAATTCATTGGATGGAAATAATGGACATGTTAGTATATAAATTCATTTGTACGGGTTTTTGTAAAGTATATAAAAGTTGTCTATTATCAGGTTAATAACGGGC
>JAQVMG010000087.1 GCA_028703755.1 Thermoplasmata archaeon | reverse complement strand
CCTTGGCTCCTTCCGAGTTAAGGCCCTCAAATTCCTTGATCCCGCCTGTCGGAATGACAAACATAACGATAATTTCGTCCTCCTCGCCGGCCATGGAAATCGCCTTGTCCAGCGCCTTCCTGGAATGTTCCGAGCCGTCGCAGGCCACAAGCATTCTGCCCATGCTCGATGCAACCTTTTCGGGGTATATAAAAATATTCAAAAACAATAAATGGAAAGGGAGCCGCCGGTTTCCCGGCGGCAATTCTCACTTTATGTCATCAGTTCTCTATGCTGATGGTAATTACGCCCCAGTAGATACCTTCGGCGGTACCCGGTGCGACGTCAACCCACCAGTTAAGGTCTGTCCACGCAGCGAGCGGGGTTGTGTAATCGGTCATGATGGGGCCAGCGGACACCAGTCCGTTGTTTGCCGGCGGTATGCCTACATCCAATGGAGCACCCCAGACGTACATGTTGGTGTTCGCGCCTGTGATATGTGTCTGGACTGAGAAGTCAGAGTTGCCTGCGTTGACATCAACATGTGTGTTCTGGATTGATACATCTATCGCGGGTATGAAATCTGGTGCGCCAATAACTCCGTTCATGTAGAGATTTGGAATGGAGACATTGACGAAGTATTCGGCGTTGGATGAGTAGACTATCCTGCTTGGTGCGGTCATCGGGTTGTCGGTTGTACCCGGAGGTGCGTTACCCGACGGGTTTCCTGTAACCGACAGAGAGACAGCGGACTGAATGCCGAATTCGCCGTAGCTTGTGGCCAGAGCGGTCGGGTTGTTGCTGTCCCTGACTGTGACGTTGAAGTCCCAGCTGTCGACATTGTTAAGGGCGACGTCCGGGTCCGGGCTGTAGTCCGGGCCTGCCGGGGCCACGCCGCCGTATGTCGCACTTCTTATCTGGTTACCGAACCAGACCGGTATCCTGACCCTGTGGTGGTTCTGGGTCGGGTCCGCATTCGGGGCGAACCAGTCAATGTCCTGCGGAACGCCGACCGTCACTTCAAGAGCTGTGATCGGATACCAAACCCATGCCGTGTCGTTCACTGCGAAATAAGTTATCCTGAACGCGAGGTTGCGCGTGGTTGCATCGGGAGCTGCGGGGTATGTCGAACCTCCAAGTCCGGTCAGGCCGTTGTCGTACCATGCCCAGACCTCCGCCTGGCAGTTGTCCCATCCCTCGCTGTAGTTGGCCTGCAATGTGAACACATAATCCGCATCCACGATGACCTGCTGGTCCATCCTGTTGGCGAAGAGCGTGTCGTTGAATCCTATCCAGTGCAGCTTCGGGAACACTGCATTGGCGGTTATCCGGGTACTCTGGTCGAATTCCTGGATGTTACCGTTCACTAAGCCCATTCCAAAGGGTATGAACACAACCTTGGGGCTTGCCGGGGGCTTGATTGAAACGCAGGTGTATGCCGGATATGCTGCATCCTGGTGCGCCCATATCATAGTCGGGTTGGTGTTGTAGAATCTCCAGTATGTCGCTCTCGGGATATTGTTCTGGCCGACTATAGCGGCTTCGTTGTAGCCGTCCGTGTCCCATTCGACATCGTTGAACAGGTTTCCTGTCCCTTCAGCCATTATTGTTGAAACCATGAATACAGGCAATGTGTCATATGTTATCTTGAACACTCCGGAACCGACCGCAAGTGCATAATCCGTTACAGGGTTCCATGCAATTGCTTTTAAATCAATGATCGTCGCGGAAAGCGTTCCGATATATGCGGTGGTTGCGGAACCGAGCGGAACCGTGTCCGTATAAAGTATTCCGGCGTGACTGAGGCTGGTGTCATATGCGGCAACAATGAATATTCCTGCTGCGGTGTTGAATGATATGTCCTTTGTCATCCAGTTGAGACCAACTGAATGGTCATACCAAACATTGTCCACCTTGTTGAAGGCCTGAAGAACTCCGCCGGGGCCTCCTGCAAGAATATTGCCTGTAAGGTCGGCTTCAACTGCGTTCAATGCCATGGTCAGGGTAACGCCAGGTATTGCGAATGCGAAGTTGTATTTCGGCATGTCATACACGGATGTGACCCCTGCGCCTCCGACAGCCCAGAACAGGTCGCCGCCTTTGTCCCAGCATGCAGATGTCAGAATCTGCGCTCTCGGTGCACCTGTTACCGCGGTCCAAGTGTCGGTGTAGCCGTCGTATTTCCAGGCATTTGAAAGTCCGGGTGTACCCAGATCGGTCTCGGTGCCCACAACCAGGCAGAATTTTCCCGTGTCATCCCATGCCACATCATTCGGTGTGAATGTTGCGGGCCAAGGCGCCGCACTCATTTCAATGAAAGATGCCTTAGCATTGTTCGGAATCACCATCGCAAAACTCACTGCCAGCATGCCAAATACAATGGCTATGCTCATCAATTTCTTAATATCCATCCTAAATCCTCCTCAAATCTTATTCTCTTTGTTTCCAATTTTGGATTAAAGACAATATCTTGTTTATGGTATATATAAGTTGCTCAATTGTAAAACTGCCATATACAAACTTTTTAATACTCGGCCGAAAAATTTTTAAATATAGGAATTTGGAAATTAAAAAATGGAAAACTTTGCCCCCAGTTTACCGGCGGCATTTTCGTGCTTCGTATCAGTTTTCAATGCTGATAGTAATTACGCCCCAGTAGATACCTTCGGCGGTACCCGGTGCGACGTCAACCCACCAGTTAAGGTCTGTCCACGCAGCGAGCGGGGTTGTGTAATCGGTCATGATGGGGCCAGCGGACACCAGTCCGTTGTTTGCCGGCGGTATGCCTACATCCAATGGAGCACCCCAGACGTACATGTTGGTGTTCGCGCCTGTGATATGTGTCTGGACTGAGAAGTCAGAGTTGCCTGCGTTGACATCAACATGTGTGTTCTGGATTGATACATCTATCGCGGGTATGAAATCTGGTGCGCCAATAACTCCGTTCATGTAGAGATTTGGAATGGAGACATTGACGAAGTATTCGGCGTTGGATGAGTAGACTATCCTGCTTGGTGCGGTCATCGGGTTGTCGGTTGTACCCGGCGGTGCGTTTCCAGACGGGTTGCCAGTAACAGAAATTGAGACTGCAGACTCTATTCCGAATTCACCGTAGTGTGTGGTAAGTGCGGTTGGGTTGAGTCTGTCCCTGACCGTGACGTTGAAGTCCCAGCTGTTGACATTGTTCAATGCGATGTCCGGGTCCGGGCTGTAGTCCGGGCCTACCGGGGCCACGCCGCCGTATGTCGCACTTCTTATCTGGTTCCCGAACCAGACCGGAATCAGAACCCTGTGATGGTTCTGAGTAGGGTCTGCATTCGGGGCGAACCAGTCAATGTCCTGCGGAGCGCCGACCGTCACTTCAAGAGCTGTGATCGGATACCAAACCCATGCCGTGTCGTTCACTGCGAAATAAGTTATCCTGAACGCGAGGTTGCGCGTGGTGGCATCCGGTGTTCCGGGGTATGCCGAGCCAGCAAGTCCGGTCAGGCCGTTGTCATACCATGCCCATACCTCCGCCTGGCAGTTGTCCCATCCCTCGCTGTAATTTGCCTGCAAGGTGAACACATAATCCGCATCCACGATGACCTGCTGGTCCATCTTGCTCGCCAGGAGCGTGTCGTTAAATCCAATCCAGTGAAGCTTCGGGAACACCGCATTGGCGGTTATCCGGGTGCTCTCGTCAATCGCTTCGGTATGGATAATTATCCCGCCGCCGGAATAAGGAATCACCGGGTATGAGGGACTCGACGGGGGCTTGAATCCTACGCACCAGGGTGTTTCGGCATATTGCAGGTCACATGGGTCTGGGCTGATGAACCAATTGTTCGGGATCAACCTCCAGTAATATGCGCTGAGGTAAGAAGGATCTCCGAAGGTGCCCATGAGGCCGACCACCGCAGCTTCGCCGTAACCGTCCTGGTCCCATGAGATATCGTAGTAGACTGTTCGGAAACTTTCTTGGAATGTCTCTGCTACCCATACTTCACCGGTGGTGTCGGGGTTGATCTTGACGATTGTGGTTCCGACCGCAACTCCGTAATTGCCTGCCTGGTTCCATGCGATTGAGTTGTAATATTCCTGTTCGAAGTGTATAGTTTCAGTGCTTGCATAGATATAATTTGAGGCAGAGAGAGGCCCAGCGGTTGCGGAATCTGTGTAGAGGAGGATTGCATTGAAACCGCCGAAACCTTTTGCCATGAAGTTCTCGCCTACTGCATAGAACTGATGGTTGTTCCAATTGTAATCCACGCCGAATATCCTGACAGAGCCGAACGGTGTGAAATGATCGATGAGCGTCCAACTTACCGCACCGTTCCAAACATCCAGATAATAGGCGAAGGATTCGAATCCGAAGACTAACGGGTTGCCCCATTGGTCCACCGAGATGCATGTTGCGAACCATGCCAGTTCGACGCTGTACTCCATGTTCAGCCCCGAGTCAGGGTCCCAGAAATAAACGCTTGTTGGCTCTGCTCCAAATGGCTGTCCCGCAATCCAGAACCTTCCGTCCAGGTTGTCCCAACACACACTTGAGAGATTCTGCTGGTAGGTCCAGGGATTGGCGATGCTATTCCAGGTTCCGCTGCCCGGATAGTATGCCCATGAGTTTGGCCCGCTTACCGCTTCACCGACGACCATAGCGATATCCCCCTCCTGGTTCCAGGCCATGTCCTTCGGGACGAAATCCGTCGTCCATGGGACTGTCAACGGTTCTACAAAATTATCATAACCTGCCTTTGCGGGAACGTTTGCGCACATGACAAAGCTGACCGACAGCATGAAAAGCGTCACGGCCATGCATGAAATTTTCTTATTCATGATATTCCTCCTCGAAATTACTGCTCCAACTTGCACTACCTAAATGAGTAATACAATATTAAAACCTATTCTTATGTCGGGCAATTTGTAAAAAATAAATTTAAACATTGCAGCGGATTTTGTTGGCAAATGTTTAATATTGTCATTTCTTTCCCTTGAAGGAAGGTGCAATGATGGAATTCGCGCTCACCAAAGAACAGGAAATGATTCGGAAGACCGCCAGGGAATTCGCGGAGAAGGAAATCGCCCCGATTGCCGCCGACATCGACGACAGAGCGGAATTCCCCGCGGAGACCGTGAAGAAACTCGGCGCTCTGGGATTCATGGGCATGACCGTCCCGAAGGAATGGGGCGGCGCGGGCATGGACGATATCAGTTATGCGATTGCCGTCGAAGAACTGAGCCGGGTGTGCGCGTCACACGGCGTAACCATGTCCGTCAATAACTCTCTTGTTTGCTGGCCGCTTCTCAAATTCGGCACCGATGCCCAGAAGGAGAAATACCTGAAACCGCTGGCAGCAGGGAAAAAGTTGGGATGTTTCGGGCTGACAGAACCCAACGCGGGCACGGATGCAGCCGGGCAGACAACCATTGCAACAAAGAAAGACAATCATTATATTATCACGGGCTCAAAGATATTCATAACCAACGGCCCGGCCGCGGATGTGGCGATAATCTTCGCCATGACAGATAAATCCAAAGGCACCAAGGGGATATCCGCATTCATAATCGAGAAGGAATTCAAAGGATTCTCAATTGGCTCGATCGAGAAGAAGATGGGCATCAGAGGTTCTTGTACCTCTGAACTGGTTTTCCAGGACATGGAAGTGCCTGCCGAGAACCTGCTGGGAACCGAAGGCCAGGGCTTCAGGATTGCCATGGCGACCCTCGACGGCGGCCGCATAGGCATCGCCGCCCAGGCACTGGGTATCGCTCAGGGTGCATATGACGAGAGCGTGAAATACGCGAAGCAGAGGGAGCAGTTCGGCAAGCCGATTTCCAGCTTCCAGGCGATCCAATGGTTCATTTCCGACATGGCGACAGAAATAGACGCCGCAAGACTGCTCGTCTACAAGGCCGCTTTCGATAAGTGGAAGGGCCGTCCATACACCACATCGGCCGCGATGGCGAAATTCTTCGCCTCCGACGTGGCAATGAAAGCGACCAGGAATGCAATACAGGTCCACGGCGGATACGGATTCACCAAGGATTACCCGGTGGAGAGATTCTACCGCGATGCAAAGATAACCGAGATATACGAAGGAACGACCGAGGTCCAGAAGATGGTCATCTCGGCCGACCTGCTGAAATGATGAAGGTCTGCAAATAGGAGGAGAAATAATGAACATAATAGTGTGTATAAAACAAGTGCCGGATACGACCGATGTGAAGATAGACCCGAAGACAGGCACCCTGATAAGGGAAGGTGTTCCAAGCATTGTCAACCCCGATGACAAGCATGCCCTCGAGGAAGCTCTCAGGATGAAGGAGAGGTTCGGCGGCAAGGTCACAGTTCTTTCAATGGGCCCGCCCCAGGCAGAGGATGCTCTGCGTGAATGCTCTGCAATGGGTGCGGACGACATGGTTCTGCTCTGCGACAGGGCGTTCGCAGGAGCCGACACATGGGCGACATCCTACACTCTCGGCGAAGCAGCCAAGAAGATCGGTTACGACCTCATCATATGCGGCAGGGAGGCAATCGACGGCGACACCGCTCAGATTGGTCCGCAGATGGCCGAGCACCTCC
>JAQVMG010000086.1 GCA_028703755.1 Thermoplasmata archaeon | reverse complement strand
CTAATAATACCGATACCTGCAAGACCAGCAAGTAAGGCGAATAATCCAAGACCAATCACTACAACACCTGCCGACTTAAAAAATAATGGAGCGTGTTTTGAATGAGCAAATGATACTGAACTAAAAGATAGGAGTGCAAGCATTGGAAGTGTGCCGAGAGCAAATGCGAGCATTAATCCCATACCAGAAATAAATGACCCACTTGAGAGAGCAGCAACTTGCATTGATTGAGTAAACCCACATGGTAGGAAAAATGTTCCTATGCCAATAAGAATCGGAGCAATTGTTGCATGTTCTACTTTTCTAAAATACGCAAACAAATTACTTGGTAGTGTTAGTTTACTCTTCTTGAAAATCCCAACAAGATTTAAGCCAAGGAGAATCATTACTGTTGAAGCAATTAACCCAAGTATTGCTGAAAACATAAAATTAATACCAATTGCTTTACCAATAAGACCAAGTAACCCCCCAAGCAAAGCAAATCCAATCACTCTTCCTAGATGAAATAGGATAAATGGCTTTTTAGCAGACTTGCCGTTGTCTTGCACTACTTTAGCAGAGAGTGACAAGACAAGTCCTCCTACAATGGCAAGGCAACTGGAAACTGAAGCTATTAGACCAATAATAAAACTTGTTGCGGGTGTAGTTTTTCCACCAATGCCAAGATTTAAAATACCTGATTTTTGAAGAATGAAGAATAATACCAAGAACACAAGACCAATTGGTATTGCTTTCCAAATTATGTCATCAGATTGTTTTTCTTTAAAAACTTTCTCAATAGAAAGAGTATACCCGTGTGACTTAATCTTTTCAGTAAGAAAAGACGCTAGTTCTTCTGGACTACTATTACTATCTGTATCTATATGAACAAGTTCTTTTTTTAGATTAACGTGAACACTTTTAACAATATCCTGATCGTTAAGAATATCCTCAATTAATATTTTGCATGATGCACAATGGGTTCCAGAAACATGTAATGTGTAATTTTTCATATAATTATAATTTCTTAGCTTTAATTCTTAATGAGTTCAACACTACAGATACACTTGAGAATGCCATAGCAAGTCCTGCGAACGCTGGATTTAATAACCAACCGAATATTGGATAAAAAAGTCCTGCGGCGAGAGGGATACCAACTATATTGAAGATGAAAGCCCAAAAAAGATTTTGTTTAATACCTCGCATTGTCATCTTTGATAACTTTATTGCTTGTGAAATCTTTGAAATATCACCACCAAGAAGTGTTATTCCTGCTGATTCGATAGCGACGTCTGTGCCTGTACCCATTGCAATACCTACATCAGCTTGTACAAGAGCTGGGGCATCATTTATTCCGTCACCAACCATTGCAACAACGGCACCATCGTCTTGTAATTCTTTTATCTTTCCTGCTTTTTCTTGAGGTATCACTTCCGCAATAACAGCATCAATACCTGCAAGTTTCGCGATATAGCTTGCTGCTAAATAGTTATCTCCCGTAAGCATTATTACTTTAATATTTCTATCATGAAGTTTTGCAACCGCTTCTTTTGATTCTTCTTTTAAAGTATCTGAAAGTGCAATAAGTCCAATCTGTTTTTTATCAACTTCTATAATAACAACTGTTTTACCTTGCTCTTGTAGTTCTTTGATATTACCTGTAATAGAGACATCTTTTGATGGTTTATGAATTGCTATATGTTTATTGCCAATCATACCTTCGACTCCAACACCTTCGAGTGCTTGGAAATTTGTAACGGTTTCAAGAGATATTTTTTGTTCGTTTGCCTTAATAACAACAGCATCTGCGAGAGGGTGCTCAGAAAGTTTTTCTACGCTCGCACTTACACGAAGGATATCTGCTTCTGCCCATTTTGTATCAAGAGAGATAATATCAGTTACTTCTGGTTTTCCTTTTGTTATTGTTCCTGTCTTATCAAGAACAACAGTATCTACATGACTAAGTTTTTCCAATGCTTCAGCGTTACGAATAAGGATTCCATGTTCTGCACCTTTCCCAACACCAACAATAATCGCAGTAGGTGTAGCAAGACCTAAAGCACATGGACATGCAATAACAAGAACTCCTACAAACGAAAGAATTCCATAAGAAAGAGCTGTTGAGAAACCGAGAGCTGA
This sequence comes from Thermoplasmata archaeon, assembly GCA_028703755.1. Taxonomy (GTDB): domain Archaea; phylum Thermoplasmatota; class Thermoplasmata; order SG8-5; family SG8-5; genus UBA147. The sequence goes on along the minus strand of JAQVMG010000086.1, from coordinate 4,501 downwards.
TGTACCAACAGTAAGCCAAAGAATAAGAGTAAGTACTGCCACCGCAAGAACGACTGGCACAAAGACACTTGAAATTTTATCAGCCATTGCCTGTATAGGAGCTTTTGATCCTTGTGCATCTTCAACCATTTTTATGATTTGAGCTAGTACTGTATCTGATCCAATTTTTGTCGTTTTGAATTTGAAATTACCCTGTTTGTTGATTGTTGCTCCGACAACAAAGTCTCCAGTCTTTTTATCAACAGGAATTGGCTCACCTGTAATCATTGATTCATCGATTGATGAATATCCTTCAACAATAACTCCATCAACAGGAATTTTAGATCCTGGCTTTACGATAATGATGTCACCGATTTGTACTTCATGTACAGGCACTTCCACCTCAGCACCATTACGCCAGAGTAATGCGGTTTTTGCCTGAAGACCAAGAAGTTTTTCTATTGCTTCACCAGTACGAATTTTTGAGCGTGCTTCGAGATATTTTCCCAACATCACGAAACCAATTACTACGATAGTTACATCAAAATAAGTGGTTTCAGGAAGTTTCAAGGCTACCCTCATCAAAGGGAAGAGTGTAATGCTGATACTATATAGATACGCAACAAGTGTTCCAACACCAATGAGGGTATCCATGTTAGCAACACGATATTTAGCAAATTTTACTACTCCTTGTAAAAAGGGTTGTCCAATCCAAAACAATACAACACTCGCAAGTACCATAGAGATGGTGTTGAAAATAGACATCGGTAACGGAAGATTTGGGATTGAAGTAAATAATTTTGCACCGATATCCCACATCATTAAAATAAAAACAAGAAGAGCAATCGGTAGCACGAATTGTGTTTTTGTCTTCATAACAAGAAGCTCCTTCAGTTTTTCATCTTTTGATTCGTTGATACCTGTATGCATACTGTGGTCTTCCATGGCATGAGAGTTAGTTTCATCAATGAACGTATAACCCAACTTTTCAATTTCATTGTTCATTTGAGGTACAGTAACTACATTGTTATCAAAAGAAACAGTCGCTTTTTCTGTCGCAAAGTTAACATTAACAGCATCTACACCTCCAAGTTTGGAAACCTTATTGGTGATGATAGTTGCACAACTAGCACAGTGCATCCCTTTAATTTTTAGTGTTTTATTTATCATATAGGGATTTGATATTAAATGTTATACCACTGTGTTCTCCAATCTTTGAAGAGTTTCAGTGTTGTTGTAAGGAATGTATCAACCGCATCGGCATTGTTCAAAATTTCAGTTCTACTTGATTTTGTCTCTATTTCTTTTGTCATGAGTAATCCTGACTCATGATGTGCAATAAGAGCATTAAGAAAACGAAGGTCAAACTTTTCGTCATATGTTCCAAGATTTGAGACAATTGGATCTTTAACTTGTTTTGTATCTCCATACCATTCTTTTTTCCATGTATAAAGTTCAGAGATTGCTTTTGGTTCATCTCGAAGAATCATTGCAGAAAGGTCTTTCATTTCTTGTCTTTGTGTCTGTGTACTTGCTTGTGTCGCTAAAAGCATAGCTCCTCTGTGGTGAGCAATCATTGCATTGATATAACGAAGATCGAGTGTCTGATCAGGTCGACCCAAGTCCATGGTTGTTTTGTCGTACATACTTACTTTATAATCGGGGGTACTGGCATACCCAGCGACCCACCCCAAAACACCTGTTACTACCATTAGAGAAATTGCCAATATGGTTGAAATTTTAGACATAATTTTTTATATAAATTTAATAATTAAATATTAAAAGTTTACTGCATGTTATATATTTTTAATAATTCTTTGATCGATCCTTCTTTATCAGTCTTTAGCCTTTCAGTAAGACAAGACTCTAAATGACCCTTTAATAATTCTTTTCGTGCACTGTGTAGAAGACCAATAACACTATCGATCTGCTGGATGACTTCTGGGCAGTACCTTCCGTCGTCGACCATTTCAGGAATCTTAGCTACACTTCCTATCGCCATATTAATAACTTTGCGAGCCTTTGTGTTTGGCTCACCATGTTTATGAACATGATTGTGTTGTTGTTTTACCATATACCCTATAGTATAGGGTATATGGTTTTAGAAGTCAAGAAGTTTATTTATTGAGAGTAACGATCTTATTATTTAAAACTATTTTGCTTTTTAAGCACCCTAATAATTCTCTCTTCTCCGTATCACTCCCTTCTTTTAATACATATCTAGCATAACCCCGAATATCAATATTTAATATTTTAGGTTTTTCTTTTTTTCCTAAAAAGAAATTTTGTAAATTAGTAAATTTCTCAACATCAGCTTTTATCTTTTCTTTGATTTGAATCTCGTTAATGTCTATCTTTTCGATTAAATCCTCAAACTGTTTGAGTATATCTTTTTCTTCTGTATACCCACACTTACAACTAGTCCCTCTGGCTTTAGTACAACCATAATATACATATCTAGTAATAGTTCCGTTCTTGTATTTCTTAAACTTTTCATCAGCACATATACCAGAACCACAAAGTCCACAGGTCATCATCTTAGTAAATGCAAATTCCTTGTTTTCAATTCTTAAAACATTACTTTTAATTTGGTTTTGAACTAAATTAAATAACTCTTTTGTAATTAATGGCTCATGCTTTCCTGTGTACCAATTACCTGATTTCTTGGGGTATTCAAATACTCCATAGTAGAAAGGATTGTCTAAAATTTTATACAAATTACCCAAACTCAAATGTTTCTTTCCAGCTGCTGTCCTGAAATTCAAATCAAATTTTAACCAGTTATATATCTTCCCCGCAGAGTCGTGTTAGCACGAGATACGTTGAATAAGTTATGTTTTATAGATATAAATGGTGATTAATTTTAATTAATTCTTTTATGTCTTTTTCTTGCAATAAATCATAAAGTTCTTTACTATGTATATATGCTGTTAAACAATAGAGCTTATTTAACCTTTTCAAAGATTCTAATAGTTGCTATTACTATACTTACCATGTATATGTTCTTTTTCGGATTTTTACAGTCTGAATCTGGAATGAATGGGCAAACAAAATGTCCTTTTTCTGACCACTCAATGTCTGTATGTAATATCAACCCAATGGAACATATCGAGGAATGGCAAAATTTATTCACCACACTTCCAGTTAAGGGAGCCCTTGCCTTCCTTTCCTTGATTCTTGTTTTATTTATATTATTCAGATTACGACAAATATCTTCTCTGTTAAAAATTCATAAAACGGATTCATATATAAATCTATTTGATATAAACAGGCCACCAATTTTTGATTCTTTCAAAGAAGCTTTTTCTAGTGGAATTATTAATCCAAAAACTTTCTAATTATTATTTTCTTTCTTATTGCATAGCACTTTTTGTGCTAGTTTTATTAATTTAATTTTTATTTAATTATGGAAGAAAATAAATCAACAACTCAAAAAAATAATTTAGCAATGCCAATAGCAATCGTTATAGCTGCAGTATTGATTGCAGGGTCAGTGATATATAGTAGTGAGAAAAAATCGACAACAAATACAGGTAATCAACCTCAGCAACCCGCAGTACAGCAAGATACAGCACAACAAGGAGGTAATCTAGAAAACGTAACACCAGTTTCATCTAAGGATCATATTAGGGGTAATCCGAATGCTCCAGTAAAGATAGTTGAATACTCTGATACTGAATGCCCATTCTGTAAAAAATTTCATGAGTCTATGAAGCAAGTCATTGGTGAATATGGTAAAAACGGAAAGGTAGCTTGGGTGTATAGACATTTTCCTCTAGATCAATTACATTCCAAGGCCAGAAAAGAAGCAGAAGCAACTGAATGCGCTGCGGAACTTGGAGGTAATGATAAATTTTGGTCTTATTTAGATAGGTTGATGGAAGTGACTCCTGCAAACAATGGTCTTGACCCAGCAGAACTTCCAAAAATTGCCGAGTATGTCGGTCTTGATAAAAACAAATTCAACGAATGTTTGTCTAGTGGTAAATATGCACAGAAAATTGAAGAGCATGTTCAAGATGCTGTTGCAACTGGTGGTCAAGGCACACCATGGAGTATTGTGATTGGTAAAAACGGCAAGAAATATCCACTCTCTGGAGCACAGCCATATGAATCGATAAAACAACTTGTTCAAACAGCTTTGGAAGGAAAATAATTATGAAAACATCAACCGATTCACAAAATGTTTCAGATTTTTCGTATCTGAAAGAAGACAATATCTATTTTGATTCGGCATGTCAAACTCTGCGACCTAAACCAGTTATCGATGCAATGACCGATTATTTCTATCGATACAATGCTTGCGGAGGAAGGGTGAAGTATGATTGGGGGAAGAAAGTTGATCAAAAAATCCTAGACACAAGAAACCAAGTATTATCACTTCTTGGTAAATCATCATCTGAGTATGTTGTCGCCTTCACGCTTAACACAACATACGGAATCAATCTTGTGTTGGAGCAACTACCCCCTAAATTCACAAAAGTGGTGACTTCTGAAATTGAACATAATTCAGTATTTTTGC
>JAQVMG010000085.1 GCA_028703755.1 Thermoplasmata archaeon | reverse complement strand
TCTATGAACAGGTAGATGACGCTTTCACGCGTCGAATCGTAGAAATCCCCGTGAAGGGCATATTTCCAAATCAGTATCCCCCCGACAAGCGACAGGACCATCACGGCCGTCAGAATGAGCTTGATAGCGATGTACGTTCCGTTGCATTTGGCGAGGTCCTTGCCCTCTGAGATCCTCTTGACATGGGCGATGTCGAACCCGAGGTTTGAGACGAAGGAGAACGTGCCCACGAAAGAGAGCCCGAACCAAACTATCCCGACGAGGCCGGGGGCATAGCCGCCCCAGGTCTTTGAAATGACGAACAGCGCGAACATCCCGAGCGCGGCGCTCAGCGTTTGTGTCAGTATTATGATGAAAGAATTGCGTGCAATCATGTCCGCTCTCACCGATTCCTGCTTTGGCAATATCCGTTTAGTTAATAAAAATGCCTATTGGGATTCTCAACAATAAAGGCGCTTCACTTCTTGGCTCTGGCGCCGGGGGTCGGGATGTCCCCCTCATCGTTTCCCTCGAAGTGCAGAACCCTCTGCGGGAAGGGAATATCAATTCCTTCTGACCTGAACCTGAGGAGTATGCCCTCCCTGATATCGGCGGCCACTCTCCACTGGTCGTCCAGGTTGTGGACCCAACCGAACATCTTCAGAAGTATCGCCGAATCCTCGAAGTCAGCGAGCCGTACTACGGGTCTTAACTTTTCTTCGGTTATCACGCCGGGCGTCGCCAAGGCCACGTCTAACATTATCTGTTTGGCCTTCGGTATCTCCGTCTTGTAATCGACTGCAATCGAGAGCTTGAATTTCATCCTCTGGTCCGGTGCGGTCAGGTTGGTGACCTTCTCGTTGGCAATCTTGTTGTTGGGGATGACTATCATGTCATGATCGAACGTGTTGTAGAGCTTGGTGCTCCTCATGCCGATGTGCTCCACCCTGCAGTAATCGCCGTTGTCCATTAGGACCATGTCCCCGACTTTGAAAGGGCGGTCCGTGAGGAGGAACATGCCGCTGATGAAGTTGCTCAGCGTGTCCTGGGCCGCGAATGCAATCACCAGGCCGGCCACTCCCATTCCGGCCATCAGGAGAGTTACGTCAACCCCGAACAGATTGAGGACTGCGATTATGGCCACTGCGACGATGACAACCATGCCGACCTTCTCGAACAGGGGCAGCAGTACATCGTCGAGCGTGGTTTCCGATTTCTCGGCGTATGACTTTCCCCACGAGATGAGTACGTCCTTGAATATCTTGAAACCCATCCAGCAGAACAGGATTATGAGGGTGACGGAGTAAGTCAGCTCGAGCCCGTGGACAATGCTCCAGGAGAAGTTGAGGACCTCGAGCGATGATATCACGCCGTAAGTCAGGATTATCCAAAATACCGGGCCCTTGACTATGGCCAGTATCTTGTCGTCAAGGTCTGTCTTGGTCTTGCTGGTGAAGGTCTTTACCAGGGGGTCGAGCACAAAGTAAATCACCGCTCCGACAATCAGCCAGAAGATGATCGTGCTGGTGAACACGCCCCATTCATTGTCCAGGGCCGGGATGTAGTTGCCCAGCGGGTCGTCGAACCATCCCAGGACCTTCGTCGGCGGGATGTATGCGCCTCCGACGATTGTCGTTGTCACGGAGCCCATGTCCTCTGTCCACTTCTCCTCGGTCACCAGGTCCCTCGCGGTTGCTGTCAGGGTGACGGTGTCCTCCGGATAGTCCCTTGTGTCCGGGGCGGTCACATTGAGCTCGATGGCGATGAATTCATTGGGTTTCAGCTCGAAATACGAATCCGCGTTGGAGAGGGTGGCAGTCCATCCGAGGCTGCTCCCGCTTATGTCGATGAGCACTGTTTGGGAATGTGTTCCGTTGTTGTAGATTCCCCATTTGTAAGTGACGCTTTCCTCCATGTTGGCATCCATTTCTGTCACTTCAGGCGGAAATATGTTCAGGTCGCCGGGCGATGCGCTGGCAGTCGGAAAAAGGAATGAACTGGTGATGCACAGGAGAAGTGCGATGCTGACTGCGGCGGCCAGTTTTTGAAATCTCAAGATTGTACCTTGTTCGGGCGGATTATGACCCTATTTATTAAACTTTCTCCGGTCCATTCCGTAACTATTTATACTCTGGTCAAGATACAAATTCGATGGACGAACTGCTTTCAGCCGCGAGATTGGGCGCCGCACTGGTTCTCATGGCGGCCGCCTCACTGATGGACTGGCGCACAAGGAGGGTTCCTGACCGCGTCTGGATAGTCATGGGCGGCATAGGTTTCTGCCTTCTCGCAGTGGAACTGCTCCTGTCGGAAACCGACACTTTCTTCGGAACGGAAAGAACCTTCGGCGCCGGCCATCTTCTGATTCTGGTTCCGATTGCAATCCTATTCCTCGACACATTCTGGGATAGGGCGCCGGTCTATGAAGACGGGAAAGTCAACCCTGTGCCGGTCCTGCTCTACGCCGTCGGCGTCATAGCAGCGCTGGCTATGCTCCAGCTTGAGGGCATGACCGCGGAGTCAGGCGCTCTTCTCGCCATTCCAATAGCGATGTGTGCGTTCATTGTGTTTTACTACCTGGGCATTGTGCGCGGAGGCGCCGATGCAAAAGCGCTTCTGGCGCTGTCCGTCCTGTTCCCGTTCTACCCAATAATTGCGAACCTTCCGTTCATCAGTTATCCCGAGAACACCGCCGAGTATCTCCAGATGACGTTTCCCTTCACATTCCTGATACTCATGAATGCCGCAATCATCCATGCGCTTGTCGGCCCCACCGTAAGATTCTTCCGCAATCTGGCCCGCGGCGACCGCGGGTTTCCCGAGATGTTCCTCGGCTATAGGATGGACATTTCCGAGGTTCCGAAAAACTTCGTATGGCCCATGGAGGCTGTGCGCGACGGTGAGGTTGTTCTGATACTGTTCCCCAAGAGGTCCGGCGATGTGAAGGATGAGCGCATCAAACTGAGGGAAAAAGGCGAGACGAGGATATGGGTGACGCCCAAGGACCCTTTCATAATACCGATGACGCTGGGCATCATTGTCAGCGTTGTTATCGGGAATTTTGTGATGCTTTTCACTTAATTCAACAGTGCATTTTTCTGCCGCTCGGGTCCCGCTTCCACTTTCCGAAATCGGCCATCTCCGCAAGCTGGCCGCCGGTGAAAACCGGCCCGTCGGCGCACACGGTGTACCTGCCGCACTGGCAGGAACCGCACAGCCCTATGCCGCATTTCATGTACCTCTCCAGCGAACACTGAATCCCGATCTTGTGCTGAGCGGCCACTTCGGTCAGGGCCGCCAGCATCCTCTCCGGCCCGCAGGCGATGATGAGGTCAGGTTTTTTCTTTGCAATCAGCTTTTCCGCGAGCTGGGTCACGAACCCGTGATGCCCCTCGGAACCGTCGTCGGTCGCGACACGGACATCCGCCCCCATATCTGTGAACCTCTTTTTGAAAAGCAATTCTCCGGAGGTCTTGGCCCCGAGCGCGCATCTGACCTTCTTACCCTTTGCGATGGCGGACTCCACGGCCAGTGCCAGTGCGGCCGTTCCCGAGCCGCCGCCCACAGCCAGGATATCCTTCCCTGTGATGCTGAAGCCCTTTCCGAGCGGGCCTTTGATGCCAATCCTGTCTCCTGGTTTCAGGTTGTGCAGCGCCCATGTGGCCTCGCCCACATCAAGCACGGTAATACCGCTCTCCTCTCCCGAGAAGGAAATGCTCATTGGAACCTCATCGACCTCCGGTATCCAGACCATCGCGAACTGCCCGGGTTTCGACCTTCCTGCCCATTTGAATCTTATTGTTTTTATATTTTTTGTCTCATTAAAAACTCCGGTGACCGTGACGATATCCATTTACTTCCCCCTGGCAAGGCCGATAATTTCATTCAGTGATTTATATTTATTTTCTTTCATAAATTCTGCGATCTCCGCGCTGACGATTCCGAACGCTCCGATTCCTCTCTCCCTCACCGCCGAGCCGATCTGTACCGCGCTGGCGCCCGCCATCAGGTACTCAACCGCATCCCGGCCCGTGTACACACCGCCAGCTCCGATGACAGGGACCTTCACCCTGCCGGCTATTTCGTAAACCGCCCTGACGCCGACAGGTTTAATCGCCCGGCCGCTGAGTCCGCCCACTTTGTTCCTGAGGACCGGTTTGCCGATGTCTATGTCTATCTTCATCGCCCTCATCGTATTGATTGCAACAATTGCGTCGCAGCCAGCATCTTCTGCCGCCAGAGCGATCGCGGTGATGTCCGGAACCATCGGGCTGAGTTTGGCAAATACAGGCATCTTAACCGCGGACTTCACCGCGCTGACGATTTCTGCGACCTTGGCAGGGTCCGAGCCGGTGTCCAGCCCGAATTTCTCGGCATGCGGGCAGCTCAGGTTCAATTCTACCGCAGCGGCTCCGTAGCCCTCCATCTTCCGCGCCAGTGCGGCGAAGTTACTGGGTGAATCAGAGAAAATGCTGCCTATCACCGGCGCTCCGGCCTTCAGGGCCACAGCCATTTCCTCCCCGAAACTGTCTATTCCGGGGTTGGGCAGGCCCATGGCGTTCAGAATGCCGTTGTCCAGCTCCAGCAGGCAGGGGCTTCCGTGCCCCTCCCTCGGCTCAAGGCCAATGGATTTTGTCACAACGGCGCCGGCGCCTCCCTCTCTCACAATCCTGAAAAGCGATTCCCCGGTCTGGCCCAGTATCCCGGAGGCCAGCATCGTCGGGTTCTCCATCTCCAGCCCCGCAATGCGGGTTCGAAGTTCTGCCATCCGGACCCAAGAAGGTCGGGGGATGTATTAATTTTGCGACGGGAAAGTATTAATTGCGCCGCAATTGTTTCCGATGAAGTGATGTTCCCATGTTCAGTTTGCTGACACTTCTCGCACTGGCATGCTCCCTGTTCGCTCTGGGGCTGTTCATATTCACGGTGAGGTTCGCAGTCAGGACGGAGGTGACGATCACAACTGCGCTGCTGGCCCTGGTTACGGCTGTCGGGCTCTTCTCATGGGCTGTTCTTTCGGCCGCAGGCGGCGAGGATTCGGGCTTATGGCTGGAGATGGCGTACATCTGTTCAATTCTCATGTTCCCTATTCTCATAACTCTCTTCATCCAGAGGTCCAGCGCGGACTATTTCCTGCTGCTGACAACCAAAGGCCGGGTGATGGTGTTCGGCCCCCTGCTTGCCCAGCTGGCTGCTCATTTCCTCATGCCCGAGCAATGGCAAAGGTTCTCCGATTTCATATTCCTGGCTGTTTGGCTCTCCATATCCTTCCTGGTCTGGAACCATCTGTATGCCAGCATGCAGAAGTCCTCATCCGATATCCGGAAAAATCAGATTGATTTCATGCTCACGTCACTTTTCTCGGTCCTTCTCTTCAACATCGTCATGCTGTTCGGCCTCTTCCTTCCGAACGTCGGAGATTACAGTGCGATCTTCAGCATGGCCATCGTCGGCGCCCTCGCCATGACCGTCCGGGGCCTGGTCCGGTACCAGATGGTGATGGGAAAGGAGCTTCTGATAAGAAATTCGCTGATCGTCCTGCTGACTTCGGTCATATGTGTCGGCAGTTTTGTTACCGCCCAGATCATTGTCCTGGCAGCGACCGAATCCGCCGATGAAACATTCCAGATAGCCCTGAGCACCGCGATGCTGATTGTCATAGTGCTCTCCATCCATCTCATCGGCGACATATCGGCAAGGCTCGTGGAATGGTTCTCCCCCCAGCTCAAATGGCAGGAGTCGCGGGTACGCGAGATCTACGTTCTGCATACGGGCGGCCTGGTCATAGCCCATGCCGGTGCCCATGACGAGACCGGCGAGATAGACAGGGACATGGTCGGGGGGATGCTCACAGCCATCCAGAATTTTGTCCAGGAAGCGTTTCACACTTCGGACATGGAGAGTTTGAAGTCCCTCAGCATGGGCAAGCTGCGGGTCCTGATAGAGGCCAAGGGCACCATCGTCGTTGCGGTGCTTTTCACTGGGCACGAGGCCAGGGAGCTGCGCAGGGGCGTAGTCCGGATAATCGAGGACCTTGACAGGGAATTCGGCACGGCTCTTGCTAACTGGAAAGGCGAGAAGCGCATTGCTGCGCCAATCCAGGAATGGTTGGACGCCGTGTTCGTGAAGATGGCGAAGGCCAAGTGATGCCGCCGCGAGTCCCGGGATGACAATATATTTAAATCGATGTGGATTACACTTCACTGCCATGGAAGAAGTGCTGAAGAAGGTCGTCCTGCTCGGCGACTCCGCGGTCGGAAAGACCAGCCTCATGAACCGTTTCATTCAAAATGCGTTCAGCGACAGCTACATCAGCACTGTCGGCGCCAAGGTCGCGAAGAAGATAGTCAATGTCTCGCTCAACAATGTGGATTATTCCGTTTCCTTCATGCTCTGGGACATAATCGGCTCCGAGGGCTACAAATCCACCCAGTCCAGGCACATCGCGGGCCTCAACGGCGCGATTGTTGTAGCTGACCTTTCAAGACCCGAGACCGTGAAAAAGCTGGAGGAATACTGGATCCCCCTGCTTTCCGAGACCACGGCCGAAGTGATGCCGCCCATCCTTTTCGTAGGCAACAAGATGGACCTTGTGGACGGCCCGGCCGCTGACAAGGTCATCGGCGAATTCATGGAACTGGATG
>JAQVMG010000084.1 GCA_028703755.1 Thermoplasmata archaeon | reverse complement strand
GGATTCCATGATGTACCGGTCGTACGGAATGACCTTGGCAAATCCAGCTGAAAGCAGTGAACCTATGACAAGTGACTCGAACTCGGCCGGGTCCATCGAATATAAATACGGGTCCCTCTCAGCGAGAGAGGGAAGAACAGAGGAATCAAGGGCTGCACACATCTTCTTTCCGGAGGACAGGGCTGAAAGCAAATCCGGCACCTGTGACTTTGTATCCAGCGCTCCGCATGAGCAGACTGCGATGCATTGACCGCATGCAATGCAGCCATTGGCATCGAAGCCTATGTTTCGCGGGGTGGATATCGCAGTTTCCGGGCCTTTTCCGATGAGCCCGAGGGCGTCAACGCCTAGCGTTTCGCAGCATATGACGTCACAGCGTCGGCAGAGAATACACTTGCTTGGCTGGAATCGGACGAGTGAACGCGAGTCCTCCTGACCTTCTCTTGGCGTGACTGTGAATTTCATGTCCCGGAGGGGATGAAGCGGCATCCATGAGAGCCTCCTGACATAGTACAGGAACTGCTCCTTCCGTATCGGGCAGCCACGGATGTAGAAATCGACTTTTACGACTTCGTTCAGTGCTTTGGTTGGGAAAATTTCGAAGAATTCATTGTTCTTCATCTGCTTGACCGCATCGGCATAGACTTCCTTCTTGACATTGTCAACCGACCAGTCATTGCGGAGTTTGTTCACGCACCCGGTGCATGCGCAGTCTCCCATCGCAACGAGTATCTTGGCGCGGGAGCGGATGTCCTTCAGTCTCTCAGCGTCGATGGGCCTGTTGACTGAACCTTCCACGAAGGCAATGTCATAGACATCTGAGTGTTCCTTCATCACCTCACGGAATGATACGATGTCAACGCGTTCAACAATTTCCAATATGTCTTCTTCTAGGTTCGCTATCTGAAGTTCGCATCCCTCGCAGCTTGCGAAGTCGAAAATCGCAACTTTAGGTTTCATTTTCAGTCCTCCGGGCCCTTATTCACACACTAAATGGTATATGTGTCAAATAGGCATTGATTTCATCTATAAATATTCATTGTTATTTTGTTGAAATTGTACAAACTGGAACAGCGGAAACAACGCAATGTCAATATGTGTCTGGTCCGAGGTTAAAAAATCTGTCAAATGGCAAGTTTATAAATACACTGTCAATATTCTGAGTCTCGCGGGTTCGTTTGGACCCGTGCAATGCCCGCAGGTCAGGCGGGGAGGGATTGACATGTCAAAGATACTTAGCATGAAGGAACTTGTGCCCACCATCTATGAAGCGGTGGTCGAGGCGCCGGAGATTGCCAGGAAAGCGAAAGCCGGTGAATTTTTGGTCGTAATGCCCGATGAGAAGGGCGAGAGAGTGCCGCTGACCATTGCCGACTTTGACCGGGAAAAGGGCACAATAACAATCGTTTTCATGGCAATCGGAACCTCGACTTACAAGCTCGCTGCAATGAAGGCCGGCCAGTCCTACTATGCATTCGTGGGACCGCTTGGCCATGCCTCTGAGATCAGGAATTACGGCACCGTAGTCCTGGTTGCAGGAGGTGTCGGCACGGCTCCCATATACCCGATAGCGAGAGAGATGAAGAAGGCCGGCAACAGGGTCATCTGCATACAGGGCGCAAGGACAAAGGACCTACTGTTCTGGCAGGATAAAATCGCTTCCGTATGCGACGAGCACATCATCACGACAGATGACGGGACATTCGCGCGGAAAGGCCTGGTCACCGAGCCGCTGAAGGAATTGTGCGAGAAGGGGAACGTGGGCATAGTTTACGCCATCGGCCCGGTGCCGATGATGAAGTTCTGCTCGCTGACGACCAAGCCGTTCGGAGTCAGGACGATAGTGAGTTTGAATTCCATCATGATTGACGCGACGGGCATGTGCGGCGGATGCAGGGTCAATGTCAGCAATGAGACGAAATTCACCTGCGTTGACGGACCCGAATTTGACGGCCATCAGGTTGACTGGAATCTTCTGACCTCCCGTCAGAAGATATACAGTTCAGAGGAGAAATGCTCGCTCCAGAGATATGTGGAACAGGGGGGGAGGAAGTAATGCCGCCTGCCAAGAAAGAAAGAGTACCCATGCCGGAGCAGGAGCCGGCAGTCAGGGCCAAGAACTTCCTCGAGGTCCCGCTTGGATACACTCCGGAGATGGCTGAGGAGGAAGCGGCGCGCTGCCTCCAGTGCAAGGTCCCTAAATGCGTCAGCGGATGTCCGGTGAACGTCAATATCCCAGGGTTCATCAAACTGATAACAGAGAAGAAATACGATGAATCCGCCAGGAAGATCAAGGTCACGAATGCGCTTCCGGCCGTTTGCGGCCGCGTGTGCCCCCAGGAGACGCAGTGCGAGGAGCAGTGCGTCCTGAAAAAGGCAGGAAGGCCTATAGCCATCGGCAGGTTGGAAAGATTTGCCGCGGATTACGAGCGCAACAACAATCTGATCCAGCTTCCGCAGAAAGCCCCTTCCAACGGAAAGAGGGTTGCCGTCGTGGGCTCAGGGCCGTCCGGGCTGACGGTCGCAGGAGATCTTGTCCTGCTGGGCTATGATGTCACGATATTCGAGGCATTCCACAAGCCGGGCGGAGTGCTGATGTACGGCATCCCAGAATTCAGACTGCCCAAGGAGATAGTGGAGAAGGAAGTAGATTACCTTGTGAAGCTGGGAGTTCACCTCAAGCTCAACGAGATTGCAGGCAAAACCGTCTCGGTTGACGAGCTTCTGGGCGAGAAGAAATTCGATGCTGTTTTCATCGGAGTCGGCGCAGGCCTGCCCAAGTTCCTCGGCATCCCCGGGGAGAATTTCGGAGGCATGTATTCTGCAAACGAGTACCTGACCAGAAGCAACCTGATGAAGGCATACAGATTCCCTGAATATGACACACCGATTGTGAAGGGAAAGAAGGTCTGCGTCATCGGGGGCGGCAACGTTGCCATGGACGCAGCCAGGACCGCGCTCCGGCTGGGCGGCGAAGTCTTTATCGTTTACCGAAGGGGCAGAGATGAGATGCCGGCCCGCGCCGAGGAGATACACCATGCGGAGCAGGAAGGGGTCAGGATGATGCTTCTCACCAATCCCATCGAAGTCATGGGAAACGAGAACAACATGGTGAACGGGCTGAAATGCTCGAAGATGGAGCTTGGCGAGCCGGACGAGTCCGGCAGGCGCAAGCCGGTGGCAGTCCCGAACTCCGATTTCATCATCGAGTGCGACCTTGTCATCAACGCCATCGGCGCCGGGGCGAACCCCCTGCTCACAACGACGACCAAGGGCCTTGAGCTGAACAAATGGGGCTACATCGTCGCTGACGAATGGGGCAAGACCAAGAAAGAAGGCGTCTGGGCAGGCGGGGACATAGTCACCGGCATGGCCACGGTCATCGAGGCCATGGGCGCAGGCAAGAAAGCAGCTTCAGACATCCACGAGAAACTTATGGGTGTGAAAAAACCAATCCCTCAACCTGTTGAAAAGAAATAATAAAATATGAAAGTTGGGGCGGCTGAAACCGCCCCATTCATTTTATCTGTTTACACCCAGCCGCGGAGCTTTGCGGCATCGGCGACGCGCTTCACTGCAATCATGTAGGCCGCGTCCCTCATGTAGACCTTCTCTTTCTTGGCCATTTCGAGAACGCCCTGGTATGCGATGGTCATCTTCCTGTCCAGCTTGTCGAGGACCTCGTCCTTGTCCCAGAAGTAGTTCATGTTGCACTGGACCTGCTCGAAGTAGCTGCAAGTGACGCCTCCGGCATTGCAGAGGAAGTCCGGGATGAGGTGGATTCCCTTCTTGAATATTATCTCATCCGCTTCGGGTGTGGTGGGGCCGTTGGCTCCCTCGGCGATGACCTTGACGGATTTCTTTATCTTGCCTACGTTGTCCTTGGTCAGAACGCCTTCCTTTGCTGCTGGCACGAGGACAGTGACTTCCTGCTCGAGCCATGCATTGCCATCGAGTTTTTCCCAGCCGAGTTTCTTTGCCTTCTTCTGGTCGATGGTGCCGAACTTGTCAACTGAATCAAGAAGATCCTTCAGCTTTATTCCGTCCTTGCTTCTGTATGTGTAGGGCTTTTTGTCGTTATTGTCCCAGCATGCGATTGCAATGACCTTTCCGCCCAACTGGTTGAACTGATCGAGCGTGTACTGGGCGACGTTTCCGGAGCCCTGGATGGCAGCGGTTGCCTTCTTGAACGGAATGCCGTGTTCCTTGAGGGCTTCCCTGATGCAGTAAACGACGCCGTAACCGGTGGCTTCGGTTCTGCCGAGCGAGCCGCCGAGTCCTACCGGCTTTCCCGTGATTGTGCCGGGATATTTTGCGTTGTGGATCTTTTCAAACTCATCCAACATCCAGACCATGTGCTGGCCGTTGGTCATCACATCGGGTGCGGGAATGTCCTGCTCGTGGCCGACGAAGAACGCAATCTTCTGAGCGTAGGCCCTGCACAGCGCTTCCTGCTCCCTCATGGACATGGTCCTGGGGTCGCAGATGATTCCGCCCTTTCCGCCGCCCAGCGGGATGTCTACGACGGCACATTTCCAGGTCATCCATGTTGCGAGAGCCCTGATCGTATCAACGGTCTCTTCCGGGTGGAACCTTATTCCGCCCTTGCACGGACCCCTTGCGTCGTTGTGCTGTATCCTGAATCCCTTGAACACCTTTATCGTGCCATCATCCATCTTCACAGGCAATGTGAAGTGGAATTCCCTCATAGGGTTCCGGAGAAGCTCCCTGGTAGCTGCGTCCAACTTGAGTGGTTTCGCAATTCGGTCGAACTGTCCCTGCGCCATTTCGAATGCATTGAATTCCTTTGCCATGTTGGTCACCTAATGGTAAGGGCGGGAATCGGCGGGAAGTATATAATCATATAGACAAAAATGAATGTTGAAATAATACAATATGGGCTATAAATCAAGTGAAAATATATCACTCTGTAACTTTGCCGGATTCGGATTCTCTCAGTTTTCTTCCTATGAGGGCTAGTGATACTTTCTGGGGATTGATCGAATGCCTCGGTTTGGAGGAGAGAATGAAATTTGACATAGCGCCGATGCTGTCCGGATATTTGTCAGTAAGATATTCGGCCCATTCATAGAAATCATCAATCGTCGGAAATGCGGAGAAGAGCAGGGTGTTGTAGCGTCCGATGCTGGATTCCAGCGCCCTCGGTATGTAATTGTTGGCCAGAATGTCCTTTTTTATCTGGGCCTTTCGGGATTTCATCTCCAGAAGGGTGATGACCAGATTGTATCCGGGTGGGGTCAGCAAGTCGGGAAAGTAGCACTTTGGAGTGTCCACAATGCGGTTCTCGACAAGCAGAGATATCCGCCTCTGGACCTTCTTCCGATTGGTTGCCAGCTCCCTTGCAAGAAAGGTTTCGTTGGGATAGATGTGTAAACCTTTTGAAAGGTAGCTCATTATTTTATAATCGGTCTGATCAAGTCGATTGCCGGAGATCTGAATCGAACCGTTCTTTTCTATCACCTGACCCATCTCCTCCACGAAGCAACCTGGATTGTACTTGAAACACAGCCTGTTGCTGAAGAAGAACACATCCGCAGTCGCGCGGTTCTCGCGTCTGGGCAGTTTTTCTTCGGTTACAATGGACTCCCTCCATGAATGGTATGACTCCAGGTCCCGGAAGAATTCAATCATCATTGTATTGTACGCACCTTCCCTGCACGGATAAGCAGCAAAAACATGGGGGTCCTCCTCGAAGAAGCGCTTTGACTGCGGTGTCCTGGGGATGTCAGCAAGTGCCAGAATGAGCAGCGGATACTCCTCGAACAGGTGGATGAAAGGGTAGCGCGGCCGGTCGAGTATCCTGTTCTCGGTGAGTGCGTCAAAGCGGTTTTTGATTGTCGTCCGGTGCATGCCAAGCTCGTTTGCGAGGCCGTTAATATTGACCTTTACGCCGTTGCCGGACACCAAGAGTTTCAGCAGCCGGAGGTTGAAATCGTCTTCCAGTGGATTCATAAGCCCTCGATGCAGCATGATTTGGGCCTATTTGTACGTTCCCATTTAAAAATATGGAGATTATGAGAGATTTTGACGCAGGAACCCTGCCAAATCTTCCACTGCCTTGGATACTTCCTCAGAAAGGGGTGCACCGACCTCCATGGATTTGGGCTGAACCCCGACAATCAGAACTTTGCACTCGTGAAGGCTGAGGAGCCTCTCGATTATCTTGGACAGGGGGATGCGGTGTGTCATGGTTCTCATGCGGGCCATATCTCCAAATTCAATCAGCTGCAGCGTTCCGGAAGGTGCATCCAGGATGGCCGCATCTGCGAATATCACATGGGTCGGTTTTTCTGCGGCAATTCGGCTGATGAAATTCTCCGGCACGGTGTGCGCCATGATGCTTTTCATCCTGCCGAATGTGCCGATTTCCTCCGCCGCCCGAACGCCAAAACCGTCGTCGCCGTTGAGCTCGTTCCCTATCCCGACCAAAATGACTTGAGATGCGCCTTCGAGCGCTTGGGCCAGGGACTCACTGAATGTCATGCTCACTTCACTATCGGCGGGTTGCCTTTGAGATGCGCCAACTCGTATTCTCCTGTCATCTTAATCGCATCCTTGGGGCATGATTCCTCGCATTGGGCGCAGAACATGCACTTGTCCAGATAGAAGACCGGGCGCTTCTTGCCGTCGATGGTTTCCATGACGCAGGCGAAGGAGGGG
>JAQVMG010000083.1 GCA_028703755.1 Thermoplasmata archaeon | reverse complement strand
CATAGCATATAAATCTTTGTGTATTCTTTGAAGTTCCTTTCTGCATACTCGACATTCTTTTCAAACTTTTTCACAAAACGATTTACGTTATCTGGCTGGCTGCTTTTGGTGTACTGCAACCCTGTTTCTAGATGTGTAGCAACTTCACAAATATAAACAATATTTAGAGCAGAATTGATGCCAACTACGTCAATTTCACCCTGAACGAACTTTGTTTGAAGATTAAATTCAACAAAATCACAACCCTTTACTTCCCGTAAGTATTGACCAACTAGGTGTTCTCCTGGATCTTCCATTGCTTAATTATATCTTTGTCGTGACCAAATAGCCATTTCTAGCGTTCCTAAGGAACAACAGATGTATAGAGGGGTGTATGAGTTTCAAATTACGAGCAAAGACAGGTATATTGCTGTGAAATCAGTAAAACCAAAGTGACAAAAATATTTAGTATTATAAAAGGATCAGGCTAGGGAGTGTTTTTGCTGTATTCATAGGCGGGTTGTCTATTTTCCCGTCATTGGTAATTAGTATCGATTAAACCATCCTTAAGCCAGACGACTCGATCAACATATTTTTTATCTTCAGGTTCATGTGTCACAACAAGAATAGTTTGCCCCAATTCTTTATTTAGCTTTTGAAAAAGCTTGAAGACTACTTCCGACGAAACTGTATCTAAGTTTGCTGTTGGTTCATCTGCATAAAGTACTTTTGGATTATTTATGAGTGACCGCGCTATAGCAACCCGTTGCTGTTCTCCTCCTGACATTTCACTTGGATAGTGATCAAGACGTTCCTGTAAACCAACAATGCGGAGTAGCTCTGTCGCTCGTTCCTTCGCACTTGTGTCACCAAAAGCCATGGCGGGAAAATAGACATTCTCAAGTGCTGTAAACTCAGCGATGAGCGCGTATTCCTGGAACACATAGCCGAGGTGTTGCAATCGGAATTTTGTCCTCTCTGTATCTGAGAGAGCAAGTACATCGGTACCATTAACTGTGACACTACCGCTTGTCGGTATATCAAGCAAACCCAATTGGTGAAGCAGTGTTGATTTACCAGAACCACTTCGTCCCATGAGGGCAACGAACTCACCCTTCGCTATTTCAAGCGATACACCCTTGAGTGCATAGGTTGGCACATCTCCTGGATATGTCTTTATAAGATTTTTTACGGTAATCATAGTATAGATATTAACCCCAAATTGAATCAAGAATATTTTCGCTCGCAACCATTTTTGCGGGGATGAATCCTGCCACGATGCCAGAAAGGACTATGCTCACGATGTTAATAAAAATCCCGGTCGCAGTATAAACAAGAACAGCATTTCCAAATGGCATTGGAATCGGTCGGATAGCAAGTAAGGGTACAACAAGGAAGAAAACAATAAATAGTCCGAGCGTTGTACCTAAGACGACATAGAAAAATGATTGGAGTACATATGACACCTCAATGATACTCTCTTTTATACCAATGGCTTTTAGGATGCCAATTTGTCGACGTTTATTGACTGCGTTAACATAAATCATCACAAAGATGGTAATAGCAGCTACAATAATACTAATAACACTAACGATAATCGCAATAATGTTAAAAGCGGCAACGAGAATACCAACGGTCGATAACCGAGAGGTGTATTTCTCAATTCGTAAATTTGGGAATATTTCACTAATTCGGCTGTAATATGCATCTAGCGTACTTTGTGAAAGATCAACTCTTACTAAGATTTCTGATGCATTATTGTACGTTGAGAGCAATGACTCAGCTTCTTGAGATGAGATAAAGGCCGTGTTTGAGACTGACCCCATTGTGATTTTAAAGATTCCTTTCACTGTGTACGTCCTAATCATTCCGTTTGAATAGGATACCTGCACTTTCTCTCCAACCGTAGCCCCTCCCAAATCTGATGTCTGCTCAGTACCAAAACCACCCGCAAGATTAGCCCCCAGTACGATCTCGTCATCTTTGAGATCATCAGGAAACTCACCCGCAACCATATTTTTATAGACGGTAAGTACTTCCTTTTCCTCAGTTTGATTTACCCCGACTATAGGGGCCGATACGTATTTGAAAGTGCCGTCCTTTTCTTTGTCAAAAGCAAATGAACCACTCACTTGATAATGTTGTGTGCTCGCAATGACTCCCGGTATGGTTTTGATTTGAGCACGAACCTGCTCTTGGTCCAATATGAAATCCTTACGGATCGGTTCTTCCTGCGGCATCACAATAATATGGGCAGTTGAGTTGTCTATCATTGAACGCATGATGCCATCAGAAAAACCATTAAGAAATCCTGACACAAACATCAAGTTAAAAAATGAGAGCGATAAAATGAATACAATAAAAAATGCAGTTGACTTATTACCGCGAGTAATAGTTTTATAAGCGACAAATACCGCTGTTTTTATATCGGTTGATGTCATGATTATTTCTTTTGTGCCTGAACATTAAGAATCACTTGCTCACCCTCAGATAATCCAGAAAGGATTTCGATCATTCCAGTACTATTTTCAATACCTACGGCTACTTCTTTTTCTATCATCTTGCTCTCTCCCTGTACTTGTACAATCATTTTATCGTCCTTAATCTGAATTGCACTGGCAGGTACAAAAAGAGTATCTGAAGCAGTAGCCGTCAAAATCCAAACATTTGCTGTCATTCCTGAACGTATACGCTCATCAACATCATCAAAGAGAACGGTTGTCTTGTAATACACAGCCCCGCCGACAATAGTTTCGGCTGGATCAATAGCCACAACAGTACCCACAAACTCTTGATTCTTAATTGCATCAAAAGTAATTCTTGCTTTTTGTCCAACTTTGACATCAACAATCTTATCCTCGACAACACTCAAATCTATTTGAAGTGCACCGCCTGTAGCAAGCGAAACAACGGTCATATCTGGGCCAACTGTTTCACCCCGTTCACCATGAACTGCAGTCACCGTACTCGATGTTGGGGCAGTAAGTATCAAGTCATTTCTCTGTGCATAAATTTTTTGCAACGATGCCTCAGCCTGACTTATTTGTGCTTGGTATACTGCAATATCAGTAGATCGTGTTGGAGCTTCTTTTACAGCAAGGTCTGCCGACTTTAGATCCACGAGCGCTTGGGCTGAAGCCAGAGCGGATTGTCGTGTTTGCAATGCCGACTGATACGCATTGTAATTTTGGATATAATCAGAAGCATCTTTGTTTGGAATTTGTATGACCCAATCTGTCGAGCTGAGTCCGGTAGTGTTTGGAAACATAATATACAAACCAGAATTGCCAATTGGTTGTGGAATAACGGTATCACTCGTACCAGTGTCATTCACAAGCCCAGTTATTCTAAAACTTGTGCCACCACTACTGCTGTATGGGAAGATATTTATTACCCCTTCCTTTCCTAAATTATAGTTACCACTTATAGTTGGTGCGGTATAGTTACTCGTCTCGTCACTAGAAATAGGTGCAATGGTTGAGTTAAGCATTGTCCGATATGCATTTTCGACGAGTACGTCTTGCGCCACTTTTACATTTTCGTAATCGCGCTTTGCATTAGCGAGAGCTATCTGTGACACGGACGTTTCTTCGTCAGAAGTTCCTGCAATGAGTTGCGCCAGTTTTGCTTTCTGCAAATCTATCCCCGACTGCATTTCTCTCACTTGAGCGTCAAGTTGGGCAGTATCTTGTGTGGCAAGGAGTTGACCAGTGGTCACAGTCTCACCGGCTGCTGTATCTAAAAAAACCAACGTACCACTATTCTTAAACCGTAAATTAATCGTCGTCGGTGATTCAACTTTTCCACTGGCTGAAACTTCCTGGACGATAGTACCTCTTTGTACAGACACCAGAGTATCTGATATGTCTTTTCCTGACATGATTGAAAGGGTAGTTAAAAATCCCAGGACAATGAAACTAATTGTTGTGATAGCTAGAGTCTTTTTGCTTATGTTTCTGAACATACGTTTCATATTATAAAAGTGTTAATGATTAATCATCATTGTCTATTATTCTCCTCTAGATAGAGTCCCATTATTCCTTGCGTTGGTCCTTTTTTAAATAAAACATCATTGAGTCCAGTCAGATCAAGGACAATACCGGCGACAATAATTGCAGAGACAAATCCAACAATGAGTACTTTGTAGTTTACTTTATACGAGAAGTCATATCGTCTAAGTAGCCATATCCCAAGAACTAACCCGAATAATGCGGATATTGGACCCCACCATGAAAAATGAGAAAGCAGTTCTTCTAATCGATACTCTCCCATGGGGCCATGTGCGCGTAATGAAAACCGTAATAGACCAATCAAGAAAACTGACGTAAGAATAGATAAGACTAGTCCAGCAAAAGTGAGAACAGATCCAATAACAAAATATACTTTCGGACGCATGGTAATTTTACCCTGGCGAATTTTACTCATCACGTCATCTGAAATATTTTTTAATTCTTTTGACATATCTTTTTCATTAATTTTTTTGCTCTGCTTATGTGGGTGGCGACGGTACCCATTGGTATTCGTAGAATATCGCTTATCTCCTCGTACGATTTTTCTTCAATATAATAAAGTACGAGTGGCTCAGAATATAATAATGGGATGTTCGCTAAACATTTTTCTATCAACGTCGCTATTTCTTTTTGCTCAAAATCTCGTTCAGTATCTTCGTTGCCCACGAAATCGATATCGTCCGAAAGCGCTATTTCTTTTTGATATTTCTTGACTATATTTATTGCTTCATTATGAACGATACGATATATCCAACTAGAGAATTTCTTTTGTGTGTTGAAACCTTCCAAGTTGATAAACGCTTTAATGAATGCCTCCTGAACCACATCAACAGCTCTCTGTTCATCTTTGATTAAAGTAGTGGCATACCGTAAAAGCTTATCTTGATATCTTCCCATGATGACCGCATAAAGCTCCTGATCGCTTGATCGGACCCTTTCAACAATTTCTTCATCGGAAAGTTTTTCGTTTTCGCTCATAACTAAGTATACCAAGCACAAATTATTCATACACCGAACCCCGATCGTAATCGGGGCAGTGTACAAATATGTGTGCGCTAACGATTCATGCCTCTACCCATTCCTTTCCCCATTTCTTTCATTCCCTTCATGGAACCGTTATGCTGCCCAAGACCAAGTTCTTGGCGAATCTCTTGAGCTTCTGTAATATCACCATGCTCCATTAATTCGTGAGCCTCGGCAAATTTTGCGAAGTTATCCGCATTGATAACCTCTGTTACTCTACCTTTTCCTTCCATGAGATTCTTCCAAGCATCGTAATCTTCATTCTCGAATGCTTCTTCCATAGCTTCATGACGTTCCGTAGAATAGTTCGGACCTTTAACGGAAGGATCTCCCTGGTATGCCATAACTGATCCTGCTGATACGGCAGTCATCCCCAAGACAAGTGCTAATGCTCCTAGTCCGACTGTTATTTTTTTCATATTCATATCGTTTATATATAATTCCAATTTATTAATGAGAGATTTTTGATATCTCTACCTTTAATACAAAGCGAAAGGAGTTTTTCTTTCATGTTAAGCCACTTGTGAAACAAAAAGATTTTTTTGAGTAAAAGTGTGTTATTTCTCCAGCACGTTCACAGTCTTGTTTGCGAGCTTAACCTTACTCCTCAGACATGACAGCAACTCTCTTTTCTCCAACATCGTCCCTTCTCGTAGTATGTACTTTGCATAGTTTCTGATGTCTATATCAGCGACCTTCACTTTTGTCTCCTTGATACCAAGTAGTCCTGACTGAAATCTCTTATGCCGTTCAATCTCAATCTTGATGCGCTCTTTCATGCCAATGGAATCTAAGTCGATTTGATCCATGAGGTTTGCTAGCTGTTCTGTAAGTTCGTCCTCATTGATATATCCAGATGTGCATTTCTTATCTTTTCGTCCTGTACATCCGTAATACACGTATCGATGTACATTCCCATTCTTTTGATGTTTGAATTTCTCGTCAGCAGTGATGCCGGACCCGCACAGTGCACAGGTCATTAACTTGGTGAAGGCAAACTCCTTAGTGTCGCCTTTCGTAATTTGTATCGAAATCTTTTCTTGTACCTGATCAAATAGTGACTTAGTAATTAAGGGTTGATGCGAGCCTTGGTACCACTGTCCGCCACCCTGTGGATATTCAAATGTGCCGTAGTAAAAGTGGCTACGGAGAATCATATACAGGTTTCCAAGATGGATATGTTTTCCATTCTTGGTTTTAAACTTCATTTCATCTCGAAGCCAGAAGTAGAGCTTACGACCGCTGTAGTTTTCGTATGCTACTTTCTCAAACATCTTCTTAATGATTGGTCCACGATATGGATCGACCTCGACACAGCATCGCTTCTCGGTATTCTTGCTACTCAGATATCCAGTTGGTGGACTACACGGCCAGAGTCCCATTTCACATCGTGCTCGTAGACCTCGTTTGATGTTCACTACCTTGTTATCGTTTTCGAGCTTTGCTTGAGAGCCCAGAATCATCAGAAGGAATTTCTCATTCGGATTATTGCTGAACTTCTGCCCATATGTCCGTATCTCTTGGAGCATTCCTGAGTCCATTAGGTCGACGATTCGACCAAGGTCTCCTGCATTTCTTGAGATACGGTCAGGAGCCCACGTGAGGATGGCGTTGAATTTTCCACTCCTTATCTCATCGACTATTTCATTAAAAACTGGTCTGGCTCCTGCTTCCTTGGCAGAGGGTGACTCTTTCTTTATCTCTACAACCTCCAGATTGTCTCGAGTTGCCATTTCTAGCATCTCTTTGATCTGTGAGTCTATAGA
>JAQVMG010000082.1 GCA_028703755.1 Thermoplasmata archaeon | reverse complement strand
GGGCGGAGCGCTCAAGCTTGACCTTCTGGATGCGATATATCTGACCGAGGCCGGCAAGCTGAAGGTCATGAAAGCCGACCAGTGGCAGAACCAGGACAGGCTCTTCAGGCTCGGCACGAGGCTCAATCCTAACTTCGATGTCACTTACATCGTCTACAGGGACCTGAGGCAGCGCGGATATGTGGTCAAGAACGGCACGCCGCCGCTCACTTTTCGCGTACTTCCGAGAGGCGGAATTCCTAACAAGCACCCGTCAAAATACTGGGTGCTGGCAATCTCCGAGAGAGGTGAGTTCGATATCTCGATGCTCATTGATATCGTGGAGAAAGTCAAGAACGTCAAGAAGGAACTTCTGCTCGCGGTTGTCGACGAAGAAGGCGACATCACCTATTACAAGACCAAGATGGTGCTTCCCCAGGGCCAGGTGAAGAGCGATGCCAGCGGCATGACCGCAGAGGCACTGCTCCTCCGGGACAGGGTCCTGGTCCTCGACGAGTGCGAGGCCCAGATGCTGCACAACATCGAATTCTTCGGCAAGCTGGTCGGGGCCACGCTCCATCTCTCGCTGCTGGAGACCGCTTTCCTGATGGACAGATGGCTGATAAAGGTCAGGAGCGCGCAAACAGGCAAATTCATTACACTGGCAACTCTCAGAAAGATGGCGAAGAAGGCCCAGCCGGATTTCGACCTACGGCTGCAGATTTACGCAGATTTGAAGCAGAAAGGGATACTGGTGAAGACCGGCTTCAAGTACGGCTCCCATTTCCGCGCTTACACCGGCGACCCTGAGACGAACCACGCGAAATACCTGGTGCACTCAATTCCCGAGAATTACGTCGGCATGTGGGCCGAGATTTCCCGCGCAGTTCGGCTGGCCCATGGCGTCAAGAAGGAAATTCTTCTCGGCCGCCAGAAGGGCGAGAAGAAGGCCGAGTATCTGAGGCTTCGTCGCGTCCGCCCATAGTCCGATGGGTCAGAATGATTATATACGCATAACCCGATTTGCTCACCATGTCCATTGACCTTTATCAGGAATGCGCCGACCTTGTGAACCAGGTGCCCAAGGGCATGGTCACCACATACGGCGCGGTCGCCAAAGCTCTGGGCGATGACATCGCCAAACGCGCTGTCGGGGTGATGCTTAATTCTTACAGCCCGCCGATAAAGATGCCGTGCCACAGGGTCGTTTATTCCGGCGGAGGCCTCGGGGGATTCGCTTACGGTCTGCCGAAAAAAATGGAGATGCTGGGCCAGGAAGGAGTTTTCGAGAAGGACGGAAAAATTGCGGAATTTGAGAATATTTTCTTCAATAAATTCAAAACCACCTGGCCGCTGAAAAAGGCCAGGGCGGAACAGCTGAAGATGGCGAAGGATGTCAGCCTTGCGGACCCAAATAAATTGCCGACCCGGATTCTGGGCCTGGATGCCTCATACATAGGAACCAGGGCATTCGCCGCGGGAATTTTATTTGATATTAAAAATAAAAAAGTTGTCAATACATTCAGGGCCGGGTCCAAAGTCAATTGGCCATATGTTCCGACTTATCTCGGTTTCCGCGAGCTACCGGTTTTCAGGCCGATAATCGAGGAAGCCGGTGACGATTCAATCCTTATGCTGGACGGAAACGGAATCCTGCATCCATTCGCCTTCGGAATTGCATGCCATATCGGCGTCGAACTGGGCGTGCCGGCAATCGGCGCTGCAAAGAGTCTTCTCTGCGGAAAGGCCGACTCTGCAGCCTGCAAGGACTTCGGGGCAGCCACTCCGGTCAGGCTGAACGGAAAGCAGATTGGCACTGAGCTGAGGACCTCCGCCAGGGCCAAACCCATTTATGTCTCTCCGGGCCACATGATGTCCATGCCCAGCTCCGTCAGGATTACGGTAAATGTTTCGAGGTTGAAAATTCCCGAGCCTATTCGCCTGGCTCATATTGAAGCGACCGCAATGCGGAGGGCCGAACTTTGAAGATAACAGTCCTGGGTGCAGGGGCGATCGGAAGCCTTTTCGGCGGCTATCTGGCCCTGGACCATGAGGTAACGTTGATCTGCCGCGAATCCCATACCGAGGCCATCCGAAAAAGGGGCCTGAGCGTCACCGGTCTGGGCAATTTCGTTGTTCGCCCGCGGGCAGTAAGTTCTGCTGCCGGCCTGGAGCCGCCGGAGTTGCTTTTCCTGACTGTGAAATCATACGATACCCCCGCTGCTCTGGCCGATGTGAAATCATTGCTGGCGCCGAAAACTGTTCTTGTCACTCTCCAGAACGGCCTCGGCAATGTCGATACCCTGAAGGACGCTTTCCCTGAAGCAAGACTGGTCGCCGGAATCACGAGCCATGCGGCTATCCATACTGCGCCCGGGGTCGTGGAGCACACAGGAAAGAGCTACACCCTTGTGGGAGGCTCGGAGGACGCAGCAGCCGTGGCCAGGGTGCTTACAGAGACAGGATTTGAAACCGGCGTGTCGGATGATATTGAAAGGGACATCTGGTACAAGGCCCTCGTGAATTCGGCCATCAACCCTGTCGCAACCCTGCTCAAAGAGAAAAATAGGGCCATATTCCTCCGTCATGAACTTGCTCCTCTCATTGAAGGCATTGTCACGGAGGGGGTCGAGGTAGCCTTCGCCAGGGGGATATCGCTTGATGTTGATATCGCTCTCGAAAAGGTCATGACCGTGGCAAGGGAAACAGCGAACAATGTCTGCAGCATGCGGCAGGACATTGAGCACGGCCGCAGGACAGAAATAATGGAGATGAACGGTGCGATTGCCAGGTATGGCGATGAGACTGGCGTGCCGACGCCGGTGAACGGGCTGTTGACCGCTCTTGTCCAGGCCTTAGAACCGAGAAATGCATAACATTATTACCCTGCAAAACAATTTCTGCTTCCATGGACATCCACACAATCTATTACATCCTGGCATGGATCCTTCTCATCATCGGCGTCGCCCTCGCCGTGTTCGGCGTCGCGATATGGGACATGCTTCTCTCGGTTTTCGGCGGAATGCTGGGATGGATGATTGGCTTCGGCATCGGAATCGCCTATTTTGGTTACGATTCATGGACCGGGATCATTCTCGCCATCGTGATAGGCATCATCGGCAGCCTGATAATGGCCGCCATCTTCGAATTCCTTGTCGAGGCAGCCCTGTCGTTCCTAGCCGGAATACTGGTGGCCGGCATGGTATATGCCGCCACAGGGGAATTCATGTACGCGGCAATCGTGTGCATTGTGGTGACGGTTGTGGCCTACATCCTCATAGAGCATGTTGTGGCCATCGTAACGGCGTTCATTGGGGCAATCCTTGCCGCAATGGCGATATGGTATCTCTGGGGGGCCAACCTCGCCATCCTGTCCTTCATACTCCTCTTCATATTTGGGGCAATGATCCAGCACTACATGCTGGACGAATATGACTTTGGCCGTTAGCGGTGCTCTTCCAGCCGCTCCGCGACTTCATGAGGCGGAAGCTCGGTCCTCAGTAAAATTATGCGCTCCAGGTCTGCGAGTCTCACAGCCAGATCATCAACTTTTTCCGGTTGGATGTAAACTACGACCGCAGGTTTCATGGGATGCGCCCTGATAGCAATCATGGGAGACCGGCCGAAATGCACGCCCGAGAAAAGCAATGCGCGCTCAGTGCTCCAGCCGTAGATCTTCGAGTAATCGTTGGATGAGTAGGTTGTCACTGCTTTGATGCTGTCAATAACCGTGTATCCGTAAACCGGGCGCTCGAAGTCCGGCTTGTCGCCGTTCAGGCATACGGATTCTGTAAGTTTCATGAACCAGGAAACTGTGCAGGCCATGGGGAACTCGCCCATGCTGATGATCGCGCCTGAATCCTCTTCGGTCTCAAACCGCCTGAGGTTCTGCCCGCCCCTGGAAACCTCGATGTCCAGGATGGACTCGACGACTTTCCTGATAGTGCCGATTCCGGGGGACTTGCGACGGCCTGCCTCGTAATCGCTTATCACGGAGGGTGATACATCCAGTGCCTCGGCAAGCTCCTTCTGGGAAACCGAGAAAAGCTTTCTCCATTTGCGGATTGTCATGCCTGGCTCGTTGGACAGACAAATCTCGCCGGCAATCTTTTCCTTGAGCGTTTCGCGCACAGGCATGTGCTCTGAAATGATTTGCTGGTATAAAATATTGCCGAAATGTTGTGCGGCAGTTGACGTATGCAGAAACCATGCAAATGTTATTACAGCAGAGCAATGCTGACCCAGGCGAAGGTGTGACTGTTGGACAATCAGGTGCGGAGTTTTGTAAGGTACCTTGCCAGTGCCGATGTTTACAAGAGGAAACATGCCGCGTGGATGCTCGCGCGACTGGCCCAGAAAGGCAAGGCCGTCTACATCGCGGACGCAGGGGCCATTCCCGCACTGGTCAAATGCCTGGAGGACCGGGAGATGATTGTGAAGTACCGTGCCGTTTGGGCCCTGGGGCTGCTTGCGAAGCACGGCCAGGCCAAGTTTATCAGAGTCCCGAAGACCGTTTCAGCGCTGCAAAAAATGGTCGGCGACACGACAGAAGTCGAGATTTGCCACCCACATACCGGCGAGATGGTGGCCACAACCCTGGGAAAGTTGGCGGAAGATGCGCTGAAGTACATTGGCTGAAGATAGGTAAAAATTTTATTGCATTGCTAAAATGTCAACATCGACAAACATTGAACACACTTGAAGAGAGAAAGTTTGTCGACACTGTCGAATCCTTTGATTAAATATTCCAAATGCGTATTCGCCATGTTTTCTTTTTCATCATTAATAATCAATTTCAATTGAAAAAGAAAATGGGCTTGTCCAGATTTGAACTGGAGTCAAAGCGTCCCGAACGCTCTAGTATAGACCAAGCTAGCCCACAAGCCCTTGTGTGCAGACTCGGATTGGATGAGATTATATAAAATATTGCAGACGGCTTGGTCTCCGTTTTTCTTTTTTTATAACCTCGCTGCGCTGGCCAGGCTCCAAAAAAGAAAAATGGCGTTAATAGAAAAAACCCGCCTGTCCTGCTCGCTCGGTGGCATCAATAATTACCATAGTTGATATGTGTGGCCCGATTCTTCAAACTTTCCGAAGTTTCCAGAAACAATATATAATGAAACTTCGACGAACTGGCCAATCATATAAAAAACCCAGTTCGCGCCCACAAGCCCTGATGTATCTGTAATTAATCAAAGAACCTGACTCATCTCTGTCTCGAGCTGGCTGAACTGCCTGTCGTCGAATGCCTGGGGATTTGCTGAAAGCAATAAATATGACCCTGTCTGCTTGATATGTTCGTTAATCATCTGGAGAAAGTTCATCAGCGACTGGAACTTTGTGTGAGAAGTGAGATACTCCAGCCCGTCGAGGACAACGATTCCCCCCGGATTTCCGTCGAGGAAGTTTGTAATGTGCGAGAAAAGGACCGGAAGCGCGGCAGGCTGGACATAGACGTCGTTCGCATCCGCCTGGAAACTGTCGTCGGTGATCATCCCGAGCGCTGAAGGCGGAAGTGGCGCGTCCTGCTTTTCATAGAGGCTGAGCCATATGACCCTGGAGCGGCCAATCTTGTAATTGTCCCGCACCTCCCTCGGGGATTGCCTGGATACGCAGAGGCCGGTCTTTCCCGCCGCAATCTCCTTCTCGAACATTTTGTAGCATCTTGAGGGTTTCGGTTCTCTGATCATGTAGGACATTCCCGGCCTCAGGTTGACTGCGATGATTGGCTTTGGCTCGGTCTGGTGGATTACTTTGATGTCCTCCGCCTCGATAATGTCATCCTGGGCGAAATCCGCTTCAAGTTCCGAGATTTTTGCCTCAATCTGCTGCCTTGACTCCAGGGACTGGGTCTTGCTCATTATCTGGAGCTCGCGGGATGAATAGCCCTTTGTTGCGAGTTTGATAACGGATTCCCAGGTGTCCACTAACGCATCGCGGTAGCCCTTGGCGTAATCCAACTGTTTCTCTGTTTCCTTCTTCGTCGGCATCGGTCAGGTGTATCGTCATTGACGATATTAAGGATTATCCCCGTCGGCGGCTGAAATCTCGCCGCGCAACACCCTTGTCGAAGAAATCGGTTTGCCGTCGTTGGCCAGCACCATCTCAAGAATGATGACCCGAAGCGGTTTCAGGCCTTTTCCAGTCCTTGCCCGGTTGATTTCCAGCGCGCCGGATTCCGTCTCTCTGGAAACAATTATGGAATCATAATCCTCGCTTGCTGCAGGGCCCATCCTGTCCTCCAACGGGAAAATGCGGAAGGGCTTGCCGCCGGATACGGCCTCAAGAGTCTGCCTGAGCCCGGCCAGGCGAACGGAATATTTTTTCACAGGCACGCCCCTGCCCGCCCTTGCCATGCTGTCGGCGGTCAGCCCGATGTAAACCTCGTCACCTTCGGAAAACGCCCTGGAGAGCAAAGCGATATGGCCTGCATGGATGACGTTGAATGTGCCGCCCAGGCATACCTTGATTGCCATGCGCCGTTCAGCCGCCTATGAACAGGGTCATCAGCATGATGCCCATCGCGATGGCCATGAGAATATACAGTTGATTTCTCTTCTTCTTCATCATGGCCTGATGCGCGTGTTTGCATTCCTGGCCGCAATAATCTTCCTTCAGACCGATGGCCTTCTCGCAGTACCTGCAATGTCTGTGCTGCAGCAGTTTTTCTGACATTTTACCTCCGAACAGTGATCGTAGACCTTTGCTCTCTTCCTGGGGTATCTCTGCCATGATATCCTCGCCCGTGGCGGCATCGAGTATCAGGTCGTAATACTTTCCGCGGTATTCATAGGAGATGAACCAG
>JAQVMG010000010.1 GCA_028703755.1 Thermoplasmata archaeon | reverse complement strand
CAGGGGTGCAGGCGCAATCATACGCACATCACCGGCCGAAGCTGTGAAATCGGACGAAGGTGAGGATTTCGGAAGCGTGTTCGACGAGGCAATAAAAACAGCCGAGTTCATCAAAGCCCCCGAAAGCGTGATAACGAAGCTCAAGAAGATGAAGGAGACCTGGACCTACAATTACTCGCCCGAGGAAGTGCTCCAGGTGATATTCGACTCCTACGGACTCAAGTAATCGCCTAAATGGAGGGCTTCAATGGTAGAGAAGAAGAAAATCGACAAGAGGATGGAAGCCAAAACGGTGGTCCAGCTCAAGCACATGTTCGACATGGAGCTGAAAAGAATCAGGGACGAGAACGGCATTGACATACTCATGTTCGTCGGCATTGACGGCCGAATTTTCGCATCCATAATCCCGCCCATCCTGGACCCTATTCAGTTCAGGTTCCTCAACCTGGTGAAAGGCAATCTGACTTTTGTATGCAGCCAGCTTCAGGGAGACAATCTGAAGGTGAGCATACAGCAATATGAACTTGGAACTGTAGTCATTTCAGGAGTCGGCGCCAACTGTTTCCTGGCTTCGATTTTCTCGAAGCCGCTGTCAGTTGACACCATGGGCCCCACGATTCACAAGCTTGTGAACGGAAGCACTGTGCTAAACCATCTCTTCGAGCAAAGGCCAATGAGCGAGGAAGGCCTGAAGGGCTATGACAAGGCCGTGACAGACGAGCTTGCCAAACTCACAAGGCAGCTGTTCGTTGAAAAGTTTGACGAAACACGTGAATACAAACGCAATATGGAACTGCTCAAATTCCTGAAACTGAAGATAGGCAGCGTGGTGGGCATCGGCGCAGTTGACGAGATAGTCACTGTCACGATGAACGAGATGGGAACCAGCCCCGCATACATGAAGGACCAGGACTGGCTCAAATTCACCGACCGGATAATCGAAGCCCATATCAAGAAAAGAAGCGGCGACATCGTCGCGGATGAATGCAGAAGAACATGGGTCCCCGAGGTCGAGAGAAAGCTGAAGTCCTTCGTGTAGTGATGGGAAATGGCAAAGAAAAAGAGCGGGAAAAAAGGCATTGCGAAGGCCGAAAGCAAGGTCAGTACATCCGACGGCGCAAAACCCAAAGAGGCCAAAGCCTCCCTAAAAAAGGATGTCAAGAAATCGGAGCTTGCCTGCCAGTTCTGCAATCGGCCCATGAAAGACCTGAAAACCAAGAAACTTCACGAGCGCAACTGCAGGCCGAAACAAATTCCTGACCCGAAGCCCCAGAAAGACCCGATGCAAACCGCGATTATCGAACTCAAGGACCATTTCGAAGGCCAGGTCCTTTCCATGTCAACTGCCATGAAGGTGAGGGAGGAACAGCACCAGAGGGAGATGGAAGAGGTCAAAACCGTTCTGAGAATGGAGATTGACCGCCACCGCAAGGAACTCGAAAGGATAAGCCAGGTCGAGAAAGATGTTGCTGCCGAGAAAGCGGCAGCAGTCCCTGCACCCCCAGCTCAGCCGCCAAAGGCCGAGGAGCCTCCTGTCCAGTCATCTGCCAGGCAGCCGGACGGCCGCCCCAGGGCGATTGATATGATCCCCCTTCCGGTTCCGTCCATACCGAGAAAGAGGTTCGAGCCCCTGCCCGAGGAGGAGCAGATACCGGAAATCGGCGGTGAAACGCCCGCTCAGGCGCAGAAAACGCATGTCCAGGGGATTGAGCGCGCGGAAATCGAAGCGCTGATAAAAGATGCATTAGCATCATACCAGCCCAAAGCCCAAACCGGCGATGACATCGGAGAAAGATTGGATCGCCTCTCCGAAAAGATCAACCAGGTCAACATCAGGGCCGACAGCGGCATTTCCAATCTTAAGATCCATCTCGACAAGGTTAGCAAGGATGTCGAACTGAAGAGGATAGAGAAGGAACTGGAAAAAGTCTCCGAGCGCGTTCAGGACATCATGGAGGACAGCGGTTACGGAGAAAGCCTGAGCGTTACAAAGATACCGCCGACCATCCTTGAGATAGTATACCAGGCAATATTGGATGATATTCACATCGAGATAATCCGGACAAAAGGCGCCCAGGACGCGGAAAAAATTGCGCGGAGCGCTCTGGAGGAAGTTCGCCTGAAGACAAGCGGAAGCGAGCTTTTCAAGTTTGACGGCAGAAAGATTGTCACCGACAGCCTGGCCAAGTCAATCGAGAGCACCATGATATCCGCGAAGCAGATCCAAACCACTTACGATGTCCTTCTCGAGAAGCTTCTTGAAACTGTTCCCCACCACAAGGCCAAGAACTTCAAGGGGATGATAAAAATCAAGAGCCAGGAGTTCGCTGTCGACAGGGCGACAAAACTTACCAAGGATTACTCCAAATTAGAAAAGATACTCGAATCCACCAATCAGATGGTCGCTGCCATGGCTGCCAATTTCAACACGCGGAACCTCGAACTGCACGAAATGGTCAGGGAGATACAGGAAACTACCCTGGCGACAAAAGCCGACAGGGACGAGATTGAGCAGCTGAAAGGGAAATTTGAAGAACAAACGGAGAGAATGCGTTTCCTTGCGGATGACCTTGCCCTGCTCAGAGCGGAGCTCCAGATGAAGGGCAAGATAGAGGGTTCGGACATACCGCCAGCGGAATCGGAGATTCTCATCGCCCCCGGCGAGACACCAATGGAAATGTCAGGCGCACAGGCTGCCACCCCGTCGGAATCCGCCCCGGAATCCGAACCATCGTTAAAAGTACTGGAAGCGGTGGGAAGGGGGCTCACATCCAAATCATCCGTTGCATTGGACACAGGCCTTGATGCAGCCGCAGTTGCGGAATGCCTTGACAGCCTGGTTGCTCAGAAAAAGATATTGGCCAAGAAATCCGGGAAGGGAGTCAAATATACAACTCTTGAAAGGGAGCTGGAAGAAAAGCTGAAGGCCCAAGAACCGGAGCAGAAGCCGCGGTCCAAGAAGGGCAGGAAGGGCAAAGCTTCGGCTGAAGACCCCCCAGTGCCAATCCCCGAAGAATCTCCTGAACCTGAGAAAAGTGCTGAATCTGTGCCGGAGGAGCCCGCTGCCCCTGAAATAATTCCGGAAGAGCATCCGGAAGTTATATCAGAATCCAAGGCCAAGGGCAAGCGAAAAAAGGCCAAGCCCAGTCCCGAAGAGGAACCCTCGCCCAAGAAAGAACCCAAGGCCAAAAAGGGCAGAAAATGGGTCGAAAGCCCGCCTGAGAACATGGAGGAAAGCCCCTCGGCGGAACCGGCACCGATAACGGAACCGGCTCCCCAGGACACAACGGAGCCCGCTGCCGGGGAACCGGCCGAGCCTGTGACAGAACCCGACGTCGAATCACCGATACTTATGGACGACCTGCCGGTGATAAAGAAAACACTCGACGAGCTCTCGGACGATGAACGCCAGGTTCTGGACGCGGTGAGCGAGGAAGGTATGACCGTCTCCGGCATCCAGTCAAAGCTGGGGAAGCACATCAAGAGGTTCGCACTGCTGCGGGCGCTCAGGGTGCTGATTGACTCGGGCCATGTCGGCATACTGACGAAGGGCCGGCTTGAGCTGTATCAGAAAATCAATGTCCCAAAAATGGATAAAACGAAGCATGAAAATAAACAGAAGGAGGTGAAGTGAATTGCTCGATGTAGCATTGGTCTCGCTCATACAGGATATGAGTGAGAAGGCTGGTGTAGAAGGCACCATCCAATACTGGGCTAGAGTAGGTGAAAGCCTGGCCAAGAGAATGGGAAAGGAAGCGTACATGGGCTGGCCTTCTTTCAACGTGGCGTTGAGAGAGGGGCGGACTGCCTTCTCAATTGAGGGAAGTGTGACTGCCTTGACCGATCTGGCCATTACGGACGTCGACGGCGATGTCGTTGGGTACATTTATGCCTTGGAGACCTGCGTCTTCAATCCCACTATAGTGAGGATAAGATACAGCGTCGGCGAACTGCCGCGCGCAGACAGTGCCGTGGCCGAGGAATACAACAACAGCGTTCGCGATACTGCTGTCTGTAACTTCTGCGTTATCCACCAGAGGTTCCGCGAGGAAGTGGCGAAGAACATCTCAATCGCGGACCAGAGCCTCGACTGCGTCCAGCTGGCGAACAGGGGATTCTCGGGTGAAACCAAGATAACCGAAGATGCGCTGAAGAAAATCGGCATCAACCCGGAATACGTTCGCAGCTTGCTCAGGAACTATGCCTGCGTGTATGCCATAATGATGCGCGGCGCAAGACTGAAAGGCGAATCTGAGGAGGCCTGAACATGAACGAAAGAAGAAAATTCCTGATAGATGACAACCCGTTCGTAGATGTGGCTGCCTGCCTGTTCCTGGAAGATATCGCGGACAAGCAGGGCGCCAGCGGAATGAACAACTACCTTGTCAGCTTGGCCACATCTCTCGCGAAGAGCATGCCCGAGGAAGAGTACCGCACATGGGACCAGTTCCTTGACTCGCTGGTCAAGGGCGAGTCAATCATCTCGGCGTTTGAGGACGTTATAACCATAACCCCGCACTGCGCTGTGACGACCAAGTGCCCGTTCACAAAGGGATGGCAGGAGTACACGAAGAGGATTGGCACATTCTCGCCGATTCACTCAGCCGTTGCCGAGTACTACAACTCGGTGTACAAACCCGGCACGATCAACTCGATGTGCATAATCCACCAGACATTCCGCAACGCCGCAGCCGACCGCATAAAGGTCGCCGGCAAGCCCCTGAAGATAGGGCAGATAGCGGCAGTCTGGGAAGACGTCAACAGGAAGATCGCGCCCGATGAGTGGATGCCGATTCTCCTGGAAAAGGCACAGATCTCGCGCACCGACCTCAATATGATACTGAGGAACAACGCTGACGTCTGGGTCATGTACACCGACTGAGGGAACAATGCCGCAATCGCGGCAAAAAAACTGGGGCGGCGGAAACACCGCCGCCTCAGCGCTCTTTCTGTGCATGCAGCCCGAAGGTGAACGATGCTTGAACTCGCCAAATCCGGAGAACTTACATTCCACAAACTTGAAGATGCATCAGAAGTAAATAAATTCAGGATTCTGGGCATGGAGGACGGCCGATTCTCGGGCGGCGGGTTCGAGTTCTTCCGAGGGTTGGGCATCATAGGATACGAGAAGACGTTCAAGATATGGCTCAGGAAATTCCCCCGGCCGATTTTCATCGTTGCGGTGAGGGCATCGGATATTGTTTCATGGGTATTTCTGGAGGAATGGGAAGACTCTGCGAATGACGGCATGGCTATCTGGGTCCTGAGGGCAATCGAGACCCTTCCGAGCATGAGAAAAAAGAAGATTGGCTACAAGATGCTCATGCTCAGCACCCAGCAGTGCGTCGGATATCTGGTGACAAAACCACTGACTCCCGAGGCAAGCAAATTCTTCAGGGACGCCGGGTTCATGGAGCCGGCCGAGTTCAAAAAAGCGCCTTTCGATCTGTCGAGGCATCCCGGGTATCTCATCCTGCCGCCTTACAAAAAGGCGATGCTGATGGAGAAGTTCGGGGAGCATTTCAAGTAGGGACAAAGTTCCAGAATCCAGGGTTCAAGGTTCGAGTGGAGAATTGTTTTGCATCCACCGAAATCCTTAAAACAAACCGTCTTCATAACTCCCTGGAGAATTATGTGGGAATGGACTGAAACACCTTCAGGTGAAAAAGCAGAAAAGATGGCCGAGTTGAACAGGCAGTATCCTCATGTAAACAAGACATTAATGATAGTTGTGGGAGCATGGTCTGCCGGTTGTTTTGCACTGACCGCATCGATGTTATCACTCGTGTTCATATGGAATATCTCGGACAAAGCGGCAGTGGTTTACGCATATTTCTGCTGCCTGTATGGCTTATCTATTCTGATATGGACTGTCGAATTCAGACGAATTCATCATGATTATTATGATAAAGTCTATGAAATCATCGGCACGCCTGCATTTATGCGGCGGCGAATAAGCGCATATTTACTATTCATTATTTTAGCGGTAATAATATTTGTCGCCATGATGTTTTGAAAAAGGAAAGGGAGCCAGCCCCCGTAAGGGCTGGCATTGAATCGGCGCTCGGTTAAAACATTCCGAGTATCTCGGCGCCGAACTTCTCTGCACTCACTGCACCTATGCCGTATATCGACTGAAGTTCCTCGATGGTCTTCGGGGCCCTGCTCGCTATCTCCGCCAGGGTGCGGTTCTTCAGGACAAAGTAGCTGGGCTTGCCCATCTCGGCCGATTTCCTGCTGCGCCATTCCTTCAGGACTGCCTTGCGGCGTTCGACTTCTGCAATGTCCAGCTTGGACTCTGCCTCGACCGGCACATCGCCGCCCGCAAGGACATCAAGGCCCTTGCTGGTGACTACCAGGACAGGGAACTCGGAATCCTCGACGTATGCGAGATAGTTCTCCTGGATGAGCCAGTCTATGAGGCTCAGAACCTCTTTCATGCTGGTCTCACTTGCGACTGCATAGGTGCCCAGTTTGGAGATGTTGATAGTCAGGATCTTCTTGGATACCGAACCTGTCAGCACCCTTGCGATCGTCGTGCGGCCGTAGTTGCCGCCAAGGTCGAAGACGCACTTCAGGATGGACATGGCGAGACTGTTGGTCTGATTGCCCGAGGGCACGCCCTGCATCGCCAGAAGTTCGGTGAACTGCAAGGTGAGTTGCTGTCCGTCTTCGGTTGTTGCGAAGAACTCCAGCTCCGCGTCGGCCATGTTCCTAGCCAGGCTTATCTCCGCCCCGCCGTCTATGTAGCAAAGCGGCCTCACGCCGTTGCTCAGATTGTGAACGATCACAGTGCCGTCGGGCCTCGCCGTCACCAGGACCTTTGCCTCGAATTCCTTGGTCACGGAGGCATTGGCATATGTGCCCTTGCACTGTCCGACCAGGATTATGTTCTGAAGGTTCATTTCCCCATTTTCGTTCGTTTTGTTTTCATTTTTCTCGTTTGTTGCTGTTTGTGTTTTCATTATATCACTTCTGCATTCCGTTGTTTTTCTGTGAATGCAATAGCCTCATTCCGGGGTCGGTATATATCGCAAATCTGTACTTGTAACAAACATCGGGAGGAAAAGCCAGATTGAATGATGCCCAGCAAGCACACACAAAAGGATGAAAATAATCGTCAGCTGTGTAAGAGCTGAGTGTTTAGGGGGCCACTGTAAACGTTGGGTAGGGCCCCATCCATGCCCTCACAGGCATGGTTCCTAGGGACATCTCCAATTGGGGGTATCACCCCATCGAATTTTGACGAATTCGATGGTACAACCCCGCCCTCGGAATAATATTTGATGAGAATCAGGCGGGGCATGATGGGTAAGGCTGGATGCCGGAGTGCGGTCCTTGGGTAGGGACTTCACCCCCACACAGCCCAACCATCCCTATATTCAGTTCCAGCCAACTACATCATGCCTCGGTCGCCTATTGCATTATATTCTCAAGGCCGGGGTTGTGACCCGGGTTTGGACCCGGGTTGGTGACAATTAAGTTCATCTTTAGGAAACCTCGGGGCTTGCCCCGGGGAGGTGTCTAAATCGGCAACCAACCCGGCTCCATAGATCCTATTTTTAGATATTCCAAAGAACTCTATTTTGCATCTCTTATCTACATCCCCTAATCGTAAATTATATACGCAGCAGGGGGATGGGACATCTATGCAAGATAGGGTCAACATGAACATGGGCGCAGGCGGAGAGGGCATGCAGAAGTTGCTTTCCAGCATAATCCTGGGCCCGCTCAAGGACCCGCGGCCAGAAATTGGGCTTGAGCAAATGGATGATTCCGGGGTGATTCATGATATTGTCCTCACCACCGACGGCCACACCGTGAAGCCGCTTTTCTACCCGGGCGGAGATATCGGCCGTCTGTCGGTTTGTGGGACTGTGAACGATATTTCGGCGATGGGCGCCGAGTGCGTCGGACTTTCTTTAGGCATCATAATGGAGGACGGACTCGAAATCGATACGCTGGAAAAGGTCATCGCCAGTATAGCGGAGACATGCAGGGAATGCGACGTTCCGGTCATCACCGGCGACACGAAGGTCGTCGAGAAAGGCGCAATCGAGAAATTGATGATTACAACATCCGGAATCGGCCGAATGTGGGATGTACTGGCAGGCAACAACCGGAAGTTAATGGAAGCCGCCGGCAGAACCCAGAAATGGCTCCAGGACCGGAACCTGATGCCCGGAGATGATATCATAATCACAGGCACGATCGGCGACCACGGCATCAGCCTGATGAGCTTCCGCGAAGGCTACAGTTTCCAGACGACTCTGGAAAGCGACAATGCGCCGCTTAACGGCCTCATGAGGGAAGCCATGAAAATCGGTGGGCTGGTCGCGGCCAAGGACCCCACAAGGGGCGGCGTGGCCAATGCGCTCAATGAGTGGGCCGGCAAATCCAAGGTCGGGATAATCGTACAGGAGGATGCACTTCCTTTCAATCCGCAGGTTCGCGCAGCATCCGACCTTCTGGGCATAGACCCGCTGGAAGTCGGGAACGAGGGCAAGATGCTTATCGGCGTGTCCCCGGAATTCACGGAAGAGGTGCTTGCCGCAATCAGGAACCACAGATACGGGCGCAACGCTGCGGTAATTGGCCAGGCTACAGACACTGTGAAACGCGCAGTGATGGAGACTGCAGTTGGGGGGAAGCGAATAATAGAACCCCCTGCGGGCGACCCTGTGCCCAGGATATGCTGAATTTCTATCTCCGGCAATGAAAATCATATTAAATAGAGAAGGTATAATAGTCGCTAGCGGTAATTAATGGGATAAGGGTGAGGCACATGAAACGCATATCCACTTTGATCATAGCAGGGTTGCTGCTCTCAAGCGCTCTGATGGCATTGTCATCCGTTAAGCCTGTCACAGGCGCTGTGACTTTCACGTCGGACCCTATATTGGTTCGCGAAACAGCCAACGTCAAGGAGTCGCTCAGCATTGGCGCATGCGATGATGGCAGGATATACCTATCATGGTCTGAGAGG
This sequence comes from Thermoplasmata archaeon, assembly GCA_028703755.1. GTDB lineage: Archaea > Thermoplasmatota > Thermoplasmata > SG8-5 > SG8-5 > UBA147. The sequence goes on along the minus strand of JAQVMG010000010.1, from coordinate 17,824 downwards.
ATTAACGACAATACCGAAATCATGCTTTCCTACTCATCCAACAACGGTACGACATTTTCCCAGGCTGTCAGAGTCAACCGCAACACGAACGGTTCTCAGACGAACAGCGAGCTGGCAACTGCCGGAGACACAGTGTACATTGTTTGGGAAGACAGCAGCGCTGACAGCGGCGACATAATCCTTGGCACCTCTGAGGATGGGGGGATTGCTTTCAATGAGACCCACGTCAGCGATTACGAGAACGGAACCCAGGCCAGCCCCTCAATAGCCGCTTCAGGCAGCTATGTGGCAGTGGCATGGGAGGAGTACCGGTCGGATAACACCATCCGGATATGGAAGGGCATCGACGGCACATTGATTCGCAAGATAACTGGCCATCAGGCCGCCGTGAGGGATGCGGAATTCTCGCCGAACGGCACATATCTCGCTTCCGGGTCGGAAGACAAAACTGTAAGGATATGGAACCCGGCGGCAGGAACTTTGTTCAGGAACATTACCGCCCATAACGCCTCGGTCACGGCACTCAACTGGTCGGCCGACGGAAAAATGCTGGCAACCGGGTCCGATGACAAGAACGTCATTATCTTCAACACCTCAACTTTCACTGAGATTCAGAGACTCAACCAAGTGGACGGGATATATATCAACAATTTCGTCAGCGCACTGTCATTCTCGCCCGACTCAGGCAGCATAGTGGTCGCTTACAACGGCAGGTACGACACAGCCTCAGTCCCCTCCGGATTCCCAACTCAGGATTTCAACGTGACTGTTTGGGATCTGGAGAACAGCTTCAACTGGACGGCGAACGGACTGACTCCGGACCCGAACAAAGGCCACACAAATTCTGTCATGGACGCGGGATTCTCCCATGATGGCAACATGATAGCGACCGGAAGCAAAGACTCGACACTGAAGATATGGAATTCCAGCAACGGCCAGAAGATTCAGGACATAAACCTGGGGCAACCGGTTCATTCTCTGGCGTGGTCTCTGGCAGATACCCACATTGCTGCAGGCCTCGGAAACGGCTCAATTGCGATTGTCAATGTCTCAAATCCGGCAGACACAGTGCTGATGGAAGGCACCCATACCGGGCGCGTCAATGCCCTTGATTGGAGCCTCACAGGAAACGAGATTGCCTCGGGAGCATCCGATCCGTTGGCCAAAATTTGGTACAGCGAGGCAAATCCTCTTTATTATGGGGTGGAGCATTGGAACCTTTCGGGCCATATGAACAGCATATACGGCATAGATTGGACGACTGACGGCCAGCGCCTGGTTACCGCCGGCGGCGTGTCCTCTCAGTACGGTTTTGGGGAGAACCAGATATTCTGTGCTGTATCCGACGACAGCGGAGACACATTCTCATCGCCATTGCTTGTGAGCGACAGCTGCTCGAGCAATCGGCTGAGGCCGGAAGTGAGCGTCAACTCCGCAGGCTTGGTTTCAGTAGTATGGTATGATACAAGAATCGGCGACCAGAACATATATTTCGCGAATTCCACAGTCGGAGATCCCGGTTTCAGCCGCAATATCGCTGTTGTAAAAGACAATGGCGAGGATGTCACACCAGACGTTCTTGTGGACGGGTCGGGCACTTCGCATATTGTTTGGCAATACGGTGTGGGCACAGCGACAGGCATAAGATATGCCAACACAACTGACAATTTCGCACATGCACACACAATGGACGCGACCACGGCCCAGATACCTCACATCACCGGCTCTCCGGACGGCAGCTCGCTATGGGTGACATGGCGTTATAAGAATTACACTAGCGGCTTATCCTCAATGAGGGCGGCTGTTTCCTTCGATGGCGGAATTGCCTTCAGCGAGAACCTTACTTTGAATTCTACGATGAATTTCATTGGAGAGCACGCTCTTGCCGTTGACAAATACAACCAGACCTACGCAGCTTGGGACGTGATGGAATCAACCTTTAGAAACGTGTACTTCCAAACAACCGTCCCAGCCGATGTCTGGCGCCCGTTCGTGGAATCATCATACCCAACCAACGGGGGAACGAATGTTTCCATATTCACCGGCTTCACCATCCGCTTCTCCGAGCCAATGAACAGGAGTGCTACCCAATCGGCCTTCTCATGGACTGACGGCACCCTGACATGGACGGTAGATGACTGCGTAGGCAATCAGGGTGTCTGGAGCAGCTACGGCGATATTGTCATATTCACTCCGAAAACTCCGCTGCTGTACCAGAAATCCGATTATATCATGAAGCTGAACTCATCTGCCAAGGACCTTGCGGGAAACATCCTTCTGTCAAACCTGACCGCGGCATTCACGACCGGTTCGGACCTTGACCCGCCCCAGATCGAACACTACCCTAGCCAGAGCAACGTGAGCTACGACCAGGAATACCATGTGATGGCGCTGGTAACGGATCAGTGGGGCACTGTCGATAACGATTCTGTATGGCTTCATTTCCGGGGCGTTGGCGACTCGGCGGTCACCAGGCAGGTCAAGATGAATGAAACCTACGCGGATACATACCTTGCCACGATCCCGGCACAGGGTGCCCTGGGCACAGTCTATTACTACATTGAGGCAGCGGATGAGTTCGGCAATACCGGGCAGTGCCCGATAAACATAACCAATTTATCGCAGCTGTACAATTTCACGGTCATAGACGGCGTCCTGCCGGAGATAAGGCATGAATCCCTTCAGGAGTTCTATGTGGGGGATGATATAGAGATACCGGCGTATGTCGACGACATCCTTCTGCTCAATGTCTCTCTGAGCTACACCGGAGTGGACATGGTTTATCATTCATATGTCCCAATGGAACAGGACCTCAGTGACGGCACTTTGTTCAAGGCCACCATACCGGCGCAGACAAACATCGGTGAGATAGAATACAACATAAGCGCATACGATGAATCTGGCAATTTCAACATCTCAACCCAATATACGGCTCTGATAATTGACCAGACAGTGCCCATGATTAATTCTGTGATTCCGGAATACCTTGAGAACCAGACAATGGTCCGGATAAGGGCCAATGTCACTGACAATGTGGCCGTGCAAACCGTTACACTGTACTACAAAGCGGTCGGGGGCGACATATGGGTTCAGAGGGACATGCCAAATGTCGGTGGCGACTATTACGAGTTCACGATACCTGCGCAGGACAGCAGCGGTGTGATTTACTACTATGTCAACGCAACTGACACATCAGGCAACCAGGCGTCAACCATCCCGCAGCAGGGCGAATATGAGATAGAGGTCATCGGAGTCGGGCCCAATTATACGCTCTATATCATACTGGGAGCAGTTTTGGCTGTGCTTCTCGTCGTTCTGGTATTTCTCATCATAAGGAAATACGGCAAACCGGCTGAGGCGGATGAAACCCCTGAGAACGACGGACCGGCGAATACTCCGGGCAAGGACGATGAAAGCCCATGAGGGTCGACGAACTTGACATTGACCCAAGGATCATCAAAGCCGTCACCGACAGGGGAATCGCGGTGCTGCATCCTCCGCAGGCCGAGGCACTGGAACATGTCCTTAAGGGGAAGAGCACGGTCATCGCGGTGCCGACGGCCAGCGGAAAAACCCTTGTCGCTTACATAGGCATTCTTAAAAAAGTGCTTGAGGGAAAGAAAGCCCTCTACATTGTACCCCTCCGGGCGCTTGCTTCCGAGAAATTCGACGAGCTCAAGGAATTCGAAGCACTCGGCCTCAGGGTCGGTAAAACGGTGGGTGATTACGATGCCCCTGAACCTGAACTCAGGAAACTGGACATAATTGTGGCAACATCCGAGCGCGCGGACTCCCTCCTCAGGCACCGTTCGGATTGGATGTATGAGATTGGCATTGTCGTAGCGGACGAAGTCCATCTGATCAACGATCCGGAGAGAGGCCCCACGATGGAAATTACCCTGGTACGGCTGAAAGATCTCAATCCTGACATCCAGTTCATCGCCCTTTCCGCAACAATCCGCAACTCGATAGAGATCGCGGACTGGCTGCAGGCAAAGCATGTGAAAAGCGATTGGAGGCCCATCCCGCTTAAAGAGGGTGTATTTCTGGGAGACACAATCCATTTCATAGACAATACCGAGAAAACCGTTGAGATGCATGCCGATGACATCACATCGCTCGTTTGCGACACTGTCAGGGACGGCGGCCAGATATTGGTATTTGTGAACACCAGAAAATCCAGCGAGAGCGTTGCCGAGAAGGTCTCGAAAACACTTCTGAAGAGTCATCTCACAGCGGAAGAATCGGCCAAGCTCGAAGAAATCTCGCAGCGCCTGGAACAGAGCGAGGAGGAACCTACCTCAACCGGCGCGCGCCTCGCGAAATGCGTGCGCGGAGGCACGGCATTCCATAACGCTGGTCTGACTGACGCTCAGAGGCGGCTGGTGGAGAGAAGTTTCCGCGACCGCGCCATAAAGTGCATTGTAGCCACACCCACCCTTGCCGCGGGGATAAACCTCCCGGCCAGAAGAGTCGTGGTTCGGGAAACGACCAGGTTTGACGCAAATCTTGGCCACACACCTATTCCTGTGATGGAGATCAAGCAGATGTGCGGCCGCGCCGGTCGGCCTCAATTCGACCCGCACGGAGAGGCGGTCCTGCTTGCGAAAAGCAGCCCTGCAATGGAGCACCTGATGGAGGACTACCTTCTCGGAGAACCGGAATCGGTGCGTTCCAAACTCGGAGCCGAGCCTGCACTGAGGGGCCACATACTGGCAACCATAGCCACAGGATACGCGACTAACCATGATCAACTCATGAATTTCATCGACAAGAGCTTCTTCGCACATCAGACCGATGTATGGACCATCGAAGGGATGATTGACCGCATACTTGCATTCCTGGAAGAGTCAGGCCTGATATCCGTGGACGGGGAAAATTACCGCGCGACGATGTTCGGCGCACGCACTTCTGACCTCTACATAGACCCTCTTTCGGCTGTGATGATGAAAGCGGCAATCGACCGCTCGGAAAAGCAGGACACGGATGAGCTGGCCATTCTGCAAGTATGCTGTTCAACAACCGATGTCTATCCTCTCTACCTGCGGAAGAACGACGCGGAATGGATTCCGTCACTGGCCGAGGCTCACCGGGACATGTTTTTGATGGACATACCGGATGAATCAACAGAGGAACACGAGATGTTCCTCTCCGCCCTCAAGACAGCCCATCTCCTTCAGCAATGGATGTCGGAAACGCCGGAGAATGAGATCGTCCTGCAGTTCGGGGTGGGCCCGGGCGATGTGCGGAACCGCGTGGAAGTCGCAGAATGGATGCTGTATTCGATGAGGGAGCTGGCAAGGCTCTTCGGCAGCCCCCTCACAGCCCGCCTGAACCCGCTTGTCATGAGGATTCGATATGGCATAAAGGAAGAATTGTTACCGCTGGCTGCCCTTCGGGGCATTGGACGCAAGCGCGCGAGAACGCTGTATGGCGCGGGTTTCACAGGCATAGCCAAAATACTGGAGGCCGATTTCAGTGAACTTGACGCCCTGCCCGGCATCGGACCTCAGATAGCGGTAAGCCTGAAGGAGCAGGCCAGAAAGTTGGTCTGATTCTGAAAAAACGCTTACTCTTTCGCTGCCTTCTTTCTCCGTTCCTTGGAAGTGAACCCGGTGGCTCTCTCCAGGAACTGATTGTAAACCCTGATCGTATCTGACGCGGTTTTATCGTCGACATTTGTGTTCATTTTTGTCTCAACGAAAATGGATTTCTTGCTGTCGACCCGGACTGTGATAGCCTCTAGTGCGCCGAAGTTGGATATCAGTGTGTCACCGTCTTTTTTAACTGCTCCGAAGAGGTCTCTCATAATTGTTTCCAGCTTGCCGCCTTCAATCTTCTCGAAATGCCCGCGCTTGATGTCATATTCGTTCATGGTATCGGCCCTGAAAAGCCCAACCCATTAAATTAAGTTTCCCCCCCAATCAAAGTGCTCCCCTCGATATCCTAAGCTTCAAGCAATTTCGAAACACCCTGAATGACGGTCTCATCCGCACGATTTCAAGTCATTCAGCATGAATGCATCCGGATACACCAATGCATTAGCTTTGGGGAGCACTCATTCAATGGCTCCACACTATCAAACAACACATTCTGTCGTTTTTTATGTTATACTATTTATACTTTTTGAAATTCTAATATAAATAATCTCTCTCTGAATATTGTTAAAATGTTAAACATGCCAGCGCCTAAAAGTCCGGAAAATCGGATGCATGTGAACGCGTTATTGTTTATGGCCAGATGTAATATTTTATATATTAGAAGTGACTTATCAACAGACATGAAAGGCGCCAAACCTGCCGGGGGGATGGACGCGCAGTTCGACGAGATGGTCGAAGGCGCAAAAAACGCCCTCAGTACAGTTCTGTCTCTTAAGAAAGGCGAAGACATGCTCATTGTTCTCGATGACAGCAAACGCGACATCGGCATGGCTTTTGAGCAAGGCGCAAAGGTGCTTGGCGCCAACACAAAGATTTACTCGCTTTCCAAACACGTGAGGCCCATTCTGGATGTACCGACAGACCTCTCCGACATGTTCAAAGATTATACTGTTATCGTAAACACATTCCAGTCCGACTCCCGTGAAACCCCTTTCAGGGTGAAGCTTCTCTATGAAGAAATCCAGTTCAAAGCAAGGGTCGGCCACGCTCCCGGCATCACGACCAGCATGATGCGCGAAGGGCCCATGAAGGTCGATTACTCCAAGATAGTCAAACAAGCCGACCATCTGATGTCTGTTTTCAAGAATGTCGAGAAGGTCCACATCACAGCCCCGGCAGGCACAGACATCACCCTGGAACTTAACAGCCGGCTCTGGCAGACAGACGTTAAAATAAAGGAAGGGGATTTCGGAAACCTTCCCGCGGGAGAGGTATGGTGTGCGCCGGTCGAGAACGGCGCGAACGGCGTTCTGGTGATTGACGGCAGCATCGGCGACCTGGGCGGTGTCCCAAGCCCTCTGACGATGAAAATCAGGGCAGGTAAACTCGTATCCGTTGATTGTGCAGACAAAGCGTTTGCCAGGCAGGTCCAGGAACTCTCCGATGTAGATGACATGGCCTGCATCATCGGCGAACTTGGCATAGGCCTAAACCCTGGTGCAAGAATTGTCGGCGTAATGCTGGAGGACGAAAAGGCGAGCGAGACATCGCACATAGCCTTCGGCAACAACCTCGACATGGACGGCGGGAAGAACGACTCAAAAACCCACCGAGATTACCTGTTCTACAAGCCGACCATAATTGCCACATACAAGGACGGCAGCACAAGGACGATACTGAAAGACGGCAAGGTCGTGGCCTAGAGTTTTTTAGGCATATTTTCTGCTCTTACCAAACGGGTTGGCCGGTGCCAAATATAGTGAATCTGTCTACTGCTTCAGTTTGGTCCCGCATTTCCTGCAGAATCTGTCAGTTGTGGCGATGTCCGTCCCGCACCCGGGGCACTGCGGCGCTGCAGCCAGGTTTTGGCCGCATTCCCTGCAGAACACATCGTCTTCCGAGATCTCCTTCTCACAGCCCGGGCATACCAGGACCTCGATGACCTCTTCCGAGATGTTTGACGGCTTTTCTTCTCCTATGAGTGTGAGGGATCCAGAATCCAGAAGTTTCTCTGCCTTGATGGCACTGCTCAGCGCCTTTGTGTAATCTGCCTTTTCAAAGAAATTCACCGCGGCTGTGTACAGAACATAAGCCTCCCCATCGGTGATGCTCTTCTTTTCGAGTATGTCCTTGGTAGTGGCAATCATGAATTTGGACTGGATATAGTTCGCCGGCAGCGAATCCAGGCTTTTCTCCTGCCTTGGCGCATCCTCGGTTTCTGCTTTGAAGATGCTCTGGTCCATCGGCCGCCTCCCCGGGTCGGCGATGGGTGCATTATGTTCCGGCGGCCTGCTCTCTCTCTTTATTCTCAGAAGAACAAGCTTCGCAGATTCGGCGCGTTCAATGGCAGAAGTGAAATCTTTCATTGCAAGGTCATTCTTGGCCTGCCGGATAACGGCATCGGCATCCGAAGTATCCATGCCCTGCCTGGCAAGCGTGGACGATATGCTCTCGGTTGTGATTATGGCGTTGTGCGCCTTGTCCGCCAAAGGCTCCGTTGTCTCAGCGGATTTTCTGAACAGGTTCATCTCTTCCTTCCTCCGCCTCTTCTTGATCAATATGATGGCGAGTTCAATTGTGAGCACAATGGCCATCGTTATCAGGAGCAGGATGATGATCTGATCCTTGGTCCACAAACAGCTCACCTTGTGTCATAAAGCAGTTGTGAATATTAAATGGTTTCGTCAAAATTGTGCTCATCATGGCACAGCCACATTGCAGCCGCCGCCTACTTCCGCAACCTTTATCTCCAAGCCGTTTATAGCGGTTGCCAGACATCATATTCGGATGTGAAAATATGGCCGGTTCGAAAGACATGAAGAAAGTGCTGGTAACGGGAGCAGTGGGCCAAATCGGCTCTGAACTGACGATGGAGCTAAGAAAGCTGCACGGAAATGACAACGTGGTTGCAATGGGCAGGAAGACAAAGCCCAGCGACACGCTTGGCAACTCCGGCCCTTTCGAGTTCGGAAATGTGACTGACAAAGCGTCCCTTGAAAGGATAGTCAAATCCTACGACATCGACACGGTTTATCACATGGCCGCAATACTCTCCGGAGCAGGCGAGAAGGACCCCCATCTCGCATGGGATGTCAACATTAACGGCCTTTACAACGTGTTGGAAGTGGCCAGGGAAATGAAGCTGACGAGGGTCATGGTCCCAAGCTCAATAGCCGCATTCGGCCCTGAAACCCCGAAGGAGAACACACCCCAGGAAACAGTCCTCCGCCCGACGACCATGTACGGACTTACCAAAGTGTCAGGAGAACTGCTGTGCGACTATTACTTCAGGAAGTTCGGTGTCGATGTCAGAGGTCTGAGATACCCGGGAATCATAAGCTCGGAGACACTGCCAGGCGGCGGAACAACCGATTACGCGGTCGAGATTTTCTATGAGGCAATTAAGCATAAAAAATATAAATGCTTCGTCCGCGAGAACACTGTTCTGCCCATGATGTACATGCCCGATTGCATCAACGCAACGATAAAGCTCATGAACGCCGATGTCAAGAAACTGAAGCACCACTCGGATTTCAATCTGGGTGCATTAAGTTTCTCGGCCGGAGGCCTAGCTGCAGAGATCAAGAAGCACATTCCGGAGTTCACAGTTACCTACGAACCTGATTTCAGGCAGGCAATTGCAGATTCATGGCCGCGGACCATCGACGATTCCGCAGCGCGGAAGGAATGGGGCTGGAAGCCGACATACGACCTGCCCAAGATGACCAAGGACATGCTTGAGAAACTCAGCGTAAAATTGGGATGAACAGTCAGCACAGCCGATTGACGCAGGGCAAGCCCATACTGTAAATTGCTCAGTACAAAGCAGGCTGCAGCATGAGGATTTACCGCAAGAGCAGTGAAATTCCCAGCAGGACTTAAAATGCCGGTACTTCGCAAAACCATTATAAGTCCCAAAAACCATTTACTGTCTATGAGATATGCGTCGGTCGCAGGCCAGTTCTATTCAGGCACCGAGACGGCCCTGCGGCAGCAGATTGAGGATTGTTTCACTCACAGGCTGGGCCCCGGCCACGTTCCGAAGCTGGCCAAGGAGAGGAAAGGCCGCATCAGGGGGATTGTGTCGCCCCATGCCGGATATATGTACTCCGGCCCAATCGCAGCGCACGGTTACGCTGCGCTGGCAGAGGACGGCTTCCCCGAGGTTTTCATAATCCTCGGGCCGAACCATCACGGCCTTGGCAGCGGAGTCGCCATGACCGCCCACGATTTCGAGACCCCTCTGGGCGTGATGCAGAACGATAAGGAACTTGCCGCTGCGATACACAATGGGATTGTGGACGACAGCATGCTGGCGCACAGGCATGAGCATTCGATCGAAGTCCAGTTGCCATTCATCCAGTATTTTTCAAATGACAGGAAATTCGTGCCAATTAGCATGATGATGCAGGATTACAAAAGTGCCATCCAGGTGGGTCAGGTCATAAGGGAGGCAGTGAAAGGCCGGGACGCGGTCATAATTGCCTCCACCGACCTCAGCCATTACATTTCGCCGGAGTCGGCGAAAGAGAAAGACACGATGGCGATTGACAGAATTTTAAACCTTGACGCGAAAGGTCTGTATGATACAGTCAGGAAGAACCGCATCACCATGTGCGGCTTCGGCCCGGTGATGGCCATGATGGAAGCTGTCCAGGGCAAGAAGGCCGAACTTCTGAAATATGCGAATTCAGGCGATGTGAGCCAGATGGCCGAAGTGGTTGGCTATGCCAGCATCGTCGTGGGCTAGAGCTTCTTTCCCATGTAAGGCCCGACCCTCTCAAACCCGAGGTTCCTGTAATATTCTCTGGCGCCGACCCCGCTCATCACCAGCATTCTGTTCAATCCGTTCTCTGCGGTTATATCCAGGCATTGCTGTATCATCTTCTCCCCGAGGCCCCGGTGTTGCCAGGATTTATCATCTCTCTTGGAGAATGGCAGCTGCTGACTTACGGTTCTTAACTCCCTTATTACCGTCGAGCCTTCCATCTCATGCCTGTGGGCATCATGTGAAGGCACCCTGAGCCTGGCGAATCCCACGAGTATGTCCGTCTCCCTGTCCTCGAACGAAATGAAATGCTCTGTCCCACCGGACGCCCGGTATGACTCAGTCAGAAGCGCAATGTCACCAGCGTCCCTTCCCCTGAGCGCATTGTGCCCCGCTTCCCTGCAGCGTATGCATCTGCATTTCTTCCCCCTGGCTTCCAGTTCCCACTGGGCAAGTTCCCTAAGGTGACTCTGCCTGCTCCCTGATTTGATAAGTTGGACCGGAATGTCCCGCTGGATCCGCTGAATCCTCACCCATTTCGGCAAACGCTCCTTGATATCTGCCAGCAGTTTCACAAGAACATCCTGTTCGTAAGGCGCGTACTCTCCCTTTTCCCACATGTCATGAAGGCCTGTGCCCTCGATTACCAATGTAGGATATATCTTGAGAATGTCGGGCCTGAACAGTTCATCTGAGAACAGACGTTCGAACGTGGCCAGGTCTGTTGCTGGCGTCTCTCCTGGCAGGCCGGGCATCATGTGGTAGCCGACCTTCATTCCCGCATCTCTGGCAATCCTGCTGGCCTTTGCAGTCTCCGCTGAGCCATGCCCCCTCTTCATGGCCTCAAGCGTCCTGTCGTTCAGGGTTTGCACGCCCAGTTCGACCCTTGTGGCTCCAAGCCCAAGGGCGGTATCGACCTGTGGTTCGTAGAAGCAATCTGGCCTCGTTTCCAGGGTAAGACCGACACACCTCGCGGAAGCAGTTTCGTTCAGTCCCTGCGCCTCCTCTAGCCCCTGAGACAGCGAACCGTTCATCGCATCGAAGCAGTGTTTCACGAACGACTGCTGGTATGCAGGCTCTCTGGCGGTGAATGTTCCGCCCATGATTATGAGGTCCACCTTGTCCGTGGGGTGGCCAATCCGCCCCAGCTGCTCTAGCCGGGCATGCACCTGAGCATGCGGGTCGAAGTTATGTTGCGCTGCTCTCAACGCAGCCGGTTCCCTGCCGGTATAGGACTGAGCTGTGCCGCTGTCAGTTCCGCCTGGGCAATAGGCGCACTTTCCGTGGGGGCAGTCAAGGGGCGGAGACATCACAGCGACCACGGCTACGCCGCTGACTGTCCTCACAGGTTTCTTCCGGAGAAGCGGCTCCAGCATTTCTATGTCTTCTTCAGATACATGGGCAAGTATGTCTGCATTGCTCGGGAGAGAGTCCAACTTGTGTTTTTTGCACAGCCCGATCTTCAGCTTTTGAAGTCCGTCCTTTGTTATGTCCTCGTCTTTCAGGAGACGGGCAATCAATTCTTCACAGTACTGTTCCAGTGTCACGGATGTGCCAAGCGGCTGTTCTGTATATAAATTTGATGGGAGTGGGCCAAACTCACCGGCTTATGACACTGTTATCCCGTTTTTGTACATAATGCTCATATACAAGGTAATCCAAACATTTTTACCCCATGTCAATATTCCCTGCCCAGTTGGGCAAAGACACGCGTGGTCAGATGAAAGCTCATGAAAATCATTATCCGGACGAAGGGGTGAGGCACACTGGGGCCTAAACCCAAAGATGAGAAGGGAGGCTGTCCCATATGCGGCGGCCAGGTTGACCCTGCAACAGGTAAGTGCAAGCTATGCGGCGGCGGTGACATGCCATCGCAGAAGAAACAGGGAAAGAAGGTTCAGATTACCCTTGGCTCCAAATCAAAGACAGGCGCTTCTGCCAACGAGCCGCATCAAAAATCCTCGGAAGACGATGCCCTGGCCACATGGCTGACAGGAGAGGGCGGTGACGACGAACTGGGCACATGGATGGGGGACGCAAATGCCGGCAAGCCAAAACCAGACGGCGGTTCACCATCCCCGAAAGCGCAAGAACCCAAACCGAAAGAGGAAGGTCAGGATGCCCTCAGAAAATGGCTGAGCGGAGAAGATGAGACCCTGGAGGATTGGCTTGGCCAAAAACCTCTGAAACCAAAGACGAAGTCAGCAGATGTCGGCCCCATCGGAAAGCAGCTGACAGAAAAAGATAAACTCCTTGACCAGCGTGAGCAGGCTATCAAGAAGAAGGAAGACGAGCTTGAAGGTCTCAGGATGGAGATGGAAGAGACCAAGAAGGCCATGGGGGAAGCGATAAAGAAGATCGATGTCGGGGAATTCGATGCAATCAAGATTCTGGAGGAAACCGCCCGCCTGAACAAGGACCTCAACATGGAGGTTCGCAAGCGCAAGCAACTCGAAGAGGAGGTCATGCAGGTCAAGAAAGGCAGCCTGGCGGTTGTCAAATATGTCAAAGCCCAGCAGATGCAGGACAAGGGCGGCGCGGCAAAGTCGCTGAAGAAGAAATTGGACGACGAGAAAGCCAAGTGCGACGAACTGGATGCGAAGCTGAAGAAGAACGAAGAGATATTGAAGGCACTCAAGACTGAGATCGAGGCCGGCCTTGACAAGCTCCCGGCCGAGATGAAGGATGCCAAGAAGCTCGCCATCGAACTCGCCGAGCTCAAGAAGACTCTCGAAGCCAAGGAAAAGGAGCTTAAGAAGAGCAAGGACGAGCTGAGCCAGAAGATGATGAGAGGTACGTCATCCGCCGAGGCTAATGTCGAGCTTCAGCAGCGCATGGCTGCCGAACTCAGTTCCAAAGAGCAGGAATGGATCAGCAAGGAAGGCGAACTCAAGCAAAAGGTCATCGAACTTGAGGAAAAACTCCACGAGCATGAGATTGACAATAAGCTCAGGCAGGAGAAGAGCGACCTGTCAGGCAAATCGGAATCGGAGATAAATTCAGAAATGGAAATGAAGATCCGGGAACTCCAGGTGAAGGAGAAATCCCTTCTCGTAAGGGAGGATGAGATACAGCGCCTCAAGGAGAAGCTGAAATCCATGGAGGCCGAACTCAAACAGGTCAAGGAGCCGCTTGCATATAAGGAAGAAGAGATGCTGCGGCGCGAGGAGGATTTAGTTTACAGGGAACAGATGCTGATGGGGGAGCGCCGCAAGATGGAGGAAGCGATGCGCGAGTCCGGCAGCATGGAAGCCCATGAGATGAAGAAGAAGCTTGAGGAGCTTCAGATGGCCATCAACCGGAAAGAGGAAGAGATCCGGTCCAAGGAGCAATACCTCAAAGTCAAGCAGGAAGAGCTCAAGATACGCGAGAAAGGCCTCATCGAGGAGGAAATCGACGCCCGCGAGGAGGACCGCAAGATGGAGCTCAAGATAGAGAAGGTCAAAACCGGCGACCGCCGCCTTGACGACCTGCTGCTGGGCGGAGTTCCGTTCGGCACGAACATTCTGATTTACGGTCCGCCGTTCACAGGGAAAGAAGTGACAATCAACAGCTTCATAGGCGAAGGGCTGGCCAAAGGCGTTCCCGCAATTCTGGTCATCACGGACAAACTGCCTGCGGAAATACGCGAGGAGATGATGTTCATAGTTTCCGGATTCGAGGAATACGAGCGCCTGGGCCTTGTCAAATTCATTGACGCATATTCCCGAAGCATCGGTATCGAAGATGTCGAGCCAAGCGTCACGTATGTCGACGACCCGACGGATTACATGGCCATCACCAAGGCGGTTGACAGCGTCTCCAAAGAGCTCATGAAGACCCACAAATATTACCGACTTGCTTTCAGGTCCATTTCCACACTTATTGCCTATCTTGACTCAGGAACAGCGTTCAAGTTCCTGCAGCCGTTCTGCGGCAAGCGCAAGAGAGAGCGCGCAGTCGCCATGTATGTCATTGAGAAGGGCATGCATGACGAGCAGGACATCCAGAAGATCCAGAGCGTCATGGACGGTATGATAGATTACAAGATTGAGCAGCTCAAGACATTCCTCTCAATCAAAGGTATCTGCGATGTGCAATCGCGTGCGTGGATTGACTACACACACAGCAAGCAGGGCCTTGCGATCGGATCGTTCTCTCTCGACCATATCCGCTGAGCAGGTGGATATATGCCATATGTTCTAGATGCCACCGCAATCCGTGCCGGCATGTCCATCCAGGAAAAAGGCCAATTTTTTACGACGCCAGGCGTCATCGGCGAGATTCGGAAAGGCCCAGTCGCCAGAAGCCTGGAGCTGGCCGTGGAGATTTCCCTTACCGTGACAGAACCCGGGGATGCCGCCCGAAAGAAGGTCATGGAAGCCGCGAGGAAGACCGGTGACGATGGCCGACTGTCCGAGACAGATATGGAAATACTCGCGCTGGCCTGGGAGATGAAAGCCGTGCTGGTGTCCGACGATTACTCGGTCCAGAACGTCGCAGCAGTTCTGAAGATACCCATTCAGGGCAATCTCGACGGCATACGCAAGGTCATCAACTGGACATTCCGGTGCAGGGGCTGCGGGAAGTATTATGACGAGATGCAGCCGGACTGTCCGATATGCGGGGCCGAGGTCAGGACGGTGCGGAGGAAAGACTGATGTGGTTATTTGCACTGTACATAATTACATTTTTTATTCTTCCAATTATTCTGATGATATATTCGTTTTATAATTATCAAAAATGCAGGAACCGACTCTATCTTGCATTGGCAATTCTCTGCCTGATTTGGATTCTGTATGCCATAGCATATGGGCCTTAGCGGAATGTATGGCTTGGACTCCTTGATTATACTGCTGGTTGCGTGTGTGCCAGAGTGCGGCATTTGGTATGTGCTTCACACCCACACCGGCCCCCCATCCCAAGGTTCAGTTCCGGCTAACGCGGCCATGCCTCGCCTGAATGTTATCTCATTCAAGCTGGAGGGCGGGGATGTATCTAAATCGGCATCCAACCCGATGCCGAGTCCCATCCAACCCGACTACGTCGCTGCGCAATTGGGGAACGAAGTTTGAACGAAACGTATCGATGCAAGAAAAGATAGAATGTCCTATATGTTTTCGCCAGACTTTCCGAGTCTGGCGAGTCCCTGACCTCCCCGGGCTCACGCCCGAGGCTTCCCAATACAGAGCAATAAATTGCCCCAGAATGCCTGTCACCCATACAGCCAATAATATGAAACCCCGCCCTAATAAATTGCATCTTCATGCCAGGCAGGGCATGCTGCATCTAAAATGCCTCAGGACGATGCCTACGCATCGTCCTTTTCTGTTATGCGCCAGACGTCGTCCGGAATTTCCTCGTAGATGGACATTGCTTCCTCGGTTATGGGGTCCAGCTTCTTTCCCTTGGTCCTCACGAGGTCCAGGATCCTGTCCTTCTTGAAAATCCAGTAATGGATGCGCCATTCCCTCCCGTCGTAGAGGGTTGTTTCTTCCCTTTCGGTAGTCAGGAGGCCGGAGTCTTCCAGCATGTAGAACGCATCCCGGTCCTCGGGCTCCAGGATGTTGTCGATAATTCTCTCGCTGTATCCGAAGAAATTCATCACATGCTGGGCCATTTCCTTGGCCTCTTCCTCGGGCATGCTGCGTACGTCGTTCTTTATGCTGTTCCTGATAGCCTTTGTCAGGTCGTCCACTGTCAGTGTGACGAACTCGCTCTGCGTTGTCTTGGTCATTAGCGCCATAAGCTCACCCTATGCGTGTTCCTGCCCCTTAATTATGTTTAGCTTTCCCTATTATATATAATTTATGTAGACGGGCAGGAAAGGCCCTGCCCTCGAATCAGAAAATGAATAATAATCAAGCGGGGGATGAATGGGATAGCAGGGGACTAAATGCTTCGGCGGCCAATCAATTGCCCAAACCGCAGTCCGCAAAACCTAGGAAAAACCTTATCTGTCCCAGCGGGATGCTGTCCGCATGGCGGGGTTCGAGGAAAAGCCGCAGCGCATCATTTCCGATGCAGGAAAGCTGGATTTCGATTACGTCCCGGAAAAACTGGTGCACAGGGACGAGCCCCTCAACCGCATATTCTCTGTTCTTAAATCGTCAGTCGAGGACGGTATGAACCAGAAGGTCGCCATAACCGGCTCGGTCGGCACAGGCAAATCCTCGCTGTCCAAGAGGTTCTGCCTCGACTTCCAGGACTGGGCCAGGGAGAAAGGCCAGAGGGTGGAGTTCGCAATTGTGAATTGCAGGTCGCGCAGCACCGCTTCCGGCACGATGCTCAAGATACTGGAGAGATTCCAGCCCAACTTCCCGGACCGCGGTTTCTCGACCGCCGAGATGCTCGAGATACTGAGAAAGGACCTTG
Organism: Thermoplasmata archaeon; assembly: GCA_028703755.1. Taxonomy (GTDB): domain Archaea; phylum Thermoplasmatota; class Thermoplasmata; order SG8-5; family SG8-5; genus UBA147. The sequence goes on along the minus strand of JAQVMG010000010.1, from coordinate 1,102 downwards.
TGAAGGGAAGCGTCCACTTGGTTGTGGTGCTGGATGAGGTCAATGTCCTCGTCAAAAAGGCCGGCCCGGACCTGCTTTACAGCCTGTCCAGATTTGACGAGGAAAGGGTAACCGGCTCGCGGCACTCTCTTTCTCTAATTCTTGTCTCCCAGCAGCCGGTTAACGAATTCCTTGATGCCGCAACTCTCTCGACACTGAAAAGGACCAACCAGATTGTGCTTGATAAGTACTCGAGGGAGGAACTCGCCGACATAGTGAGCCAGAGGGTCGAGCTTGCTTTCTTCCCGGGCACGGTAGACACTGATATTGTCGAATTCATAGCCGATATTTCGGCCGAGTTTGGCGACGCAAGGTTGGCCATCGAACTTCTGGAGAACGCCGGAAGGTCAGCGAATGACGAGGGCCTGGATTTCGTCGGTCCGGAGAACGTTCGGGCGGCCAAGGCCATGACCTATTCTGTCGTAACTGAGAGCAAGCTCAACGCGCTGGGGGAACAGCAGCGCCTCGCACTTCTCGGAATTTCCCGCATGATGCGGAAGAAGGCTTTCGCTACCACCGGCGAGGCGGAGAAGGCGTATGCCCTTGCGTGCGAGGAGTTCGGCCGGAAACCCAGAGGCCACACGCAGTTCTGGGAATATCTCCAAACCCTCGGGGATGCAGGCATCGTCGGGCTCGGGATGTCAGGAAAAGGCATGGTAGGAAAGACAAGCATAATCACTCTCCCGGATATTCCATCGAAAATCCTTGAGAACAAACTTCTTCAGATCATGGGCAAAGTCCCGGTAAAAAAATGATAGACGACAGGAAGCTGCTCATCTCCGTGACAGCTCTGGCATTGGTCGGTGTACTCGGCCTTTTCATCTACTCCTCAACCCTGGAGCCGCTGTCGCTGGAAATCGGCGAGATAGGGGAAGAGCATGTGGGAAAAATCATCCGCACTCAGGGTACGCTCACAAAAGTCCGCATGGCAGCAGGCGGTTCGCTGACCATGACCATTTGCGATTTCAACACGTCCTCCAGTATATCCGTGTTCTATTCTCCCGATTCCGGTTCAGCGCCGGCAGGGCTGCTGCCCGGCGCACTCATACGCATCGAGGGCGAG
>JAQVMG010000081.1 GCA_028703755.1 Thermoplasmata archaeon | reverse complement strand
CATATTGGCGACTGTTGCCTTGAAACCCTGAAACTCGACATCGCCGCCGCTGGATGCGCCTCCGAAATATGAGAGGACTACGACAAGCAGCATGAAAATTATGCTGAGGGCCAGCACCCATTTGTTCCTAACATTGTCCATGAATTCCTTCTTGGCTATTGCCATCGCCTTGTCCATATGGATATCAAGCTGCATTGCGGTCACCTCCGGGGGTAGAATCTGCGCCTATGTACCTGATGAACGCGTCCTCCAGAGAGGATTCCTCGGTGCGGAAGTCCTCGATCTCAATGTTGGCCTGGCTGAGCGCCTTGAGAACACCGGCCTTCTGGGCCGCGTCAACGAACACCGATATGACCTGGCCGTGGACCTGGACCTCGGTGAAACCCGCGTCACTCAGGGCCTTTATTGCGGGGGCTGGGTCTCCGCCTATTCTGACGACTATCTTCGGCTTTCCCGAGAGACCCTCACTCACCTTGGACACGGTGTCTTCGATAACGACCTGGCCCTTGTTGAGGATGGAGCAGTGCCTGCAGAGCTCCTGGACCTCGAACAGCAGGTGGGATGAGAAGAAAACGGTCGTGCCCTTGCCGTTCATTTCAAGCATGATGTCCTTGAGAGCCCTTGACCATCTTGGGTCAAGGCCCGATGTGGGCTCATCCAGTATCAGAAGGTGAGGCGAACCGAGAAGTGCCTGGGCGACGCCTACCAGCTGAACCATGCCCTTGGAGAATGTTCCGACCTTCTCATCGCGCCATTTGTCCATTCCGACCCTGGTGAGCATCTCGTCGCACTCTTCCTTGCCGGAGCCCTTGAGCTCCGCGAAGAAATGCAGGGTCTGGATTGCAGTGAGGTTCCGGTAGAACTGCGCGCGCTCCGGCAGATAGCCGATACCCTGGCGGGCCAATACACCCATTTCCCCGGCGTTGCCGCCGTTTATGAAAATGTCCCCGGAATCGGGCTTGGTGAGGTCCAGTATCATCTTTATCGTGGTTGTTTTGCCGGCGCCGTTCGGGCCAAGGAAACCGTATATGTCGCCTTTCTCGACGTGCAGGTCTATTCCCTGGACTGCCTGGACGTTCCTGAAGGACTTCTTCAGGCCTTTTGTCTGGAGGATGTAATCGGTCATGCTATCGGGATTGTAAGCCGAAAGTCGGTATTTAAGGGTTGCTTGGGATTGCCCAGGCCGACACACATGTCGCGAAGGTTCGGGGACAGCAGATTTAAAAACTCCCGGCCATTATTGGGAAGGCGTGGAACGAATCGAGTTGCTCCTACCGGCCGGAGACAGGGACAGCCTGAGAGCGGCAGTCGCGAACGGCGCAGACGCTGTTTATCTGGGCCTGGAAGCTTTCAACGCAAGGCGGCTGGCTGATAATTTTCGAATTGCTACGCTGCCAAGCACGGTCGAATTCTGCCACAAAAAAGGCGTGAAGGTCTTTGTCACGGCCAATGTCCTCGTGAAGAACCGTGAGCTTGAGGACTATTTCACCATGGTTGCAGCGGTCGGCCAGTCCGGTGCAGACGCATTGATAATACAGGACCCTTGCCTCATCCCGCTGATTCGCGAGCATGCACCGGAATGCGAGGTCCATCTTTCGACCCAGGCGACGACAAATAACATTTACGCGGTTCCGGAAGGTGCAGACAGAATCATAGTCCCCAGAGAGTTGGGGTTTGAGGAGATCGCGGGGATGGCCAAACACATCCCCGTGGAGATGTTCGTGCACGGAGCGCTGTGCCTCGGCTACAGCGGCCAGTGCCTTTTCTCTTCGATTGCGGGCGCCAGGAGCGGCAACAGGGGGAGATGCGCCCAGCCTTGCAGGCAGAAGTACAACGGAACATTTCCTCTCAGCACGAGGGACCTATGCCTTCTGGAAAAGCTGCCCGAGGTGATAGTCACCGGCGCAGTCGCTCTCAAGGTCGAAGGCCGGATGCGCGGTTCGCTTTACACCGGCACAGTTGCCAGGGTATACAGAAAATACATAGACATGCATTATTCGGGGAAATTCGCAGTTGACCCGAAGGACATCGAAACCCTGAAGATGGCCTTCAACAGGGAGTTCACGACCGGCTTTGCTTTCAACGATTCGGTCGTCGAAGCGGATTTCGCGATGAACAGGGGAATCTGTCTGGGCGTGATGCGAAGCGGCGAACTTCGGCTTGAAGCGGACCTCCGTGTGGGGGACGGCGTGATGGCACTTCACGGCGGGAAAAAATCCGGCAATACGGTGAGGGCCATCATGATGAACGGAGCTGAAGTTCAGGCGGCCCGAAAAGGGGATTCCGTGGTCATCGACGTGAAGGGAGCCAGGGACGGCGACCGCATCTTCAAGACATTCTCCACCGAGTTGAAAGTCGATTTGGGTGAGGACTTCGAACCTGTTGAGGAAAGGGCTGCCACCAAACGGGTGAGATTGCCCCCCATGCCGGCTGTGAAAGCGCCGGGCCAGGCCTCGCTGTTCGTCAGGGTTCACACCCCTGAAGGAGCAAAGGAAGCCGACAGGGCAGGCGCTGCCGCGGTTTATTATGATATTTTCAGCAAGGAAATCGCGGAAGCCAGGGACAGGGTGAAGAGCGCCAGATTCTTTCTCTCAGCGCCGCGCATCATGTCAGGTTCGGGTGTGGAAGATGCGATTGATATCATCAAAAAAATTGGACCCGACGGCATCATGGTCGGGGAGCGCGGACTTCTCACGCAGCTGCAGAAAACCCGAATAGATGCAGAGATACACCTTGACCAGTCCCTCAATGTGTTCAACGACATAGACCTGGCCACTTACCCGGGGATACCGGTCATCTCGCCGGAGCTGAATTTTGCCGAACTGGCTGAGATGAAGTCGAAAAGGTTCATCGTTTCGGTTCACGGGCCGATGGTGCTGATGACCGCAAGGGAGCCAATCAGGGACCGGGTTCTCCGCGATGAATCAGGAAGGACATTCAGAACCAGAAAATCCGGAGAAATCACCGAGGTTCTGAACTGCTCCGACCTTGGGCTCTTCAATAAGACCGCAGAATACCTCGGTGTCGGAATAAAATGGTTCCATCTGGACCTCGACAGGGATGTGGGCAAGTTTGTCAAGATATACCGGAGGATAATCGCGAAGGAGCAGTTCGACGACCGCAATATCAGGAAAGGATTTACGACCGGCCATTTCGGGAGGGGTGTGGACTGAGAATCCCAAATGAAATGATTACAAATCAAAACACCATGCGACACAAAAAGGAGGCACCAGAATGACCGAGGAGATCTCTCTGGATCTCGGTGACAGGAAATGCAGCATCCTTGTCGGCCGCGGCCTGCTCGGGGACATTGGGAAACTGGTTCCCGGAAAGAACCGGAGATTCGCAGTCATCACCAATCCGACAGTTAATCCACTTTACGGAAAACAGGTCCTGGACAGCCTGAAGAAGCACGGCCATGCCCATGTTCTTTACGATGTTCCCGATTCCGAGGCATCGAAATCCCTGGATGCGGCCAACCAACTGTATGTCAGGCTCTCGGATGCAGGGTTCGAACGGGATTCATGCATAATCGGGCTGGGCGGCGGCGTCGTGGGCGACCTGGCGGGGTTTGTCGCTGCAACCTACATGAGAGGAATAGACATCATACAGGTGCCGACAACCCTTCTGGCACAGGTTGACAGCGCCATCGGGGGCAAGACCGGGCTGAACCTTCCCGGGGGAAAGAACCTCGTAGGCGCGTTTCACCAGCCGGTCATGGTCATTTCCGACGTTTCTGTCCTGGCCACATTGCCGGACAGGGATTACGTTTCGGGTCTTGCAGAGGTTGTGAAATATGGCATCGCTGCCGACCCCGAGGTCTTCGCCTTGCTGGAAAGTAATGTTGACAGAATTAACCGCCGGGATGAGCGCCTGCTTGAAAAAACAGTTGCCAGATGCAGCAGGATAAAGGCCGGGATCGTGCAAGAGGACGAGCGCGACCGGGGAAAGCGCCTGCTCCTGAACTTCGGCCACACCCTGGGCCATGCGCTCGAGGTCGCCACGGGCTACGAAACATACAGGCACGGAGAGGCCGTGGCGATAGGCATGCTGTTCGCAGCCAGGGTGTCCGAGAAGAAGGGCCTGCTGAAAGCGAAGGAGCTAAAGAGGATTGCCGAGCTGGCTGAAACCCTGGGACTTCCGAGCCAGGCCGAAGACCGGCTGGAGCGGGAAAAACTTATCAGCCTCATGAAGGGGGACAAGAAGAGCCGCGGCGGAAAGGTGCACATGGTGCTGCCGACAGGCATTGGTACAACTGTTATTTCCGAGATTCAGGATGAATTGCTCACTGCCGCACTGGAGGAGACAGGGCTATGAACATAGTCCTCACTGGCCCGATGGGCGCCGGAAAAACTGCTGTCGGCAAGATGGCCGCCGAAATTTTAGGCATGACATTCGCGGATACGGACGCAATTTTAGAGCAGCAACAGGGGCGTCCGGTCGGTGAGATGTTCAGGATAGAGGGTGAAGTGCAATTCAGAGAACTGGAAAGCAAATTGATTCTTCAGTTATCAAAGACAGATAACACAGTCATTGCGACAGGCGGAGGCGCGGTTCTCCGCCCTGAGAACATGAGGCGGCTGAGGATGAACGGAGTCATCATCAATCTGACCGCGCCTACGAATATACTGCTGGAACGGTTGAAAAATGGCCCCGACAGGCCGCTTCTTGCCCAGGGAAAGGAAAGGCAGGCCGAAATCAGGAATTACCTGGAGGGTAGAGCCCCTTACTATGCGAACACTGATTTCAGAATAGACACCGGCCATTTGACTCTTCAAGAAACAGTTGAAAAGATCTGCGCAATATCCAAACTTCCGGTCATCAGGCTCTGCGGCTGCATCGCAGGCAGCGATCCGGAGGGGGCAATCCGCACAGCCACCGAGGGCGGCGTTTCGATGGCCGAGCTTCGGCTGGATCTCATCCCGTCGCCGGACATTGAGGCGCTGGTGCGGGGCTGCGCAGTTCCTGTGATTGCCACTGACAGAAAGAACCCGGAGAATCTGAAAAAAGCGATTCTGGCCGGCTGCGAGTTTATCGATGTCGATATTGGCTGTGCGGAACGGGAAGAAATAATTGACCTGGCTCGGAAACAGGGATGTCGCACAATCGTCTCATTGCATTCTGAGAGTGTGCCAGATTCCGCCCCGGATAAAGGCCAGGCGGATTTCGTCAAGATAGCCGCAACACTGGATACTACGGAAGATTTCAAAAAACTCGTGAGCCTTCACGGCCACAGAGATGATGTAATAATCGCCGGCATGGGGCCGCTGGGAGGGCTGCTCAGGGTATTCGGACCGATGCTCGGCTCCTACCTCACTTACTGCTCTGTCGGGGAACCGACTGCGACAGGCCAGCTAGACCTCAGAATGATGAATGAAATTTACAGGGGGATGGGCCTGAGATGAAGCACCTGTGCGTGATAGGCGACCCAATCGAGCATTCATTGAGCCCTGCGATGCATAACGCCGCTCTCGCGCATCTGGACCTTGACAAAGAGTATGTTTTCGAGAAGGCCAAGGTCCCATCGGCCGAGCTGGCCGGATTCATCAACAGAACCAGAAAAGGCGAATTCACAGGCCTGAGCGTCACAATGCCCCACAAAGTGGCCGTCATCCCGTTTCTGGATGAACTTTCCCAGGAAGCGAAGATAATCGGAGCGGTGAACACCGTCACTCTCAGCGGAAACAAACTGGTAGGCCATAACACGGACGGTGCGGGCTGTGTGATGGCACTGAAATCCGCAGGTGTTCCAATCAAGGGCAGGAATGCGGTCGTCCTCGGTGCGGGCGGAGCGGCGAAGGCCATCGCAGTCGCGCTCGCACTGGAGCATGCAGGAAAGATATTCATTCTGAACAGAACACCGAGCGCGGCAGATAAAATCGCTGCGACGGTCAGCAAGGTCTCGGGCAGCCGAATCGAAACTTCCGGACTGGAGCGGATGGAGGAAGCGCTGGCTGAAGCGGACATCCTCATAAATGCCACGCCCATCGGCATGAGCGGCATCAGCCCCAGGACTGCCGTGCCGAAAGACCTTTTCCGGCGGAACATGAACGTTTTCGACATTGTCTATGAACCCATGGAAACCCAGCATCTCCGGGACGCAAGGATGGCAGGCGCCAGGACAATCCCGGGAGTCGAGATGCTGCTGCACCAAGGCGCGGTTCAGTTCAAACTGTTCACGGGCCGCGACGCGCCGCTGGAAGTGATGAGGGCGGCATTGCTGGAGGGAAAACAGTGAAACTCATCGTCGGGAAGTCCGGAGGGCTGAGCGGAACGGTCCCGGCACCGCCTTCCAAGAGCCACACACACAGAGCGGTCCTAATCGCGGGCCTTGCTGACGGGGAATCAGAAATCCGGAACCCTAACCTCTGCGACGACTGCCTTGCCACACTGGAAGCCTGTAAAAAATTCGGGGCCAAGCAGGCTGAAAGTGAAGTTCTTAGTATATCCGGCGTCGACGGAAATCCAAAGCGCCCGGATGTTGAGATTGATGTCGGCGGTTCAGGCACGACCATGCGCCTGATGACAGCGGTTTTCGCGCTGTGCGAAGGCGCGACGACCCTGACAGGCAATGACTCGGTCCGCTCAAGGCCTATAGCGCCTCTTCTGGGTTCGCTCACAGACCTCGGGGCCAAACGCGCAAAATCCCTCAATCGGGACGGATGCCCGCCGGTATGCGTCGGCGGAAGGATGGCCGGCGGAAAAACAGCCATCGACGGGCAGAGTTCGCAGTTCCTGTCGGCGCTGCTCCTGGCCTGCCCGCTTGCAGACAACGATTCAATCATCGAAGCCAGAGATATCAACTCCCGGCCGTATGTCGGCATGACGCTTCGGCATCTGGAGAGGGCCGGCGTGAAAGTTTGGACC
>JAQVMG010000009.1 GCA_028703755.1 Thermoplasmata archaeon | reverse complement strand
CTTCAGGCATCGGGAACTTTTAAGGCTTCTCTCTCGGCTCTGAATTCGCTGTTCAGACCAATTGACTTGGCGCTGAATGCCGGCAGGAAACACAGCGAATTGATAGCGGTGCTGCGGAAGAATGAATAATCCTATTAGATTTCAAAGATCGGTTTTGTCTGCCGCGTCTTATTTGCATTAACTAAATATATGCCTAAATATCATGCATGTGACAGAATCGGGAGTGAAAGGACTGTCCATAACAACTAGGCTGTCAACCAAGATGAACCGCAGGATATTCGCCACCATCCTTGGGATAGCGTTCTGCTCGACCTATCTTGCAGGCACTATATCCATGGTAGGGGGGCTTCATGACACAACATCGACACTTGCGGCCAGTTTCGACCAGGGCCCTCTATTGGTATATACGGATGAGGATTTTGCTGTCAGCCGCATCGACGCAAGCAGTCTGCCTGGGAACAATACCACATTCGTCGCATTCTGCTTCACGAATGTCACACTCAGGGATTTTCACGGAAGGGCCTCGGAGAACGTCTATGTAGCATCGGTTTACGATCCAAAAAACACTCTTGGCTTCAATATGACGGACGAGACTGCCAATTCAGGCGTATGGATGGGAAACAAGCTTGTTGAGATGCTTGCCGCGGATTCCATCCCTGCCGTGGCCAATATGAGCTATATACTGGCCAAAGAGGATAAAAGCGTGAGTGTTTACATCAGTTACCTCTACTCGCAGGATTCCGTCGTTCCGGATGATTGGCTCCTTATACCCAGGGACAAGATGGATATGCTGAGGCCCGACCTAGTGGGCAATTATTCTTTCCTTATGATCGTGGATTCCGAGGTCCAGTATGAGGAACAGGCAGACTTCCCTGAAGATGCTGAAGCGAGCCCCACCACAGGGGTTCTGGGCTATTTCGAAGCAGGAATCTTTCAGGTTGAGAAGGGACTGTGGGGAATAATATTCATGAGCGGACTCATCACTGCGCTCCTTGTCTACTGCATAATCTCCATCGAAACGGAATACAGCGGGCCCACAATCCGCGTGCTGAGGGGGATCGGTGCCAGCAGGGAATATGTGGTCAGGATCTTCGTACTGAAAGCGCTGTTCATCACACTTTTCGGGGGAATTCTCGGAACAGCTATGGGCTTCTGCGCAGCCAGCGCAGTGTCCTCGGTATCAAGCGTCATGAATATCATGTCATTCATCAGGCCGCTTGCGGATGCGAGATCTGTGTTGCTGCCATTGGCAATCTCGCTTCTCTCCGGCTTCATCGGGGGGCTTTGGCCTGCGATAAAGGCATCCAGGATGTTCGCACCCAGGAGGGGTCTCTGATGATAATGCTCAGGAGGAAGAACATCGTCGGATTGGTTCTCTGCACGCTCATTCTCAGCGCCTCGGTGCCCCTTCTTCTGGGCATCCAGCAAACCCCCGCCACTGTGTTCGGCGGGGACATGGTCGCAGTTTCACAGGTCAATTCCAGCGTGAGTTTGAACATCACCATACTGGAATCTATCCAGAGCCAAAACAATGTCGAGGCTGCCAGCGCCGAAATCAGCTGCTTCAGCGTGATTGAGGGGGAACCGGTTGTTGTGAGAGGGGTGATACTCGAGGATTTCCTTGAGATCGAAGGAAGCAGTCTGGTGCGGGGTGAGGCCACCAACACCGAAAGGTTCGCAGTCATAGGACGAAAACTCTCCGAAACCCTCGGCCTGAACCCGGGGGACAGGTTTCTTCTGACAGGATCGTCAACCCCGGCGATGTTCCAGATGCAGATTGACGCAGTGTATGAAGGACCGTACTCGGAGGATGAACTTCTGATTCCTCTATCGTACGCAAGGAAGATGGCCGGGATTGGGGGCGACTCGGTTCTATACATTAGGGTCAAGACCACAAACCAGACTGAATTCATTGAGAACCTGGGTCAGCAGGAGCAGCCCGTTGTGGTAACCACACCCGGCGGGGATGTAACGCCAATAAACGCCGATATCAGCGAGGAGGAGCGGGAAATGCTTCAACTTGCCATACGGTACATGGACAACTCGCAGTTCAAGGCGACGAACGGCAGCTACGTCAGCATGTTCGTCCAGGAGGGGGGGAGCAGCATCAAGGTGGTCGTCGGTACGTTCATCGTGCTCGACGGTGCCCTGGCTTTCATCGGCTCCGCAGCGATAGTGTCCAGGGCGATAATCGAAAGAAGGCATGAGATAGGCATAATCTCGGCCATTGGCGCCAACAGAGGGTACATAAGGAAGGCCATCGTAAAGGACGTGTTCATCCTGTCCCTCGCTGCCTCATCGCTCGGAGTCGTTCTTGGATTTTTACTGGTGAAGTTCATCGAACAGCAGAACCTGCTGCTCATGTTCGGAGAGACTATACATGCGGTCATCAACCCTTACATCCTCTCAGCCATCTTCATTGCCTCGGTGGCCATCCACACAATCTCGGGATTGATTGTGGAGAGCCTCATGTCCAAGATAAAACCGAAGGATCTCATGCAGGAGACAGAGAAGATTGAGAGAGAGGCGGATGCGCCGGCCCTCGACAGAGTGCTGGAGGTGAACATCTGAGCCGTAAAAACATCATCATGGCAGGGATTTTGATTTTCCTTGTGGCGCTATGCGCCAGGCTGGTGCCCCTTCAGTTCTCCGATCTGCCATATAACATAGACGGATTTCCTCTGGCGCGCATCTCCGAACTCTTCATTGAAACCGGCTCGAATCCGTCCACGCCTGATTACGGCGGGCTTCTTGCCTACAACATGAAGCTGCCAATATTTTCACTCCTTCTGGCAGTATTTTCGCTTGTGCTGGGAATTGCACCTTTCACACTTCTCCCCTACTTCTGCGCGCTGATAGGCTCATTTGCAGTCGTGTTCATATTCGCGTTGGCCAGGAAGCTCACAGGCAACGACCTTGCGGCATTTTCAGCAGGCATATTTGCCGCTCTTACCGGCCTGTTCGTTTATGTCACTGCCGCAGCAATGAAACAGCTTCTGGCAATCACATTGCTGTGTTTCGTACTCTACCTGTACACGAACAGGAGGGATTGGCGCTTCAGGGCCGCAATGGCTGTGACCCTGGTCATACTGCCCTTCACGCACCATCTGACTTCGCTGATAGCTCTGCTGATACTCTCCTTCGCGCTGGTTGGAACGGCTTTCCGGCGTTCAGAGCATCATGTAAGGACCCTGAAGGAATTCACCCTGGATGCGGTTTTCGGTCCGGGCATTCTGATGATGTCAGTGTTTTATTACAAACTGTCTAACATGGAGATTGCGTCCGAGGTGCTCAATGCAAATGACGCAGTGCTGCTGGCAAGCGTGGCAATTATCATGGCAGTGCTGGCCAGGATAATGTCCATGACCGCACAGACCAAGCCGTGGTTCTTCCTCAGAAAAGATGCCGAGATGAACATATGGACAATCTTCGACGAGAAGGTGCTGGTCCTCATCGGAGGTATCGGGGCGCTGTACCTCAACTCGAGGCTGAACCTTTTCACCGGGGCGCAGACAACATCGGACACCCTTCTCAGGATGATATTCCCGTATCTGGCGCTTTCTGTTATTGCCCTGATTGGATTCAATGTGCTCAGATATTCGAAATTCACAATGCGCCACCTTGTCATCGGAATGTTCATGGCACCGCTTTCCGTTATGGGCTTTTCGCTGCTAAGAGCGATGGATGTCTTCAGTTTCATGGTCGTTTACAGGAGCTACAATTTCATTGATATCCCGCTGGCCATCACAGCCGGCGTTGGTATTGCCTACATAATTGGCAGGCTTCTGAAGCAGGCCAAGGAGAATCGGTTCTTCGCGCCTCTCCCTGCCTTTGCATTGGGTATTTTCATCATGTTTTGCGCCATCTCGCTTCCGCTGGCGTACAGCAGCGAAGAGCTTTTCAATGTACAGGAAGTGACGTATGAATATGAGACATACGCGATGGATTGGGCGGCAGACCACGGCATATCCAACGTCGTCACGGACCAGAGGTACGGAGACATCATCGAACCGTATCGGGGAATAGAATCGGACAATACCGGACCCTGGAGAATACGGGGCAGCATGCTTCACGCGGGAGACACCCTGCTGGTCTCAAATGGCTGGACAGCCGGCGGCGCACAGATGTACCCGTTGGAAAACATTGTGTTCGAAGAAGCGGACATGGCTGCGAAGCTGGACAGCTGGAATGTATGTTACATGGGCGGCCCCGAAGGCAGCGAGATAATCATTGCCGTTGTTTAGCCGAAGCAGATTTATCCGTACATCGAGGGCTGGTGTTGGCCGGGGGTCTTCGTGTCCGCTGTTTGCTTGTGAATGTTCTTCAGTTGGGACTCGATACGCTCTGCCTCCTGGTACAGCGGCTTGACATCCAGGTCTATGTGCAGCAGGAATTTGTCAATGAGCTCCATCACCTTTGCTGCGGCCCTTGCATCGGGGTAATCCGGGTGCGCCTCGGCGAGCAGTGTTGCGACATTGAAGTCCCTGCGTTTGCCCTCGTTTAGCAGAACGCCCGCCACGCCTGTTATCACGCCTTCGGTGAATTCCTTCACTCCGTTCCTTTCAAGTTCTTCACGCATCCAGTCAGTGCTGCCAATGCCGTAAACGCCAAGGTCTGCACCGTCCGGTTCGTCGATATCCATCGTTTCCCGGTCTATGACCAGGCCTTCGGGGGATACGAGCATTTTGCACCTCTGGTCCTGGGCCCAATCGATCATCATGCTTGCGATGGGTTTCACCAGGTTCGGCGGAGGTTGGAATTCGGAAATGAATACGACCAACTGGTCCATGGAACCGGCTCCGGTCCCGACCTTCTCTCCGGCGTATATTCTGACTGGATTGTTGGGAATTCCGTCCCGGACAAGGGAGACTGTAGGAAAAAAAGCAGAATCCATGATTCCAATCTGAGTTAGATTCAGGGTATTGATTAGATAATTCGCCACAATTGAACTGACCAGACCGACGCTTGGGAAGCCGTCGATGACTGTCGCCCCCCGGATGTCCATCCTCTTCAGTTCGTATATCTGTATGTCCTCAGGCATCTGGAATACCTCATCCCTGTATCCCTCTGCATATACTTAAAAATGAAGTACACAGCCCTTCCGAAAGCCATTTTGAACTAAATATTCAGGCCAGCGTTTTACACCCCAGTTCATATACATCTTCCAAAAATGGTTCCCGTGTGCGTTTTTGTTAATTGGCGAATTGATGAACAAAAAGCATAATTATCATAATGACTATTAGCATCTAGCTAGATACAGTTTGCTGAGGAAGTACATGTCCCACGAATTAACAGGGCAGATATTCGCCATAATGGAAAGAGAGATGGGCGACATCGGAGGTTTCATCGTCAAGAAGCAGTGCATGCTCATCGGCTCAGACCCAAATGACATCATGCCGGGTGACCTTCCGAAACTTGCCAGCAACCTTTCGGAGGTCATGAGGACCTTCGGAGGCTACGAGAAGGCGAGAAAGATATATTCCGAGATCAAGAAACTTGAAAATCTGGACAGGGTGATCGAGGTCGAGACGAGCCAGGAGAAACGCAACAGCATGACCGAGGACCTAGGTATGAGCTGCATCTTCTCCGCCGAGTGGGACAAGGCCTTTGAATATTTCAACAAACTGCTCGGCGAAGCCCGCGCAGCCAATGATCCTGTGAGAATATCCAGGTATCTGAGAAAGCTCGGATTCATTCACAATGAAAGGTCGGAGTTCGATATCGCCCTTGACTATTACGAACAGGCCCTTGAGGCGGCCGATGAGGCAAAGGACCCGAAATCCATAGGACAGGCATGCAACCTGATTGGCGGCATCTACTGGAACAAAGGCAATTACGAGCAGGCTGGCCAATACCAGGAAAAGGCAATAGAGCATGCCCTCAGGGCCGATGACAAGAAGATACTGGGTTCAGCCCATATCGGCCTGGGAAACATACATGCGGACATTCACGAGATGAAGGAAGCCATCGCCCATTACCAGGAAGCACTGACATATCTGAAGCAGACGAGCGAAGTCTATGAGATTGCGCGGGCTTACAATAATTTGGGCGACACCTATCTTCATCTGAAAGATTGGGACAGCGCGCTGGCACAGTTCGACAAATGCAAGGAGTATGCGGAAAAGGGCGGGTGGCTGAACATGAAGGCATGGGCCCAGTTCAATTCCAGCGAGGCGCTGATAGAGCTGAACAAACTGGACCGAGCCAAGAAGAACCTTGACGAAAGTCTTGACCTGCTGAACAAAATCGGTGACAGGGTCGGCCTCGGAGGGATATACAAGAACTACGGAAGGCTCTATGCCGCCAAGAAGGACTGGACGAAGATGTCTGAGCATTACAGAAAAGCGATTGACATCCTCACCGAGATAAACACTCCGATATCATTGGCCGAGGCCTACGAGGAACTGGGACTCGCACTGAAAAGCAAGGGGGACGGTATCCCGGCAAAGGAAGAACTCAGACGGGCTGCCAACCTTTACCTGCACCTGGACCTGCAGAAACAGCTCAAGAGGGTGCTGAAGCAGATCGAGTCGCTTGATTGATGGCTTGCGCTAATTCAGAACTAGAAAAACATCCCAGAGCCCACAGGTCATTGTTTGCCGTGTCCGGTTATAATGACCTTTGGTATGTTCTCCGATACCTCAAACCCCTTCTGAAGCTTTTCGACATTGTATTCAATCTTTTCCGAAATCTTCACGACTATCATCGTTGGGAATATATTGTCTGCGCATGGTATAAACATTTGCCATAGGCGTTATTATTGTGTCAACAGCGAAATACCGCCATTAACATTTCTGCCTGTTGAAACAGCCATGGGCTTTCAGGGGGAGACCAAACCTTTTATGAATTGAAAGCACTGACCGCTGCATGAAACAGAGAGAACTGGAAATCACCCTGCAGAGTCTGAAGGGATTCACAAACGCAAGGCCGGACCTGGAGCAGTACCCGACACCGGCCAGGATTGCCGCGGATGTGCTTTACACCGCTCACAGCTTTGGGGACGTGGCAGGAAAGCGGGTGATTGACCTGGGATGCGGACCGGGCATATTCTCGATTGGCGCCTGCCTATTGGGCGCCGGTTCGGTGACCGGGCTTGACACGGATGCGGAGGCACTGAAAACCGCGTCAGAGAATGCCAGACTGGCAGGCTGTGAAGTGACTTATGTCTGCTCTCCGGTGGAAAAGGCCGAGGGAAAATTCGACACATGCATCATGAACCCTCCGTTCGGCTCACAGAACCGGCATGCAGACCTCCCGTTCCTTGAGAAGGCGATGGATATTGCCAGTGTCGTGTACAGCATTCACAATTCAGGCACAATAGGCCATCTGAGCAGGAAAATAGTCAACAACGGATGGATAATCGACGCCGAGAAAAATTACAGCTTTGAAATCAGACATACCTTCAGTTTCCATACGAAGGAAAAAGCCATGTTCGACGTCACCCTGATCAGGATAGTGAGGCCATGAGCAACGGAATGACAATGCCGGGGGACCGCATTGCAGCTGCAGAGGAGTACATTCCCGGCCCCGGTACCTATGAAAAGGGCGGCGTGATTTATGCCGCAGTAATCGGGAAGGTCCGCTTCGATGACAGAGACAAGACAGTGAGCGTGGCCGAAGTTAAAAGCGGAAGGGCGCTGAAGCCCGGCGACACTGTGCTGGGCGAGGTTGGGAGCGTGACCAACAGCTTGGCTACGGTTACCATTGGAGGCGCCGATGAGGGCGGAAGAATCATCGGAACCGCTGAAACAGGCGTAATCCATGTTTCAAAAATAACCGATGCCTACACCGACGATGCCAGGAAGGAATACAGGCCCGGAGATCTGGTCAGAGCAAGGATACTGCAGGCATCACCCTCTCTTCAGCTCACTACGAAGGATCCTGAGCTGGGCGTCCTCAAGGCTGCATGCGGCCGGTGCAGGCTCACTCTGGTGAACAATGCGGGCAGGCTTTACTGCGGCAACTGCGAGAGATTCGAACATAGGAAGCTGGCCAATGATTTCGGAAGGTTCACACCCGGACCGAGGGAATCGGATAAGCCAGTCAAATGAGAGAAGTCAGGCGCAAATATATTATCTGTAATTAACGTTACACCGTTGAAAGGGAGGGATTGCATGGACAAGACAACCCAGGAACTCATCGAGGAAATCAGGCAGCTCAGGACCGAGCTCCGCCATATGCAGGAAGTAGTGAACTCGCTTGTCAATATCGTGATGGAGATGGAAGAACCTGAGGAGTACGATGCTCTACCATCCAACCAGCGATTCCTCGACATGTACAATTGAGGAGGCTTAATTCTGACAGGAAGAACCGTGAAAATAGCGCCTTCCATACTCTCAGCCGACCTGACCCGCCTGGGCGATGCCATAATGATTTTAAATGACAGCGGCGCGGACCTTGTCCATCTCGATGTTATGGACGGAAACTTCGTTCCGAATATCACATTCGGCCCTGCCTTCGCGAGGGAATTGAAAGTGCTGTCCAAAATTCCTTTCGACACCCACCTCATGATCAACCATCCGATGAAGTATGCAAAAGAGTTTGTTGAGGCCGGAAGCGACTGGCTCACTTTCCACATTGAGTCGAAGGACGGCCCGAAAGAAACAATCGGGCATTTCAGGGACCTCGGCGTCAAAGTCGGAA
This sequence comes from Thermoplasmata archaeon, assembly GCA_028703755.1. Classification (GTDB taxonomy): domain Archaea; phylum Thermoplasmatota; class Thermoplasmata; order SG8-5; family SG8-5; genus UBA147. The sequence continues at coordinate 18,486 of JAQVMG010000009.1, read as the reverse complement.
TGGCATTGAACCCCTGCAACCCCATTTCTCAGGTTGAACCATTCATGACTGAGCTGGACTTGATTGTGATAATGACCGTTAACCCGGGATTCGGCGGGCAGAAATGCATGACAGAGCATTTCCCGAAGATCGCCGAGGCCAGAAGAATCGCCGAGGAGCTTGGGATCGGCATCGAGATAGAGGTTGACGGCGGCATCAACGAGCACAATGTCGGAGATGTGGTCAAAGCCGGAGCCAGCATTTATGTCGCAGGCTCGGCGGTGTTCAGGGGAAAACGCGGGCCCGCAGGCGAGATCGCAGCTCTGAAAAAGGCTGCCGCACTGCACAGTTAAATTTTTAAACAACCTCTGTATCCTTGCGAAATATGAACATGAACCAGATTATGCATTCAGAGGGCAGGAAAATCCTGTTCGGTTTCCTGGGCTTCGGAGTGCCGCTCGTACTCCTGGCAATTCAGGTTTTCCTGGGAATAGGCAATCTTCCGATGGTCATTCTTACGCTCAGCTGGTTCGGCCTTGCGCTTCTTCTTTACACGGGCCTCACCGACGATGAGGCCGCTTAATCCTCAATGATACCGAAAACAAACCGGTATGTTGTCGGCGATGTGCTGATATTTGCATTTGACCAGCCGACGCTCCGTACCGTCGTGTTTCCAAAGTTGTATGCAATTGAAGGAAGGCCGTCATTCCAGGCGAGGATTTCCAGGTTGGCGAGGCTCTCGTTCCATGACACTCGGACTTCGTCAAGGTAACCGCTCTGGCCCATCCAAGGGTCAGCAATCTCCAGGATATAGTCTCCCGTGACAGGCTCAATTTCCTGAATCGCGATTATGTCGTCATAGGTCATATGGGCCTGCCTGGTCCCGATGTCCGCGATGCTGATGTATGTCATGCATTTCCTGCCCAGTTCATCCGAGTAATCCGCTGACCTGATTGGGCTGAGTTCGGTGCTGAAAGTGAGATTTTCAGCCGTTTCCCGCGGGATGCCGAACATGGTAGATATAAGACTCTGTGAGCGGGCGATGTACCTGTCCCAGTTTGGGCGGGTGTTGAATGTGCGGTATATCCTTTCCTCCAGAGGTGACGGGGACTCCATTAGGTTCCTCAGGGTAATCTCGGTCCTGACCGTGCCATTCGCAAAGACTGTCAGTGCAACGTTTCCAATGGATGAATCCATGTAGAAATGCTCCACCTGAACAGGAGGGTCATGAAGCAGAAGGCCGTGGGCTGTGCTTTGGCTTAGTCCGAAGATACCTGCCCAGCCGGCCATCACGACCAGGAAGCACACCACTACTGCCAGTATGCTTTTTATCGACAGCCGGTGTTCGGTTTCCTTCTTCGGCTCTGAGAACATCGGAACAAGCATGAGCGCGACGCCCAGGAACAGGATAAGTATGGCGGAGTTCAGTATGGGATAGGCAATCTCGTTGCGGGGAAGGCCAAGCGAAACAATAAAGGAGATGATTCCGCCCAGCAGGAGCGGCGGGAACCAGAAGATGAAGAGTGCTGCGGACCGTTCCCTGTCCTCCTCCAGGTCCATGTATCTCCCCAGGAATTTGAGACCGGCCATGGAAATGTAAATCGTGAAAATGCCGGCCAGTATTATCCCGGCCACTAGGAAGGCGTCCGGGGAAATACCCAGCATTGCTACGGCGTACCTGGTGTCGCCGGTGGAGTAGATGTAGCCCATGAATAGGTACATCGAGGAATGTACGGTCATTCCGATGCAGAACATCAGTGTGAACAGCCCAAGGACGAAGTTCTTGATCCTGGGAAGAACGAGCAGCAAAACAAGCGTCCCGATCAGCAGCTGGACAAGAATTCCGGACATGTAAATTAAGGCACCTTCAGCGGCAGTCAGCTCCGGCGGAAGCCAGAAGGACACGTAGCCATTCCCGGGCGAGAGATATACGGCATACGCATCGCCTCCCAGAAGGGTTGTGAAGAGCATATGGCCAAATATTTCATGTATCGCTACTGACAGAAACAGGGCTATGACATAGAGCATCATGATGAGAGCCAGCAATGTGAGCTTTCCCTCCCGCGATGTCAGAGGCTCTGCAAGCCCCATCATTCTGCCGAATGTCATGATTGGCGATATAGTTCGCTTTGTTAATAAAACACGCGCCTTTTGACTGCGCCAACATGGGCAGGATTCGGAAGTTATATTAGGAATAAATGACTACCTTGCAGGTGCAGTGGTTCGGTGCAGACCGTTAGCACTGCCTGTGTGCAAGGAGGTATGTGAATGGCTAGCAAATTTTCGCACCTATACTCGAAAAACGCCAGGGAGATGAAAGCGTCCGAAATCCGTGAGCTGCTGAAGCTCACAGAAAGGAAGGAGGTCATATCCTTTGCCGGCGGCCTGCCGAACCCGGAGGCCTTCCCGGTCGACAAGGTGAGGGAGATATGCAATTACCTTCTGGACGAGAAGGGGCCAAACATTCTCCAGTACGGCACGACGGAAGGCGTGACAGAGCTCAGGAAGGCCATAGCTGAAAGGATGAACGGCAAGGGCATGCATATCGACTACCACAATGTCCTCATAACATCAGGCTCGCAGCAGGCGCTGGACCTGATTGCAAAAACGCTTCTTGACCCGGACGACACTGTGCTGGTGGGTGCCCCGACTTACCTGGGAGGCACGAACGCTTTCAAGTCTTACGGGGCGATCATGGAAAGTGTTCCCGAAGATGACATGGGCATGAACCCGGACCACCTCGAGGAGAAGATCCGCCAGCTTCAGATGCACGGCCGGAACCCCAAACTGCTTTACCTTATCCCGGCGTTCCAGAATCCGTCCGGCGTGACGATGCCCATGGACAGAAGGGTCCGGATGCTGGAAATTGCCAAAAAATATGACCTGATAATAATAGAGGACGCCCCGTATTCCGAGCTCAGATACGCCGGAACCGCAATCAAGCCAATCAAGACAATGGACACAGACGGAAGGATCATCTACCTGGGCACGTTCTCCAAGGTGCTGGCTCCCGGTTTCAGGATTGCCTGGTGCATTGCCGAGAAGGAACTGCTGAACAAACTCATCATCGGCAAGCAGACCACCGACCTATGCACCAACACATTCGGTCAGTTCATCGCCGCAGAGTATCTGACCAGGGGCTACATCGATGAGCATCTCGAGAAGATCAAGACTCTTTACAAGGGAAAGATGTTTCACATGCTTGCGGCAATGGACAAGCACTTCCCGCCCGAGGTCAAATGGACCCGGCCGGAAGGCGGGATGTTCATCTGGGTGACCCTACCGGAATACATCGACACGAAGGAGATGTTCGTCCGGGCCCTTGAGCATAACGTCGCTTACGTCCACGGCGCTTCGTTCTTCTGCAACAAGAACGGCCGCAACACGATGAGGCTGAATTTCACTTACGCCACCGATGAGCAGATTGACGAAGGCATCAAGAGACTGGCCCAAACAATAAAGGATGAAATCGCCGCTCACAAGAAGCAGACGCCCGGCAAGGCCTTCAAGACGAATGAAGAAGGCATGGTCCTGGGCGTATAGCCGCAAAATTGACACGTTATCGAACTCAAATTTTGCGGAAATTCCAAAGACGGAGATTGTAATATAGAATGTATTGACAATCTGGCGAATGCTGATTATTAATACATTTCATATTCGCATTCACCTCTCGCTAATGATTGCTGGGAATACGGGTCCATCAGTCATAGGATTTGCGGCATACTTCGTCGGGCAGAGTCAGCTTTATGATTTCCTGCCATTCCTTTGACTCCCAGGTGCCCAACTTGCTGTGCACCAGGTAATACTTCTGAGGAATTGGGTGGGTGCCGATTATCACGGGAATCCCGTATTTCTTTTCAATGTAATTTTTGAACCTGACAATGTTAGGGCAGGGGGGGTAGCCTACTATAAGGCCAGTAGCCAAATGTATTGCCTGAACACCGTTCTTCACCATCTCATCCGGGGCGTATTCAACATTCCCACCGGGACAGCCACCGCATGAGGTATAACCGGCAATCTCCACTTCTTCATCTTTGCCGTAGATTGAAAATGCGCCTTCGCGGTTTGCCAGCGCCCGGAAGCATTTTCCACCCGCGCAATTATGGTAGCGGTTGCAGATTATTATCCCGATTTTCCTGGTGCCTGTCTTTGTTCCGTGCCTGGATTTTTCATTGGCCATCAATAACACCTCTCAGTAATTCCCATATACGGCTCAGTTCTTTCGATATGGGTGCATCATCCGAATATTCTATAAGTGTTTTCTGGGCAATCATCGCCTCTGTCGTCAGATTGTCATAGGGCAAACGGCCTGCAAGTCCAACGCCGCTGTCCAGGCAGAACTTTTCCAGTTCTTCGGTCTTCTGGATGTTCAGATCAAACTTGTTGACCAGAAGAAGCGCCGGAACCCGGAAGTGTTTGGCGACGCCGATAACTCTCTCGGCGTCATGTACTCCTGAAACAGTGGGCTCAGATACGACCAGAACTAAATCAACACCGGAAATTGCGGATATCACAGGGCATCCGATTCCGGGCGGGCCATCGATTATTATCAGGTCGCGGTTCTGCTCCCTGGCCAGCCGCTTCGCGTTCTCTCGAACCAGGGAGACGAGCATTCCCGAGGCCTCCTCTGCGGTTTTCAGTACTGCATGAGCCATGGGACCGAACCTTGTTTCCGAAAGGAAAGCATGGCCTGAAATCCTGTCAACCAGCGTTATGGCTTTTGTGGAGCATACATACTCGCACACGCCGCACCCCTCGCAGCCCATTGGTTTTATGTTGAAATTTTCGTCAATTGCATTGAATCGGCAGTGCTCCAGGCATTTGGCGCAGGATGTGCATTTTGCAGGGTCTTTCACGGCAATCTTCAGACCTTTAAATGTCATTGTTTCCTTGATCTCCGGATTCAGAATGAGATGAAGGTCGGCTGCATCCACGTCGCAATCTGCAAAAACGGCGTTTTTCGCTAGTGAGGCGAATGCGGCGGCAATTGTAGTTTTGCCTGTGCCACCTTTGCCGCTGATGATGGTAATCTGCTTCATTGCCCGACCTCCTTTGAGATCCGATCATAAAGGTCCATGAACTTTTCTTTCCATTCCGGCATCACAGTGACGAACGGAATGCCCTTCGAGTAGAGGCTCGCAATTTCTTGACTCTGCGGAATCTCCATCAGAAGGTTTATTTCCTCTGCCTTGCAGTGCATCTGGACCCTGTCGTCGCCGGAACCCATGCGGTTTACGATGACACCGAACGGGATGTCAAGCATTCTGACTACATCAATAGACAGCTTCAGGTCGTGCAGACCGAACGGAGTCGGCTCTGTGACCAGTATCACGAAATTCGCGTCGGACATGGTCTCAATAACCGGGCAGGCAGTGCCAGGCGGAGAATCCAATAGTGCGCTTCTCGAACTCTCGATATGTGATTTCAAATTTTTTATCACCGGCGTGGCCATCGGCTCTCCGATGTTCAGAAGGCCGGACCAGAAATCCATTTTTCCGACTGTGGTTGTGAATATCTTCCCGATGGGTCTTGTGGTCTCGGTGATTGCTTTCTCGGGGCATACCATCATGCAACCGCCGCAGCCATGGCACATCTCCGGGAAGAACAGCGAATCGTGCTTGAATGTGACCAATGCGTTGTACCGGCAGAAATCCGAGCATTTGCCGCACTTTGTGCATTTGGCTTTGTCAATGACAGGAATTATTAGGTTAACTGGTTCCACCTTTTCCAGTTCCTTTCCCAGGAACAGATGGCCGTTGGGATTTTCCACGTCGCAGTCAATCAGCTGAACATCTCCGAGGCTGAGGGCCATGTTCACCGCTACCGTTGTCTTTCCGGTCCCGCCTTTTCCGCTGGCTATCGCGATATTCACAGTCATTTTATCGTTCTCCTTACTATTTTCTAACTGGCAGAAGGTACCTGATGCCCATATATTCCTTCCATTGGACAACATTCTCATCTGCCATCCTGTCTGCCACTTCGGTTCCCAACCTTGCCTCAAGTTCCCTGACCTGCTTCTCCATCATCGGATGTCTGGAGCAGAGTTGCAGTATTGTGTCTGCAACATCTTCATGCTCACCCGGATTGAAACTTCCCATCTCCGGAAAGGTCATTTCCAGGGAACCGCCGAGTATGCTAGCCGCATTGAGGACCGATTCCGGGTCCGGCGGTTTCACCCATGGTTCGGTCGGAGGCCGGGTTGGCGTGGCAATGAAAACTTTGTCAGGAGAAAGGCGCTGAAGCTGCTTTTTTATGCTGACTATGGATTCATTGGAATCATTCAAACCGGCAACAAGCATGACCTCTGCCCAGAACTTTCCCTGATAACTTTTTCTGAATGTTTCCATTCCGGACATGACCTCGGAAAATTTCAGAGAACCGTGCGGGCGGTGGATCTTGCGGAATGTCTCTTCATCCCCGGCGGAAACAGTAACCGAAACTACGTCCGCCACTCGGAGCTGTAGCTGCAATTCGGCATTCCAGAGCAATGAACCGTTTGTTATTATGGCCACCGGGATTTTCAAGTGTGATTTGCAGAAGGATATCAGTTCGCCTATGTTGGCGGAGAGTGTTGGCTCTCCGTCACCCACTATGGTGATGAAGTCCGCTTTACATCCGCATGAGGTGACTGTGTTTTCAATGTCTTTTTCTATCTCTTTCGGATCAAAGAATCTGCCGCGCTCCGCCCTCATGTCGGTGGTTTTTCCAAGCTGGCAATAGACACACGAGTAGGAGCACGTCTTAGGCGGGATGGGGCTAACCCCTATCGAACGCCCAAATCTTCTGGATGGGACCGGGCCGTAGGCATGAGACATTTCTGTTCCTCAATCATGGTGATGATGTCCTTCCCCGTGCCCATCGCCGTGTCCTTCTCCGCGGAACGCATGCTGCTGACAGGCGGTTTCATTTGTTGCGGGCTGTAATTTGCCGGCCTTCCACAGGCCTATAGCATCGGCAACCGTGCCGGTTGCCCCTACATAGACCATGATGCCCTTCTCCTCGAACATCTGGATGGCTTTTCTCCCAAGGCCGCCGCAGAGCATAATATTGGCCCCGTGACCGGATATCAGGTCAGGAGCGTAGCCGGAGCCGCCCATGTGGGTGGTGTTATTCTGAATGACCTGCACCTTTCCGGTCTCATTATCCACGATTGTGTAAGTGGGGACCCTGCCAAAATGTTCGCCAACAGCTTCGTCCATTCCCCGCCCACCCATTGTAGGTATGCATATTTTCATATCATCACCTCATTCCGGAATGTTCGGTCACACTTGCACTTCCAATCTCCTTCAGTTGCTTGTTCTTCCATTTCTGTATTGCTTGGGCCACTGTACCGCTGGCACCGATGAATGCCTGAATTCCGGCAGCCTTGAGCGCATCGAAGGCATTCGGTCCGACATCCCCGGTTATAACCACGGTGGCACCAAGGTCCGAGATGGCTTTGGCAGCCATGGGTCCGGCCCCGCCTCTCTGCATACCGGCCTGATTGTCATGGCTGCTGAATTTCATTGTATCCGGATCCAGAACAATAAAGTGCTGGCAACGGCCGAATCTTGGGTCAACCTGCGATTCCAAATCCTTTCCTGTCGATGTTATTGCTATTTTCATATTTTCACCTCTTAATTTCCACCTTTATTTTTCAATATCTCCTCTATTTCATTTACAATTTCTAAAAATGAGCTTGATATCTCGGAATCATCATTTTCAATCAGTGGATTTCCTGAATCTCCTGCCAGGACCATATGGGGGTCCAAAGGCAGCCGCCCAAGAAAATTTACACCAAGTTCTTTTGCTGCATTTTCTCCGCCACCATTTTTGAACAGATCGATATTTTTTCCGCAGTGCGGGCATTTCATGCCGCTCATATTCTCTATTATTCCCAGAACATTCATGTTTAGTTGTTTAGCGAATGTCACTGATTTCCTGGAATCGAGAAGAGCAACATCCTGGGGCGTTGTCACAATCAACGCATTGGCCCCCGGTATCTGCTGTGCAATGCTAAGGGATTCATCGCCGGTGCCCGGCGGCAAATCAATAATCAGATAATCCAGTTTCCCCCATTCCACTTCCCCGAGAAATTGATTGATTACCTGCATCTTTATCGGGCCGCGCCAAATCACGGGCAAATCCCTGTCGCTGTACAGGAAAGCGGTTGATATGACAGATATTCCGTTTCTGGCTTTGACCGGGATGATTTTGTTTCTATCAGCGGTAATTGTTTCGTTCTCGATACCCAGCATCTTCGGCACGTTCGGTCCGGTGAAATCCGCATCCAGCAGACCGACAGATTTTCCTTTGGCTTCCAAAGCGTAAGCCAGATTGACCGCGATGCTGGTCTTTCCTACACCGCCTTTGCCGCTCATGACTGCAATAATGTTGGATACCGTGCTCAGATTATCATCGATTATCTTTCGGGTTTCGTTCTGGTCGGCCATCTGAACAACCCCAAAAAAAATAAAGAGAGAAGCTGGCTATTTCTTCTCCTTGGCCAGCTCCTTCATTCGGGCTTTCACGTCCTCCAGTTCCGCTTCCAGATCCTTGACCAGGTTCTCAAGGAACTGCTTCTCCTCCTCGGGGGAAGGTTCCCTGTAAACCGGTACTGACCTTGCCGGATAATCGGGCGGCTCGAACGCCGGGCCGTATCCGGGACCGCGACCGAAGCCCATGCCGAATCCCCGGCTGGGACCGCGACCACGGCCCATTCCACGGCCGTAACCCATTCCAAAACCGCGGCCCGAACCCGGGTTCGCGTATCCTGGACGATCATATCCTGCGCAATATCCTGCCCCTCGGCCACTCATTCTTCCGCGGCCCCAGGGTCCTGTTCCATTTCCGTTTGGCATATTTTTTTCCTCCTTTCCTCATCTGTTCCGGCGACGCTGTAGGCACCACCGCGAATTTGAATTGCCTGACCGTTCACAAGCGCAAATGCAACTTTTCTTCTGGCGCTCATGAGATCGTTCCAGAAGGTCCGTCTGGATATCCCCATCTTCACTGAGGCATCTTCCTGCGTCAGGCCTTCAATATCAACCAGGCGCAAAGTTTCAAGTTCGTCAACTGTCAATTCTATAACCTGGAGCGTTCTCAGCGGAACGCCTGCTGGCTTGAAGAATTGCACTTCTGGCACATCGGTCACCCATCTTGGGCATCTGTGTCTTCCTCGTCTTCCGGGCATAATATGCACATATGCGATGAAGTATTTAAACTTATTGCACATTTGAGCAATTAAGAGATACATTCTATAATTACATTTTCATACAACGTTGCGTAGGTATACCGCCATGCACCGTACATTTTCAAACAAATAAAATCAAAGCCAATCGGCTTTGATAAATCAGGTGCGTGGCTTACGAACTATAACTTCCGGCCCGACAATAAATTAAAACAAATAGAGGGCCGGTAGGTATAGGAGGACAGGCATCGGCCAGACCGAGTGTTCGGCAGCCGGGCCGATGCCTGCATTGAATCTGATCAGTTCCAGTTCTCGTAGTTGAACTTGATACCGAGTTTCTTAAGCAGTGTGTGAAGCTCCTGGCGCTTCTCAGCGTCGTAGTCAAACGGATAGATCGTTATCTTCTCGTAGTCCATTTCCGTTTTCCTGTCCTGCACTTCATTCACTTCCATTAACTATATTAAGGCGTTACACATAAAGAATGTTGTAATAAGTCATTGTAACAAAAGGTGAAATAATGGCCGAAAATGAGTCATTGAGTAAAAAAGAGACGCTTGACGAGAAGATTGTGAATGCGCTACTCTCGGACCCGACCAGGAGCGACATGGAGATTGCCAGGGACCTCGGTACATACCGGCAGAAGGTATGGCGCAAGAAGAAGCAACTGGAGGATGATGGCATTATCTGGGGCTACACAGCTGTTCTGGACGAGAAACAGCTGGGCCATGTCTGCTACATCGTTCTTATGAAGACCAAGCCAATGAGCGAGGGGCTGGTTGATATCTTCATAAAGAGGTTGACTGGAGAAGAACCGAGGAAGCAGAACGTCCGGCTGACCAACTTCTTCTACGTTAACGGCGAATTTGACTGGGTGCTGAGGTTCTCGGCGCCGGACCATGCCACCGCAAGAAGGTACTACGACACGCTGAGAATGCTGTACGACAAGTATCTTCTGGACAAGCCTGTGATGATAGACGTCAACATGTGCCTTGTATCGGAGGGGAAGAGAAATCCCCAGATAGGCGACCTGCACAACTTCATACCGCCGGACCGCTAAGGCCTTAGTGGAACTTCCTGAGGTCCATCTTCTTCGCGGAATCTTCGAGCGCTTTTATCTTGGCGGCATTGTCCTTGGTCAAAAGCGGCACAGCGTCGTCGACCTGCTTGGCAACATGGAATGTATCCGAGTGAACGAGCAGCAGCGGAACCTTGACGGACGCTGCTTTGGAGATTATGTTGGATGATGGGAGGATGTTGTTTGTGAGCACGATTCCGGATGTGTCTGTCTCAAGTGCGGCCAGTATTATGTCGCTTCTGTCCCCGCTGGTTATTATCAGCTTGCCCGGCTTCTTGAAGGCCGGTTCCCTCATAGCGGCGGATGCTGACATAGCCCCGACGAAGATGTTCTTGACCGGCTTGAGCAGCTCATTGTCGCCTGCCAGGACCTTGGCGAAAAGCATGTCGGCCAGATAGTTCATGGAGAACTGGGTGAGGGTTTCCTTGAACGGAACGATGCCCAGGACGTCGATACCCATCTTCTTGATGGCGTCCATGTGTGTTGCCTCGAAATCATCGACATCAACGACCTTGTTGATTATGACGCCCAGCAGTTTGACGCCCTTGATATCCACAGACTTCTTCAGAAAAGCCATGTCATCCATCATCGTGTCTTCGGTGCCCGCCAAAACGACAACGAGCTTGGCATCGAGGTCCTTGGCGATGTGGACTGCGTCCAGGTTGACAGAAGATCCGTATCTCAGGTTTCTCCCGGATTCAACGAAGAGGATGTCGCAATCCTGTTCAATGGTTCCGGCAATCTCCAGCAGTTTCTGCTTTCGGCCATTGTCATCGTACATGTACCCGAGCTTCGAGTGCTCGAAGCCTATTGTGATATCTTCCGGCTTCAGCCTGAGGCCGAATATGTTGGTGACAAGGGCGGAATCATAGTCCCAGAGCCTCTTCTTCTGGTAGAGGAGGCGGTCCCCCATGGGCTTCATGTAGCCGATTTTCTTTCCCAGCGCTTTGCCGAGACCCACTATCATGCTTGTCTTTCCCGCGCTCTCGCTCATAGATGCGAACACGATTCTGGTTTTCATTTCTTTTCACCCCTGTTTTTGTCTGTTAACAGTATCCTGACGTCCACGGCCATAGCCCCGTGCCCCTGCTCGTAAACGGTAAGCGGGTTGATCTCCACATCCGAGATGTCCTCGCATTTTCGTATGACCTTCCCCAATTTAATTATTGTGTCAACTATGCTTTCGATGTCGCGCTGAGTCTCGCCGCGCACGCCCAGAAGCAGCGAGTAGGAGCGAATGTCCTTCAGCATGCTGATAATCTCCCGCCGGTCCAGCGGGAGAGCCCTGAATGCGACATCCTTCAGAACCTCGACATATATCCCGCCGAGGCCGAACATGATGACCGGGCCGAACGCCCTGTCGCGCCTTGCGCCGATAATTGTCTCGGTGCCCTTCTGAATCATCCTTACGATTTCTACGCCTTTGATTACTGCGTCGGGCTTGTACTTCCGTGCGTTCCGGATTATGGCCTGGTAAGCGTCCATCACTTCTTCCTTGTTCAGAAGGTCCAGCGCCACACCGCCTGCGTCGCTCTTATGTATGATGTCCTTGGATGCTATCTTCATTACGACCGGATACCCAATCTGCTCGGAGAATTCCACTGCTTCGCGGATGTTGGTCGCTATCTTGCTTTCCGGGACCGGTATGCCTGCCGCTTTCATCAGCGACTGGGCTTCGTGTGATAGCAGGAATGTCCTCCCCTCGGCGCGGACCTCGGATAGGATATTTTGCATGCATTCCAAATCCATGTCGGGTTCTTCCGCTTCCTCAGCTGCGCGTGACAGATGCTCAAGATGCCTGAACAGTATGCCGAAGCACTGGACGGCTTCGTAGACGTCGCCGAATACTGGGGCGCCTTGACGCCTGAGTTCACGGATGCATTCCTCGACCTCCTCCCCTCCGACGAGCGAAAAGACGATGGGCTTACCGCCCTCGCGGTATTTCTGGACGTTTTTGACTATCATGTCAGTGTAAGTCGCTTTGTCAAAATCCGCAGTCTGGCAGTACAATGCGATGACCGCATTTATCCTGGTATCCTTAAGAGCTGCGCAAAGGCCCCCGTCGTAATGTTTGGCGAGCGCCTGGCCCGTGATATCTATAGGATTCTTCGTGGAACCGAAATCGGGTGTAACCGACCCGAAAATCTCCTTTGTGGCCACCGGGTCGTCAAGAAGTTCGACCTTGTATTTCTCGCACGCGTCGGTTGCCATGACACCCACACCGCCGCCGTTCGTGATTATGACCGTGCTGCGGCCGGTCGGAAGCGGAGAACTCGCGAGGAATTTGCACCAGTTGAACGCCTCCTGGAGGCTCTCCGCGCGCAGCACGCCGCACTGCTTCATTATCGAATCGAATATCTCGTCAGCGCCTGCAAGGGCACCTGTGTGCGAGGCGGCTGCCATGGCACCTCTCTTCGAACGGCCCGACTTGATGACGATGACCGGTTTCTTCTGAGTTGCCTTCTTCAGGAACTCGACCATCCTCTCCCCGCTGTGGACGCCCTCTATGTACAGGAGAATGATCTTGGTTTCTTCGTCGTCAATTAGGTATTCCAGAAGTTCCGCTTCCTCGATGTCGGCCTTGTTACCGACGGAGACTATGGCACTGAGGCCGATGTTCTCGGTCGCTGTCTTGCCTATCATGGCGATTCCGAGGGCACCGCTCTGTGTTATGATTGCCACATTGCCGCGGTTGATGTCCCTGGGGCCGAAGGTCGCATTGAGACCCACCTTGCCGGAATATATGCCGAATATGTTAGGACCCAGCACCCTCATGCCATGCGCATGGGCGTATTCGACGATTTTTCTCTCCTCTGCGAGGTTGCCGACTTCCGAGAAACCGGACGTGATTATGACAAGGAATTTCACGCCTTTGCGGCCGCATGATTCCACGGCGCTGTAAACAAACTTGGCGGGAATTACTATCACGGCCATGTCTACCGGACCGCCGATGTCATTGATATCGGTATGAACTTTCATTCCGTAAATCTCGCCGCCCTTGGTGTTTACAGGATATATCTTGCCCTTGAAATCCAGAGCCATCAGATTCTCCATCAACTTGCAGCCGACCTTGTTCTTTTCCTGGGAGGCGCCTATGACAGCTACCGCCCTTGGCTCGAATAGGTATTTTATGTCAGCTAGTTCCATCCTCATGCCTCCCTGAACAACATCTTCATCTCGTATACTCCGGAAGTGGAGCGCTTCTCTATCATGAATCCCATCTTCTCAAACAGTTTCAGCATCGGCGTGTTCTCCACCAGCACTTCGGCAGTGAACCCGAGCAGGCCCTGTTTCTTGGCAAGGTATGTGAGGTATTTCAGCAGTTCATGGCCGATGCCCTTGCCGTGGAAATCGTCCCTCACAACGAAAGCAACCTCGGCTGTGTGCGTGTTCTCATTTATTCCGTACTGGCCGATACCGACGATGCGCTCCATGCCCTCGCCGCCTATGCTCGCCACAATCACCATTTCCTTCATGTAATTGATTATGACAAACTCCTGGAGGCGCTCGTGGGGCATGTCCTTACGCACCGAGAGGAACCGACGGTACATGCTCTTGTCAGATAAATCATAAAAGAAATCCTTAACCATCGGCTCATCAGTGATCTTGATGGGCCTGAGCAGGACCTCGAGGCCCTCATCGGTCGTTCTGAAGGTTTCCAACTCTTCTGGGTATTCGCCCTTCTTGCCGGGTATGAAGGCCTGGTCGGTGTAGATGAGGTTGAGGGCTTTTGCCTGCCTTATGAGCTCGGGACGGAATTTCGGATGCGCGATGGAAATCAGTTCCATAGCCCTCTCGCGGATGTTCTTTCCGTGCAGATAAGCTATTCCGTATTCAGTCACGACATAATGGATGTCGCCGCGGTGCAGGGTGACGCTGGCCCCTTCCTTGAGGCAGGGGACAATCCTGGAGATGTTGCCGTTGTCCGCGGTGGATTGGATTGTTAGGATCGTTTTACCGTTCTTTGCCAGCATGGCGCCGCGCATGAAATCCGCCTGGCCGCCGACACTGCTGTAGAATTTTTTCCCGAGAGATTCGGCCGTCGCCTGGCCGGTGAGGTCTATCTCCAGCGCGCTGTTTATGGCAACCATGTTGTCATGCTGGGCTATGACCAGCGGGTCGTTTGTGTAGTCAATCGTCCGGAAGTAGACTGAAGGATTATCGTGAACGAAATCATATGTCGGCTGGGTGCCCATGCAGAATGAGACGACCGATTTTCCCCTGTTTATGGTCTTCATTGAATTGTCGACCGCGCCGGTTTTTATGAGGTCGACGAGACCGTCGCTAATCAGTTCGGTGTGAATGCCCAGGTGCTTCTTGTCCTTCAGGTTCCGCAGAATCTCGTTGGGAAGTGCGCCGTAACCTACCTGGATGGTATCGCCGTTCTCGACCAGTTTCGAGACATAACTGCCGATCTTGTGGGCAATATCGTCGTCGGCATCATCCTCGTAGATGAGTATCGGCTCGTCATGGATAATTCCGTAATTGACATTGCTGATGTGAATGTAACCGTCACCGTGTGTGCGGGGCATAGCCGGATTGATCTGAACTATAACCAGGGTGGCGGCGTCGACTGCTGCTTTGACAATGTCTACGCTCACGCCGAAGCTCATGAAACCGTGGCGGTCCGGAGGGGATGTCTGGACAAGGGCCACATCCAGCGGGATGGCCCGCTTTTTGAAGAGGTCCGGGATCTCCGAAAGGAACGTTGGGCTGTAATCCGCCAGGCCTTCATTGACCGCCTCGCGGGTGCTTGCCGATATGAAGAAAGAGTTCTGTCTGAAATTGCTCTTGAACTTGGGGTCGCTGTAAGGTGCAACACCCAGAGTCCAGACATGGAAAATCTCGGCATCGAATATCTGGTTGGGATTCTTCTCGATGTAATTCATGAACGCCTTGACCAGGTACTGAGGTTCTGCGCATGCCGTTCCGATGAATATGCGGTCGCCTCTGTGGATGTTGGAAAAAATTCTGTCTTCCGACACGAACTTGTCCGGGAACATGGACATCCAGTGTTTCAGCGGGTGAATGGGTTCCATCATGCCACCCCTCCCGGAACGGAGCGTTTGGATTTTCCTGTGTAAATGGCATCCTCGAAGCCTATCTGCCTCATCTGCGGCCTGGAGTACTCTTCGTAGTGATGGGCAGAAAGACCTGCAACCCTGCCGATGATGAATATCGTTTTTGCTGCAGAGACATCCAGACCGAAGTCCGCTACAATCGCCCCTATCACACCATCAACATTTATCGGAAGGTCCTTGCCTGAAGATTCTTTAAAAACAGCGGAAATTTTCATTGACATCTCGACATTCCTTCCGGCGACGCCTGACTCCTTCGCTAGTCTCCAAAGTACGTCGCGCCTCGGGTCGTTCTTGTGCACGCGGTGCCCAAGGCCGGGTATGCGTTTTTTCTGCTTCTGGTAATCATCGACGACGGCTTTCACGTCGGCTGAACTCTGGATTGATTCCCTGAAGAATAGGGCCGCTTTTGCGCCGGCGCCGCCGTGGACATCTGTTATGGCACCGACACCGTGCGCTATGCTGACTTCGTAACTGGCTCTGACAGAGGACGCTATAATTGTTGCCTGGGCTGAGGGCGGTGTGACTCCGTGGTCTACACAGGCTGTTATCATAGCTTCAAGGAGGCGCGAGTGTTTTTCATTTGGTGGCTGTCGGCCTGTGAATATCCGGAAAAGGATCAGCGAGAGGTCCTCATCGCCGGTGAGCCCGTCCAGCATCTTCTCGGTGTTGTTGAGATGTGCAAGGTACCGAGCAACCCTGCCAAGGGCGAATGCGGTCTTTTTTGTGGGTCTGTCTGGATAGTCAAGGAGCGCGTCGTCCAACAGCAGGCATTTCTCGAGGCTCTTTGATATGTCCTCCTTGGGATTCCTGGCTATCGGCGGTGCCGGGAGCATGACCGCCTGAAGCGCAGTCTTCCTGAGCTGTTCGCGGGTTCGCACGTCCGGAAGCTCGCCCGAAACAAGCAGATGGGCTACATCCAGAAGCGTCTTTTTCTCGACGAGTTCCTGGAGCGGATATCCTGAGATGAGAAGATTGTCAGGTTCGACCTTTGTTATCTTTGTCTCCCATTTCTCCGCCATTCGATTACTCCTTGATCTGTCTTATGACATCAAGATATGTGCCGTCGCGGAACTGGACCGCGGACACGATTCTGTCTAGATATTCAGGTTCTTCCGGTTTTCCCGCTTCGGAATATGCGATATCTCTCAGTTCTTTTATATCCACCAGCTTCAGCGGGGTTCCCTTGAGTTTCTTCAGGAGGTCCTTTCTGGCCGGATTAATTGCTATGCCGTAATCTGTCACAATGGCATCCACTGAATGGGATGGGGCCGAAACAGTTGTCACGCGGTCGCGGATTATGGCGTTGGTTTTCCGGAACACGGGCATCATCATTATGGAGAGCTCTGCGCCTGCTGCTGTGTCCTGGTGGCCTCCGATTCCGTGCAACAGCCTTCCGTCCGAGTGGGTGTTGACATTGATGTTGAAGTCAATGTCTGCTTCGGTGGCTCCGAGTACAACGGTGTCCAGTATGTTTACGAGACATCCCTTGTTCCATGGGTTTGCATAATAGTTCGGAGTTATGGCCACATGGTCCGGGTTGGTCAGCATGTCCTGCACGCTGGCCACATCAAAGCTCTGGCCGCTCAGTATGGCTTTGCAGTTACCGTTCTTGTATATATCAATAAGATGTTCGGTGACACCGCCGTCCATCCATGCAGCCACAATGTTATTTGCCTTCATGTAATCGCCGAGGAATTTTGTGGTAGCCAGAGAGATTCCGCCTGCGCCTGCCTGATATGACATTCCGTTCCGGACCATGCCGGCATGGATCATCAGTTCCAAAGCAGCCTGGGCAATGGATGTTTTCTGCGGGTCAGTGGCGATTTTTGTTGTCCCGGAAACAATTTTCTGGTTGTCCCCGATGCTCGGAACCCTCACGACGTAATCCACATAGTCAGCCGAGATTTGTATCGGAAGCGCAGGGTAGTCAACCAGGTTATCTGTGATGGCTACGACTTTCCTTGCGTAAAATGAATCTGCCACCGGATAGCCAAGGAAGCCGCAGGCGCTTTTTCCGTGGAGGCCGTTGCAGTTGCCCTGATCGTCGGCTGTCGGAGCCCCCACAAAGGCCACATCAATCTTGAGCTCGCCGGACTCGATGGCCCTTACCCGGCCGCCATGGGACCTGAGAATGCTCAGACCTTTCATCCGCCCGTGGGATATCGCATCACCGATGGGTCCGTTGACGCTTCCCTCGATGCTGTGGATGATACCCTGATCTATGAGTTCGACCAGAGGTTCATGGCAGGGGAAAAGCGCGGAAGGTGCCACAACCATGTTCTTGAAGCCCATTTCGGCAATGGTTTTCATCACCATGTTGACAACGTAATCTCCGTCCCTCAGATGGTGGTGGAAACTTACGGTCATGCCGTCCTTCAGTCCGCAGGCGGATATCGCATCCTCCAGAGAGGGCTGAAGTTTCTTGTCGCCCGGCTTTACATATCCAAAATAGCCGCCGGCTTTGCGCCCCCTTGGGGGATTCTTGAATAAGCCTTTGTAGGGTTTGAGCTTTCGTCCTTCGAGTTCTGTGGGAATGTCACGTCCGACCGCGTTCTTGACGGTTTTCATGCTGAACCTCCGCCCCCCAGCATGCATGTAACAATTTTTTTTACCGGGTTGGCATCGGTCAGAAGCCTTTGCGGTTTAATAAATTTTGTTACACTTGGATAAACACTAAATATGTGTGTTTGATAATGGTTTATGGAAGGACTTTTACCATGAAGAAGTCGGACATACTTCGCACCCCGGTAAACCAGATAGATATGGAACGCATCCAGACCATAGACCAGTTGGTCACGGCATTTCAGGGAAGCAGCATTCAGAGCCGCAACCTCGGAATTTGCGCAAACGTCTGGGAGAGAATGCTGACGGATAAAGAACGTCCGACTATTATATTGGGGCTGTCCGGCGCCCTGATAGCCGGCGGTATGAGAAAGGTAATCCGCGATATGATAAAGTACGGCCTGGTGGACGCAATTGCCAGCACAGGTGCGGTAATGTACCAGGATTTCTACCAGTCGATGGGGGGCCAGCATTATGTGGGAACCCAGCACGCTGACGATTCCGTTCTGCACAAACTGAAAATCGACCGCATCTATGACACATATGTCGACGAAGACGTATTCGAAAAAACCGACAAGTACATTGGCAAAATGTTGGAGAAGAAGCTAAAACCCGGCCTC